>JBGOYH010000168.1:0-4635 GCA_041479575.1 Bathyarchaeia archaeon
AACATTCTCACACACAACCACAGGCGACGGAATGGCAATGGCCTACAGGGCAGGAGCACCATTGGAAGACATGGAATTCGTACAATTCCATCCCACAGGACTGGTTCCCTCAGGCGTGCTAATAACCGAAGGAGCCCGAGGCGAAGGAGGATACCTGATCAACGCCAACGGCGAACGATTCATGAAAAAATACGCTCCCGAAAAAATGGAGCTAGCCCCACGCGACGTAGTCTCTAGGGCCGAACAAACCGAAATCTTGGAAGGAAGAGGTCTTCAAGGACCCTATGGACCGTACATCGCCATAGACCTCAGGCATCTAGGGGAAGAAAAAATAAACCTACGACTACCACTAATTCGTGACGTTGCAATAAAACTCGGTGGAGTAGACCCAGTAAAAGAACCAATACCGATCAGGCCGGCCGCACACTATTCTATGGGCGGAATCAAAGCCAACATGAAAACCGAAACACCAATTTATGGATTGTACGCTTCCGGAGAATGCTCATGCTTAAGCCTACACGGCGCAAACAGGCTTGGAACAAACTCAACAAGCGAATGTCTAGTTTTCGGAGCAGTTTCAGGCGAAGAAGCAGCCAAACACGCCATGAAAGCGAGCCTGAATGAGATTCCAAATGCGAAACTAGCAGCCGAAGAAAAAAGAGTTTTTGACGACATCCTGGGAAACGAAGGCCCCGAAAGCATGACCGCAGTCAGAAATGAGATGCGGCACATAATGAACGAAAAAGCATGGATCTACCGAAGACATGACCTGCTTGAAAGTGGCCTGAAAGAAATAAGACAGCTGAAGCAGCGTTTCAAGAAAATAAAAGTACACGACAAAGGCAGACCCTTCAATACGGGAATGCTGAATGCGCTTCAACTGGATTACATGTTGGATTTGGCCGAAATCACGATGGTAAGCGCGCTTCCAAGAAGAGAATCCCGAGGAGCCCACTCAAGAACCGACTACCCTAAACGTGACGACCAAAACTGGCTGAAGCACTCTCTAGCTTACTATACGAAAGAAGGACCAAAGCTGGACTATTCACCAGTGACCATAACGAAGTGGCAGCCTGCAGCCAGAACATACTAGGAGGATGAGCATTATGACCACTCTAGTTGAGAAAACCGTCGAATTCACCATAAGTCGATATAACCCTGAACAAAAAAGAAAGTACATGTCAACCTTCAAAGTTCCCATTAAGAGGGGAACGACCGTTCTCGACGCACTACTCTACATCAAAGACAACTTGGACGAATCACTAACATTCAGACAGTCCTGCAGAATGGGCATATGCGGAGACTGTGCCGTAAACGTGGACGGAAAACCGATGCTTGCATGCTACACACAAGTGCTTGACCTCGACGCTGACTCGGTGCTCATTGAACCGCTTTCAAACGCCCCAGTCATAAAAGACTTGGTAGTCGACATGCAACCATTCTTCAACACCTGCAAGAGAATCAAAACTCACTTGATAAAGCCTGAAGCAGAATTGGAGAAGCCCGAAGAATTTGTGCAGTCCCCCGTTGATCTGAAGAAATATTGGGATCTAACGCTTTGCATTAAATGTTCAATCTGCAACTCCTCATGCCCAGCAGTTCCCGACGAAAAATTCCTGGGGCCCTCAGCACTAACTCAGACTTACCGGTTCATAACAGATTCAAGAGACCAAGGCGCCGATGAACGATTGAAACCCATGGCCGACAACATATGGCTGTGCACGCAATGTAACTCATGCACACTGTTCTGTCCCAAAAAACTAACCTGTGCAGAAGCAATAGTAGAAGATCACAGCCTCATGGTGGAAACTGGCAACATCCCTAGAACAGTGAAAGACGTTCTCGAAAGCGTCTACAAATACCACAACCCCATGACAACATCCCAGATGAGAAGGATGGATTGGGCCAAGGATATGGATGTTAGAACATACCCAACCGTCACAAAAGCTGACGTGCTGTTCTTTGTTTGCTGTTCAAACGCGTACGATCTTAGAAACCAGGAAGCCGCAAAGAACATGACTGCGATATTCACCAATATGGGCGTGTCTTTCGCGACACTCGGCGCTGAAGAATGGTGCTGCGGAGACCACATGCTTAGAATGGGCGAGAAAGGACTCTTCGAAGAATTGGCTGAACACAACATCTCCATGTTCAAGAAGTTTGAAGCTGGCAAAATTGTGACGCTATCACCCCACTGCTACAACACCTTCAAGAATGACAAGCCATACAAAGATGCCGCCCTGAAGGTTCAACATTACACTCAATTTTTAGCCGAAGCTTTGCAGAGCGGTAGACTCCGACTGACAGAACCAGTGAAGAAGACAGTCGCATATCACGACCCTTGCTTCTTAGGCAAACGCAATGACATATTCGACGCTCCAAGACAGATCTTGCAGGCAATTCCAGGAATAAAACTCGTTGAGATGAAAAGGACAAAGCAAAGCAGTTTCTGCTGTGGCGGAGGCGCAGGAAGAGTTTGGACCGAAGAGGCCGTTCCCGAAAAAAGACCGAGCACCAACCGACTGCAAGAGGCCCTTGCCCTTGGCGTTGACACGATAGTTGTTGCCTGTCCTTACTGTGTTACGACACTAGAAGACGCAGCGAAAGTGTTGGATGTTGAAAACAAGATTGCAGTAAAAGACATTCTAGACCTAGTGAAAGAAGCAATGTAAGCCACTGCTACCTCATTTTACTTTATCACACAAGCCTATCAGCAGTAAATTTGCGTTTTCCCATCTTTAGCTGGTCTCCGTGCAGATGCTCGTCTGAAGATAGATAAATTAATATCAAACGTGCATTTCCCTTTACAAACGGCAACTTGGAGGAAGTCCATTGTTAGGTTATGCTGGACGAATACTTCGTGTTGATTTAACGTCAGGGAAAACCAGTGTTGAGCCTTTGAACGAGGATTACGCCAAGAAATACATTGGTGGAATAGGCTTAGGCATGCGCCTGTGGCTTGACAATTCCAAGCCAGGAGTAGAGCCCTTCAGCCCAGAAAATCCGTTGATACTGGCAACTGGACCGATAGCAGGTACAATGTGGCCAACAGGCGGAAACGGGCACGCTTTCGTGTCAAAATCACCAGCCAGCTATGGAGTCGGTGAAGCCAAAGCCCACGGCACGTTTGGCACCGAGTTGAAACGAGCTGGATATGATGTGGTTATTTTCAAAGGCAAGGCGGAAAGACCAGTTTACGTTTGGATTGACGATGATTCTGTTCAATTGCTAGATGCTTCACAATTGATGGGCAAGTCGCCACAAGAAACAGAGGACGCGATAAGAGAGGAACTTGGAGACTACTACATTCGCGTAGCTGCAATAGGCGTTGCAGGCGAGAAGCTGTCACGAATTGCCTGCATCATCAATGACAAGACGAGAGCTGCGGGAAGAACGGGCCTTGGCGCAATCATGGGTTCAAAGAATCTCAAGGCAATTGCCGTCCGCGGGACACGTGACATCACTGTGGCAAAGCCGGAAGTTTTCATGGAAATGGTTAAGGAATTTCATGAAAGGATGAAAGGTCCTGCCGCACAGAAATACCGCACTTTGGGAACTGTCGAAAACGTTTTGGTTCACAATTCTTTGGCTTGCATGCCAACGAGGAACTATAACAACGCGTCGTTTGAAGGGGCGGAGAAAGTCAGCGGAGAGGTGTTGAATGAAAAGTACGTTGTGAAAATAATTGGATGCAGCTCCTGTGCGATGCGGTGTGAACACATGTGCGTAGTCTCGGAAGGTCCATACAAGAACACAATGACACGCATGGAATACGAGACTCTGTGGGCGCTCGGGCCGTTCTGCGGTGTAGACCGTCTCGACGCGATAATTAAAGGAATGCAACTGTCAAACTACTATGGGATTGACGCCATCAGTGCAGGTGTGATTGCAGGCTTTGCAATGGACTGTTATGAAAAAGGCATATTGACCCAGAAAGAACTTGACGGAATAGACGCACATTTCGGGAATCATGAAGCAATGGTTCAGCTTGTTGAAAAAATCGGCAAACGTGAAGGTATAGGTGACATATTGGCAGACGGCGTTAAAGTTGCCTCAGAAAAGATCGGGAAAGGCTCAGAAAAATTGGCCGCCCACATCAAAGGAGTGGAAGTAACAGGCTATGACCTCAGGTGCTTGAAAACAGCCGCGCTGGGATTTGCTGTGTCTTTCCGTGGAGCAGATCACAACAGACACGGAGCTTATGCGTTCGACGTGAAAGGAAAAGTCAACCGTCTGATTGCTGAAAAAGGCAGGGGAAAACTTGTCAAAGGTATGGAAGACTCTTACTCAATCATCGATTCACTAGTCGTCTGCAAGTTTTCAAGAGGCACCTACTACAAGGAATGGGAGGACATGTCCAAACTGTACAGTGTCGTCACAGGTCATGAAATGACGCCGGATGAACTGAAGCTTGCGGGTGAAAGAATAAACAACCTCGGCAGGATTTTCAATATCAGAGAAGGATTGGGCAGAAAGGACGACACGTTGCCATACAAGGTGATGCACCTTCCGATCCCTGATGAAGGTCCATCAAAAGGAGCAGTTTTCACTCAAGAAGAACTAGACCTGCTGCTTGATGACTATTATGAAGCCCGTGGTTGGACAAAGGAAGGAATACCTACTGACCAGAAACTC
>JBGOYH010000169.1:0-4631 GCA_041479575.1 Bathyarchaeia archaeon
AGGCTTGGGTCTTCAACGATCTGGTATGAGCCTTCGAAGCCTACTTCGGCGTTGCTGAGGCTTGTCTGGCAGCCAGGACAATAAGCAACAACGTAGTGTCCTTCTTCAAGCAGGTCTTGATCCCACGCGCGCTTGAGAATCTGCCATTCTCTCTCGATATAATTGTCATGATAGGTCCAGTACGCTTTGCTCTGGTCTATGAAAACGCCAAGTTTGCTGTCGAGCTCTACCCATTCTTTATGATATTTCATCACGGTTTTCTTACATTCTTCTATGAAACGCTCCTCACTGACTCTTTCAAGAAGTTCCCGCTTGTTCTTGACGCCTAATTGCTTCTCAACTTCCAACTCCACTGGCAATCCTTGACAGTCCCATCCTGCCCAGAAAGGCACAAAGTAGCCCTGCATCGTCTTCCATCTATAACGAAGATCCTTCATCACGCGGCCTCTTGCATGACCAACATGTGGTATACCGTTCAGTGTTGGAGGCCCTTCAACATACCCCAAAACACCCACATTATCTTTCTCTTTGGCTTCCGCTAGCTTCTGCTGTATGCGGTTTTTCTCCCAGAATCGACGTATTTCTTGTTCAATTTCAAGCGGGCGATACTCTACAGTGAGGCTCGTCTCAGAATCAGTTTTGAATTTGGCGGTCACCTTGCATCACATTGCACCCGCAAATACAACAGAGTGGTGCCGGCTCCATATAACCTTTTTGAATTGCTTTCGGCATATGTTGAATCACTTTTCATGGTCATTTCGTCTTGCGGAAGATCATTATGCTGTGTAGCCTGTCATCCCCACTATCACTCTCTATCGTGTACCTGCAAGCGCGCGCGCCAATCAGTTAACAATAAATATGCTAGCGACTGAAGGTTGAAAAGGTGTCCTTGTGAGTAGCAAGATCATGATCCTGATGTTTGGATTGGCCGTGCTGTTGAGTCTAAGTCATATAGTGAATGCTTCACAGTTCAATACAGTTTCATTTACTTATGGGTATATTCATGGTTCGCTTGAATTCCCTGAGGAGGCCCACCCCACAGACACCATCATGTGCAATCTAACCGTAGCAGCATATATTGACGTTACCATCTACAACCTTACGCTTGCGATTTCAGGTCTGGTAGGAGAGAAATGGCAGACGCTTCATACAGAACAAATTATATCATATCCTCTGGCACAAGGTGGAAGCCTTTCCAAGCAGGTCATCGTCACCTTGCCACAGAATATGTCTGAAAGGCTCAACTACGTAATCGAAGGATCAACCGACAAAGGCTTTGGCGAGACTTCCTTTTACGCAACATATGTCAGGGCAACTACCTACGATGCGCTCTCAAACTTGTATTATGCCCTTTTGACCAATCACAGCAGGTTACAAGCCGATTACGACCATCTCTAACGACTTAGGCGTTCTGAACATATCGTATAATTCGCTTGCAGGAGAATTCAGCACCATCCAAAGGACGTACAACTCGCTTAACTCTAGCTACGAGTCTCTTGATGCGAGCTACGCTTCATTGAGGTCTGGCTATAATTCTCTGCAAGATTCATACAACTACATAAAAACAAAATATGACACCTCAGCAGGGGAATTGAGCATCCTCAGATATCTGATGTATGCCTTTGGCATATCCACCGTCGTCCTTGCAGCTACGACTATCTACTTCAGAAAGAAAGCCCCGTACATTGTTCTCCGCAAGGAGACTGCCGACAGTAGATAGGTTTGATCATCGAATATCGTTTGTGGATAAACCTTCCTGTGGGCTATTTGTGTTATTCAAGTGAGTTTGACGACGAAAGTGACGACGGTTTTGACGACGAAGATTTGGCGGTGACGGTTTTTCGAAGAAGAAAATGACGGGGGGCTATGGGTAGTGTTGGTTGTAGTGGTTTGCCAGTATTATGGCGTCGTAGATGTCCACGATGTTGTCACAGTTTATGTCAGCGTTAGGGTTCCACTTCGAACTTGCAGGCACACTGTTGTAAGCATTGCTTAAAATTATTGCATCATAAATGTCGACGACAAAATCGCCTTTAACGTCTCCCGGAATCGTAACGATGACTTTGAAAGAAAGACTGTTGTCAGCAGTGTCTGTTTCGTCGGGGACTGGGTCCGTCACAACACTCAATGTGTAGCTGCCCTTTGCGAAGCTTGCAGTGTTCCAACTTACAGTCAGAATCGTACAGTTTCTTGTTAACAGGCTGACTGGCGTGTTCATCAGGATCACCGTGTTAGCGAAGCACGTGAAGGTGAATGTTTCATTATATATGCCGAGGTTCTGAATCTTCGCGTTTACGCGTAGCGTGTATGATTGTCCTATCACGGTTTTTGACTTGAAAAGATATGTTATCCCGATGTTGTGAAAGCCGAAAGGCTTCAGAAGAGGAAAGTGGTCAATGTTGTTTGTGGCAACGGTGAAAGGCACATCCACGATGCCATCACTGCCCACGATGTTTTGCCCTAGACCGCTGAAACTGTCTACGCTGACGTGGCAAGACCAGTAGTTGCCCCCTGAAGGGTAACCATCATCCCAAACGTTCCCAGTTGACGCGGAAATGGACAACGGCATGTTGTTGCTCACAAAGTCGTTGTGGAAGAATTTGTTGTTGTTAGAGTTCTGTATGTTTATTGCAATCAAGTTTTCTGTTATCATGTTTCCATAGACAACGTTTCCACTGGACTCCACGTCAATGCCGATGCTGCTTGAGCTGATTATGTTATTGTAGATGTTGTTGTTGGTTGATGAAGACGTCAAGTTGACGGCGATGGTGTCTTGTTCAAATATGTTAGAGTAAATCTGGTTGTTAGAGGCTGTAGAGCCCTCGAGGGCTATTCCGTTCTGACTAATAAGAGACATTATGTTATCATAAACTTTGCAACCGCTGGCACCGTCAATGACTATGCCTTGATCCCAGCTAGTTATCGTTATTCCAGCAATAGTCGACCCAGATCCACCGGAGACTATTGTTATAGCGATCCCGCTTCCGCCGCCGTTGAAGGTCGGTTCGCTTCCTATTTTGCCGATCAGCGTTATTGTCTTGTTGATCACTAGAGGCTCATTGTATATGCCTGGAGCGATCCAGATAGTGGCCCCGGGAGCGGCTGCGTTTATTGCCTCCTGTATCGTGTTGTAGTCTTCTGGGACTCGAATAGCATTTCCAAAAGCATACACCCTACCATTTTCAGAGCCTATGAAAACCATTCCATCGGCGACGGCAGGAGAGGACCATATGGGACTGCCCGTCGTGTAGGTCCAGACAGGTAAACCGGTTGTTGCGTCGTAACAGTATACCTTGTTGTCGGAGGATCCGATATAGACTTTGTTGTCAGCAACCGCAGGAGACGAATCCGTGGCTCCTATCGTCTGGTTCCATGCCCATTCTCCAGTCAGAGTGTAAAAACAGATTATTTGACCGTTTTCTGAACCGACATAGACCCTACCGTTAGCAACTGCCGGAGAGGAATACACACTGCCTCCGACGTAATGTTTCCAGATAACAGTTCCGAACATTGCGTCGAGGCAGTAGAATGTCCCGTTATCAGCGCCAACATAGAGTCTGTTGTCGACTACGACGGGAGACGAAAAGATGCTGAGCCCCGCAATGCAGTCCCACACAGGTTCTCCAGTTGCTGCGTCAAGACAATGGACTATTCCATCATTCGATCCAACGTAGACCTTGCCACCAACCACCGCTGGAGAAGAGTCAACCGCGCCACCAGTCGTGCGGTTCCAAATATGTGCTCCCGTCATGGCATCTAAGCAGTAGACTCTAGCGCCAAACGACCCAACGTAGACTCTGCCGTCCACGATGGTAGGAGAGGAAGTGACTGTGTCGATGGTAGTGTAGTTCCATATTTGTACTCCAGTTAGCGCATCAAGACAGAAAACCTTGGCGTCGTAGGATCCTATGTAGACTTTGCCGTCTGCGACAGCGGGTGAAGAATCCGTGCCTCCTGTTGTGTAGTTCCATAACTGGATTCCATTGTAGGCATCAAGGCAATAGACCTTGCCGTCGTCGGAACCAACATAGACTCTGCCGTCGGCAACGGCGGGAGAAGAATACACTGCGTCTCCAGTGGTGCAGTTCCATCGTGTCTGATTCGTTCCTGGCGCTGGACTTCTACTATAGCCTGTGTGTTTAGGGTCAGCATGGAACATAGGCCAAGAATATGTTGTGGATGACGGCGGGCTTCCTTTCCACTGAACATAGAAGTAATTCCCGGGCAGTAGCGGGTTGTAGTACCATCCCTGGACCCAGTTTCGCTCAAACCTGCGGCCGATCGGCTGAACCGTGGGAACGCTCGGACAATCCTCATGGTAAACCCTCTGCAATTCATAGTAGGTTTCTCTTCGAGCTGTTTCATTCATCGTGCCTATGCCTTGCATTACCAAAGTGTCGATTGTGCTGTTGGAATACAACTGCATCTGTGCGAAGTCTCCAGCGCTATACATGAACGCGTACGCAAAGTTGTGGGGATCGACATAGTCGGCCAACCAGCCCACCGAGAAAATTGGAGCCGCATGGTTTTCTAAGAGATCCAGGTAATCACCATATGGCACTGATTGCACCTGCAGATGAAATTTGGGGTTGAGAGATTCAACGTTCGCTTTGAGAATTTCGCAGGTTTTC
>JBGOYH010000170.1:0-4543 GCA_041479575.1 Bathyarchaeia archaeon
ATTCATGACGTCTTGGGTGAAACCCATTACATTCCAAACCAGAACATTGACAATGCAAGAGGCTTCGTCTTCGTAAGCGTCGCCTATTATTCGCCGGCCATTCCACTTGACATCGATGCTCCCATTCCACTCGTCACAATTAAGTACCGGGTCAGATCCATAGGAGCCACCAACTTGACCCTCACAAACACACAACTCGTAGATTCTAGAGGCAGCCCGATAACGCATGAGGATCACAACGGATTCTTCCAAAGCGTGATCATTGACATAGCAGTTCTAGATCTATATGCATCACCAGACGCCATCTACAAAGGTCAAAGCACAAACGTCACTGTCACCGTGGCTAATCACGGAAACATCACCGAATCTTTCACCGTGAACATCTATTACAACAGCACTTTGTTGACAACCGTGAACGTTATGGGGCTCGCCTCTGACACGAACGCAAGCATAACGGTAACATGGAACACCAGCACCGTCAGCTGGGGCAGGTACAGACTCAGTGCACAAGCTCCATCCTTACCATACGAAACAAATGTCGCAGACAACACTCTCGTCGACGGCATCGTGAAAGTCAAAATTCCAGGAGACATAAACGGGGACGGCGTTGTTGACATCTACGATGCACTATTAGGAGCCTTAGCATACGGCTCGGTCCCAGGAGATCCCAAATGGAATCCTGCAGCCGACTTGAATGGAGACGGCCATGTCGATATCTATGACGTGATAATAATCGCAAACCACTTTGGACAGAAAATATAAGAAGCACCCTTTTCCTTTTTTTCAGAAATCCTCCAGCCACTTGACTCTCCCCGACGCCATGTCGATAAACTTAAATGTTGCCCTCCCCACTTCTGTTTCAAGGTGTGAAATTTGAAACAATCAAAGGCAGCCAAGCACTTGACGTGGCTTGCTCTGATTGTGGTTCTTGCTTTCTGCTTCTACATCCCAAGATCAAATGCTACAGGCGAAGCAATTTTGTCGATAGATCCGCCTACACAAGCTGTGGCCGTAGGAGAAATCTTCAATGTCTCCATAAGAATAGACAATCTTCCATCTCCAAACGGCGCCACGGGCTTTCAAATAGAGGTTGCGTGGGATCCTCGCTTCCTGACAGGAATCAACATGTCAGAAGTGATTTTTCACTCAGTGACGCCTGAATCTGAATGGGACAATATCTGGGGAATACAAAACATGGTGAACAACACAGGAGGCAAACTGGCATATGCCTACACCTTTCAGGATTCTGATAGGGCAAAAGAAGGTGGCTACGCACCAATTTCAGGCAACCATACATTAGCCGAGGTTACTTTCAAAGGAGCTAAGACCGGAGTGTCGCCTTTGACTTTCGTGCTTGTCAACATTGGCGACGCAAACGCGCAGCCAATACCTTGCACGGCCTTCAACGGAGCAGTGACAGTAGGCAATCCATTTCCCACACTAATAGTAGATTCGCCAAAGAACACTACGTATGCCACAACATCTGTAGGTCTAGCGTTCACACCAAGCAAGACGGTTTCTTGGATTGGATACAGTCTGGACGGACTTGCAAATGTTACAGTCACAGGCAATGTAAGCATGACTATTTCAGATGGACAACACGATCTAGTGATATACGCAAACGACACTGCGGGCCAAATGGGGGCCTCAGAGAAAATACACTTCACTGTGGACACAAAACCGCCTGTAGCCTCGTTCACATACCCGCAGACCACGCCTGAGGCACAACTTGTCCACGGAACTTACAGATGGAATTTCGCATTCAACGCGACTGAAAGCCACGACCCCTTGTCAAATACTTTAACCTATTTTTGGGATTTCGGCGACGGAACCAACGGAACAGGGCTAACAGTCAACCACGTATACAAGCAATCAGGATCATTTGATGTAAACCTGACAGTGACAAACGAGGCAGGAATACCTGCAAGCCAGGTGAAAACCATAATAATCAATGCCGCATCTGGACCAACGGGCTTCTCATTCGGATTGATAGCCATTATCCTGATTCCAGTTTTATGGATACCTGCCCTTTCGTACTACTTGATGAGAACAAGAAAAAAGAAGAAAACCAAGTAGACCTTATCTATCTTGGTCCTCTCGTCAAAAACATTCTGCGGCTGACGCTTGTTTTTCGGATAAGCTCTGCCAAAAACCCAGAATATGACTGTTCTCGGACAATAAGTGTTAAATACATCCAATCAAGAAATCATAAAAAGGTGTAGTCAAAAATGATTCCCAAAAAAGTGAAATCCTATAGCATGGTAATCTTCAGCATTCTTGTGATTTCAGCGATACTCTCTATTACAGCTACCATCCCTACAGTTTCGGCCGATACAAACACCATGGTATTTTTCGACCCATCGCAAACCATTCTGAATGCAGCTGCTGTCGGAACTCAATTCAAGGTAAACGTTACTATAGCCAACGTTACAGGTCTTGCTGGCTTACAATTCCACCTGTCCTGGAATTCAAGCCTTCTGAATTGCACGGGCATTCAGGAAATACTTTTCCACACGTTAACGCCAACAGATTTTCAGACTAACATATGGAGCTTGAAGCTTAACTACAACAACACCGGAGGCTACGCGGACTATGGTCAGTTGTGGCAAGATATGAGTCAGGCGCAGTCGGACGGATACGCCCCCGCCAACGTAACAACGGCAGGTTACATGGAGGGGAAATTGGCAGCAGCAGTCTTTACGTTCAAAGTTACACAAGCTCCAACGACAAATAGCCTTCTCGAAAGCGATCTCATTCTGACAGACGTGAAAGTAGGCGATGTTCTTGCGAATGCAATAGATCGAACAGTCGTGAACGGATATTACGCGAATTACGGACCACCAGAAACGATCAACAACAGCGTAACGTACGGTGGCAACAACTATACCGTCACAACAGTGAGCAATGCATCCGTGGTGCAAGGTTCAATGGGCTTCACGAAGGTCAACGATTCGGACTATGAGCTTGGCTTCAATCTTACAGGAGCAGATGGATCCACAGGATACGTGAATGTTACGATTCCCAAAGCTCTCATGGGCATAAACACTGGCGATCAATGGACTGTTAACGTGAACGGCACGCAAGCGAACTCAACAGTAGTGAGTGATGCGACGAACTGGTACCTGTACTTCACAACTAGTCTCAGCACGAAATCAGTGACAATAATAGGAACAGTCCCAGAATTCACACTGCTAATCATTCCGCTGCTTATGGCTGTGACTCTGATCGCTGTCGGAATTCGCCGCCGAAAACAACTGTAAACACGCAACCACTCAAGTTGAGAAGCACCATCTCTTTTTCTTTCTTATGAATCTAGCTTCTATCTAGGACATGTTGTTTCTGAAGCGCTCTGAAACAACAACTTAAAATACAAAAGCTCGCACTATAGGAAGCCAAGGTGGACAGACTTGAAACGCAAACTTCTGTTCCTGTTCCTAGTTGCGATCATAGCGGTGTTGGCGTTCCTATACACGCGCCCGACGCTACCAACATTGGCCGTAGACAAGGTCTATGGTGTGACCGAACGTGGAAAAACAATACTGGTCAATGTAACGCTGAACAATGTGCCTGCGTGCAACGGTTGGCTAGTCGACCTGACGTGGGACCCCGAAATACTTCGAGTTTCGAGCGGTCCGGCTCCATATCCCGGTGGACCATCTGTCGCCATGACCGAAGGTTCATTCCTGAAGAATATTGGATACACACACTTCTCAATCAATTCTATAGACAACGACAGAGGCGAAACCGTCGTTGGCGCACAGTTTTTCAGTGTGGGCACAAGTGCAAGCGGAAGCGGCGTGTTGCTTTCAATCAACTTTACCGTGCTTCAAGTAGGAACAACGACAATAGAGATAAACCCGCCAAGTCCAACTTTGAACCAGAGTATCGTAACAGATGCACAAGGCACAATAATGGACCACGCTGAAGTCTACGGTTTGGTTACGAATGAAGGGCCGCCGCCAATATGGACGGATGCTGAATTCCAGAGCACAGCATTGCTCGGTGAAGTAGCTGTCCTGGGCGTAATGACTGTAATCGGATATTTGAAAACGCATCCAAGGCCCCCAAAGTCGGCAAGAAGAAAGGCCGAACTCCAGCCTATAGTTGATTCTAAGGATCAGGTCGAATCTGACTGACGCAACGACAATCGCACTTTTTCTTCGCTTCCGCGTACGCGACCTGCCCACCGTAAAAGGGCAGAATCCGGTCTTTCCTTGCACACAAATAAAGAATTCCTTTTGCTTCACAATTACTTGTTTTTCCTATCATCTACAAAATAGGTAGACACGTTATAGAAGATAGTTCCAAAATGCTTAAATGTTTTATATGGTCCATAGAGTAATGCCGGAGGAGAAGGAGAGACTGTGAAGACGCGGTTGTTTAGCGTTGAAGCTTTAGCCATATTTGCTGTTTTGATTCTTTTCGCAGCGACGGCAAAGAGTCAATTCTTGAACAACCAATCTCCTGTAGCAACTTTCACATATTCTCCAAATGCTCCTATGCCTAGAGAAACCATCACCTTCGACGCTTCTTCAAGCTACGA
>JBGOYH010000171.1:0-4534 GCA_041479575.1 Bathyarchaeia archaeon
CATGATTATGACGACCAAGCGCGCGCGTGTTCCTAAAATGGTCAAAAATGGTCATAATTCCATTTTGCACGTTTCTGCCGCGTTCGGGGAAAACAAGTACCTATGAAGATCAAGGACAGATGTGGAGCCCAAAACCCTGCCTAAACCATGAAACCCGAATAAAAACCATTTTAGGCCAATTTCGGAACAAGCATGCGCGCTACGGACTACACCCGCGGCTTAAGTCTTATATCCTTCCGGTTTGGAATAGTCTGCGTATTGGTATTGGAAGGAACTGTGTGAGACCATGTCAAGACATACGGTGACATTCGTTTTGGCAATCTTGCTCATTGTGAGCGCTAACTGTTTTCCTCTTGGTGCTTCCAGGGTTCAGGGTTTGGTTCAATCCAAAGCCTACCAACAGCCTGCTTCGTTTGCTGGCGATCTGAGTCGGGTGGTCATCGGCGTTAACCGCACGCGCCCACAGGCTTGGGATGATTTGACAAATCTGGTGGCGAAGACCGGAGGAAAAAACGTCAGTAAAATTTCGATCGGAGCTCAAGCTATCGCAATGGTTGTTGACGTGCCCCCGAACAATTTGTCTTCTCTCTGGAATGAGGCGCAAGCAGGCAGTTTGGCTAGGTATATGGAACCCGACATGGTATTCAGGGCGCAATTTGTCCCAAACGATCTGTACTACCATTACCAGTGGGCTCTTCCTCAAATTCAGGCCGATTGGGCTTGGAACAAGACTACCGGAGGCTCATCGATATTGGTGGCTGTAGCCGATTCGGGCATTGATTACAATCATCCCGATCTCATGAACAACTACGTCGCCCTCGGTTACGACTGGGTCAATGGCGACAACGATCCTCTTGACGACTTCGGTCACGGCACAGCTTGCGCCGGAATAATCGGGGCTCAGTTGAACAATGCAGCGGGAATTGCTGGAATTGTGCAAGTGAAGATAATGGCCGAGAAGGGTCTGAATAGCACTGGCTACGGCTTTGAAACAAACCTGGCAATCGCCATTATTCACGCGGTAGTTCAGGGTGCACGGATCATCAGCATTAGCTGGGGTGGTGGTGACAGCGGGCTCATTCACGATGCAATCAAATACGCTTACGAGAATGATGTCCTGGTTCTCGCTGCGGCAGGGAACTTGAATTCCGATTCAAAGGTCTATCCTGCAGCGTATGACGAAGTCGTTGCCGTTGCCGCCACAGACCAAACAGATGAGAAAGCAGGATTTTCAAACTGGGGAAGTTGGATTGGAGTTGCAGCGCCAGGAACCCAGATCCTTTCCACCATGCCCACGTATCATGTCACACTCAACGATGAAGGCTACAGCCCAAACTATGACTATATCAGCGGCACCTCGGCAGCTTCTCCCCATGCTGCAGGCGTAGCAGCACTGATCTGGAGCAGTTTTCCAAGTGCGACAAGAGACTGGGTCAGGGGCCAATTGAGCTTCACGGCTGATGATTTAGGTAGCCCAGGCTTTGACGTTATCTATGGTTCAGGGCGAGTAAACGCGAGGAAAGCTGTTGAACAGGAACCGCTTCAGCATGACCTTTTCCTGTATAGATACGATGCGCCGTCGCATGTTGAGCCAGGAGACACCGTTTCATTCAGCGTCACAGTCCTCAATTTTGGTTCCACTGACGAAAGCAACGTTAATACAAGTTTGTTTGTAGATGGAACTATCGTTGACTCGACACTCATTGACAATTTTGCAAGCAACTCATTCGCCACTATTACCTTGGTCTGGAATCCTGTGGAAAGTCGAACATACAATGTGACTCTCTACGTTCTGCCGGTTCCAGGCGAAATAGCGATCAATGACAACGCCATATCGACAGCTGTGAACGTGCATTTCCGAGTAGTTCTGAACCCTCCCACAGGGCCAGTTGGAACAGGCGTCAACGTGACAGGTGTCGAGTTTACTCCAAACAGCGAAGTCAGTGTAACCTTCAATGACATGTTCATCGGTGCAGCAGCAACGGATGAGACCGGCAATTTCACGTTTCTGTTTAACGTCCCGTTTTCAACGCCTCAAACATGGGTTGTCAAAGCGTTTGACGCCAACATCTTTGCCCAAGCCAACTTCACCGTCTTCGACATAACTCCACTCAACGTGCTTGTGGACGTTGGCGGCATTCACTTCAGAGGTGAAATCGTAACCTTTCACGTGTATACAATCTTCAACGGAAACGCAGTAAACGCCGCAGTCACGAGTGCAACACTCTACAAGCCTGATGGTGCCAACGAAACACTAAGCCTGCAAGAGGTCGCAAATGGCCTTTCCACATCTTCTTACCTGCTGCCCAGCGATGCTCAGACGGGTTCCTATGCCTTAGTGGTCAACGCGGCTTATTCGGCAGCAACGGTTCAATCCGCGGGAACAGGCTTCAAATCATTCTTGGTAAGTCCAACTCTTTCTGGCTGGAACGCAATGCTCATCGGAGTGAACCAAAGCCTCGGAACAATACGCACAGACATTGGCCTAATCAATGTGCGTCTCGACGCCCTCAACGCCAGCCTGATGAACATCGATGGAGAAATTGTAATTCTCAACTCCTCTCTAGGAACAATAAGGTCTGACTTAGACACAATCGGTTTCAAAGTCACAGCAATCAACGGAACGACGGCGACCATTGATACCGTCGTGGGGATGATCAATGGCACGGTGACTTCTATCAAAGATGAGAAGGCTACCATAATGATTCAGGGAATCGGGCAAATCGAGACAGATGTTTCCGACTTGAAGACAACACGGGAAATGTGGACAATTCCTCTCTATGTCATTCTGGCTTCAGTTTTGGTCGCAACAGTAGCCGTGCTCCTCGCAGTTGGAATGCTAAGCCGCAGAAAACCTGTTGCAAAAGAACAAGTACAACCCGAGAATCCCCGCCCCAATGAAAATCTAAAGGATCCAGGCGCGCGCGCCTCTACATCTACCTCTACTCTCCCTCTACTCTCTCTAAGCACACCCTGACTGATAGACAGACGAACAGACAGACACACTTCTGGTTCCATGGCTTTTCCGTCAAGAGCTAGCTTAGCTTTCGAGGAATAGTTCTATTCTTTCTTTATCATATGTTTCAATATCTGGTGTAAGCCTAATTCCATTTCCTTTTTCTTTCAGAAGGTTTTGCCAAGAAACGTAGTCATCAACTTCGGTCATTGCTTTCAACGATGTTCTCTTTAGGCTTCTCGTTTCAAACTTTGACATTATTCGACTATCTAAGGGACAATCGAGTTCTTCTATTGTTTCCATTGGCTTCTTCGTGAGTATACAATAATATTTGAGGTATACGTTCACAAGTTTTTGCGTTTGCCCGATGGAAACTTTCGACTTGTTGCTGATTTCCACGATTCTTCTTCTGATATCTTCATTTCTTAGAGTTCCATTATCCGCTTTGTTTGCTAACTCCAGTATAGAATCAAACAATTGCTTTCTCAGTTCTGGATTAGGATTTCTCAAAGACCTGCCTAACTGTGTTTCTTTATAAAACATTGGAATCATAACTTGCCTTACTACATCAAAAAAGTCTACCATTCTTCCACATCATTCTAAGTCTTAGTCCTTGCCATGTTTTAGCTATTTCCATGTTGTGCAGATTTAAGACTTCTTTGTTACTTGTTAGTGATAAACCCAAAATTGGGGTTCTTAGGCAAGACTAGCTTGAAAGCGCGCGCGTTCTTTCTAGCTTGCGGCGTCTGGAAAAGCACTTATACTGCATGAAAACATACGCGTCCGTTTGGTTGATGTAGACTTGGTACAGGAAGGTGAAGTGGGAAAGGCAGGACGGGCGAACAAGGAGATTAGACAGAAAGGCATGGAGGTCGCTTTGGCCTATGAAAGATCAAAAGGAAGAAATCCGATTGATATGTCGGGTAAGAGAAAACTGGGTTATGACATCAAAAGCGGTGATCGGAAGATAGAGGTCAAAGGACAAGAATGGAAATGGGAGAAATTAAAGAGCAGTTTCCTCTACATTACAGAGAATGAACTTGCCGAAGCAACCCATCTCTACGTAGTCTGCGACGTTAGGAGTTCTCCAGATCTCCATATCTTCAAGTTATCACAAGTCCCGCATAGGGCATTTAAAGTTGAAGTGAAGCATGTTTTGAAGATGGCGCGATGTCGCGATTATGAGATAAAGGAGTAGCGCGTGCTAAGAAAACTCGCAGGTTGATATTGAATTTTCTTAAACGCCTTGCAGTTTCGAGATGACAGTTGAAATTCCAAGAATACGACATTGCAAGCGCGCGCGGAGATACGTTCCAAAGTCTTAATAAGTCATCCAGCTCATGCTTATGTTGGAAGTCACCCTTAGTATAGTGCCTCTTCGGGAGACATCTCCTTTCGTTTGTCATAAATATCGATGGTAAAATCCCGGAATTGGGTATGGACCATGGAGCTTCAAGCAAGTACGAAACTGCGGAACCAAGCTATGATCATTAGTTTCCTTTCTTTCTGGCGACGCTGGGCATCGCGTTTTTATGCTGCTGAATCACTCTTTATCCTAATGCGGCTTTGCTTTCAAAA
>JBGOYH010000172.1:0-4503 GCA_041479575.1 Bathyarchaeia archaeon
TAGACTCATCCAGGCGGTTCCGGCTTCATGCATTGCCAAGTTCGACATATCCTGTGATATAAGCATACGAATTTGATCGTCCGTCATCTCATCGGAGAAGAGGATTCTTCCGTCTTGTTTGGATGCTAGCGCGGGGGCTGGTTCCCTTTCCTGTTGTAGAGAGAGAGCGCGCTTCTGTTGTAGAAGTTTGGCTAACTCCTTCCCTTCAATTTTTCGAGCATATGCTCCACATTCTGGGCACGGTTTCTCTCCAACTGTTAGTTTCTCTATCTTGCAATATTGGTTTGGGCAATAATACTCGTCAGACTCGCTCATTTTTGGTGACCTAAACTACTTAGATTTGACCTCTGATTTAGGTTTTGGCAATATCGTTTCTTGCTCCAAGATTCGCATGGTGGGTTATATCGAAATCCTCCTTTTCGTTAAGTTCTGCCTGCAAATCACCAAACTTATAACATAGAACTTCCCCTCGCACCCGCCCGGGTGCAAACGCAAATGTCAAACAAACACAATCTTGTCTTATATGTTGATCAAGAACTCGTTGAAAAGTCGCGTAATCTTGGCTTCAATCTCTCAAAAACCTTCGAAAACTACTTAAAACAACTATTGACGCAGTTCTCACAGGTCAATTCTTCAAATAACATTAGAAACAATGATAATATTTGTGGTTGGTGGGCCGGACCGGACTTGAACCGGCGACCTTCTGCACGTCAAGCAGATGTCCTAACCGAGCTAGACTACCGGCCCACTGGACTAGTCTACTTTCTTTTCCTGTATATAGCCACTTCGTCTTTGTCGCTGTACCGCACATATTCAAAGCCTGCCTCGATTAGTTTGCCTTCCTCTTCTAAGTTCCTTGCTTTCGCGCGCTGGTTTGTTCACTTTCAAGAGCGGGCTTTGGCCTTGTAGGTTATCCTCATTATAGGCTGTTTGTCAGGATGACAAACGAATATGACAGAGCACGTGCCGTTTTCACAGTAATACTTGGAGTTGCCCTTATTTTTCTTCAATGGCTTTCCGCATTCTGGACAATCAACCATCTTCAAATTCCCATTTCAAGAATAGGAAAAGACTATGTAAAACTGTTGCGAATCTCAGATAGTGATGTAAGCTCTGTTTCCGCCAATCTGTTTCCCAATATTCAGGAAGAGAGAAAAAGGGGTGTTGCGGGAGGACACCTTACTATTAGTTGGCTTTTAGGAAAGTTTGATATACCACACAAAACAAATGGAGTGTGGTTGAATGGAATTGAGCGTTCAGGAATTCTTAGATTCGGTATTCAATCCGAACACCAAGAAAGAGTATAGACATGGATTAAACAAGTTTTGCAGTTGGTATGGAAAAAGCGCAAAAGAAATCCTTGAGCTAAGAAAAGACGACCTAACTCAAAGAGCAGGAGAAAACCTAATCGAATACAGAAACCGCGCAGCAAGATTTGAAAAAGAAATCGAAAAATTCCATAGTTACCTGATAGGTCAAAAATGCAGCATCAACACAGCAAGAACCCAAACCTTAGGAATAAGACAGCTCTTCAGGTTCTATGAGATGGGCATACGATTCAGAACAGGAAGCAAAGTATCAAAGACAGTCAAGACGACAAAGAACTT
The DNA here is from genome assembly GCA_041479575.1 of Bathyarchaeia archaeon. Classification (GTDB taxonomy): domain Archaea; phylum Thermoproteota; class Bathyarchaeia; order Bathyarchaeales; family Bathycorpusculaceae; genus DASPPK01. The sequence continues at coordinate 1,608 of JBGOYH010000172.1, forward strand.
TCCCCTAACAATCGAGCATGTGAGGGCTATGTTTCAAGTTGCAGACCTACGAGAACGACTAGTCTTAAGCATGGCCACAGATCTAGGGCTTAGAATAAGCGACTTCATCACGCTGAAGAAAACCGATCTACCATCATCGGGCCAAGAACCACCGATTGCGTTTGACACGATGACAGGCAAAGAAGATGTCGTAGCTCATGGGTTCCTAAGTCAAGAAACCGCAGATCTCCTGAAGGTCTATCTACCTACATTAGAGAAGAAGAACGGCAATCCCTATTTGTTCCCTTCTAACGGAAGCAGTCACATTTCAGACGAATGGCTTAACCGACTACTGCAAAGGTTAGCTGAAAAGGCCAAGGTCGACCTGAATGGTAAGAGCTTATCGTTTCATTGTTTCAGAAAGATGCTTCTCTCAGCCGCTATAGATTCTGGAATTGGATTGACAGCAGGAAAGAAGATCTGCGGAAAAGCCATAGCTCAATCAGACGATACCTACTTAACAACAGTCAATCTCAGACAGAAGTTCATTCAACTGAAGAAATTCCTTACGATAACCGAACAGCCAAGGGTAGAAACTGAGAAACTTGAGGTTTTAGAAGGGGCAGTGAACCGACTTCAAGAAGCGCTGACTCAGCAAAGACAGATAACCGAGACTATTTCCAAGGAAAACATCAAGACGAAAGAGGAACTGAAGAAACTCCAGCCTCTAATGGAGTTCATAGACAGTTTCGACACCCCTGAAAACCTTAAAACAATCTTGGATTTTCTCAAAGATGACTATTCAGACGATTCTTCCGAAGGAAAACTGCACCCGTTGAAAGTCGAGTTTTCCCCTTACATATTCAAGAAACTTGAAGAAATAGCCAAGACGAAAGACATAACGCAGAAAGAAGCTCTCCAGCAATTAGTAGAAGAGAATCTTGAAACCCTAGAAAAAGCTGAGAGAAATTTCAAGAAGCTAGAAGCGAAGGCAAAGGCAAAGGCAAAGGCAAAGAAATCAAAGGTTTAAACTCTAGAAGGCTTCCAAGACCAACCATTCGCCTTCCAACTCCCACCGTTTCTTTCTATATTTGCTAGCCTTCTCCAACTTTTTAAAAGGAACACTACTTATATCGTAACCACGCTTCCCCCGACACCGTATTTTCAGCAAGACCTTCATACAATAACCCCCGTGATTACTTAGATCTGAGCCTATTTAGATTATCACATAATCCGCAAAAAAGTTTGAGTTACACTATGGTGATCTTCAAGTATACGTATACGGCAGGAAGGGCAACCAGCTAAGTCATCCTTGCAAAGCCGTTCCCCGTATCGCAGGTTTCCCTTAGACCTTTCCACACACACTATCATGAACATCATCTTGTTGCTGTCGTTTGGCTTCGCCAAACTCCCACACGATGCGAGCAAGGCCGTTGACCAAAATTCTCCCCCCTAGCAGTAACACACGAAACAAACAACAGAAACGAACAACATGCCATTATTAGTATTCATACTGTCTCTGGCATAATTTCAACTTAAAACCACCGATAAGCCCTGAGAACAAGCCATTATGACAAAACAAGCCATAACAATCAGTCTTTCCTAGCAGCCAGCACTTTCTTATGCAAGAAATCAACACGCCCAATTTTAAACGGTGGCAATCTATCTAATGCCATCGTAGGATAACCCAACAGCTGATTAGACCTACGCGCAAGTGAAGCGAAGTCGGGGAAAAAAGCAGTGTTCTGAATGGGTAGCAGATTCCACCCTTTGAAATTATTTCCTTATAGATTGTATCCTTATCTACATATCTTGCAACTATAAATGGCACCAATTCCAGCTGCAAAGCCAGCCCAACTTTGAAAATGACCTCCAATCGAGTATTATACTCATATCTTATCCAATTCTTCACGTCTACTCCATAAGCGACTTTGTCACGTTCCAAAATGAAATCTAGGTTTGGTAGTTCCTTTCCTTTGACGCCAGTAACTCTCTTTTCCTTGTATTCGTAAGCATCTCGCTCTATTATCTCAAATCCCAATGCATCGAAAGCCCTTTCAAACAAATCTTCCGCAAAGTATGCAGCAGGTGCATGACCAGTAAGCATCGCATTAACTTCGGTCGAAACAGACTTCTTTTCGCGTATTTCTCCTACAATTTCATCATAGTCAAAATCTGGGAGAGTGTAGAAATTCCTTGTTTCTATTCTCCCGCGTCTACCAGGAAGTCCTTGTTTGACTATTCGGCCCATCCCAACCATTGATCCAAGAGCACGACCAGTAACCCAAGGAAAGAATTTGTCCTCCAATCTGACTTTCAATTCTCGCTGGTAACAACTCTCTGTGTGGCAATAGTTTCTTCAATCGCAACCATAGCATTTTCAGCATATTCGTCCCTTTCGGGCAGCTCACCTTCGTCAGGGTAATCATAGTCAAACTCTCCCATTCACGCATCCAACTTCATGCAATAGCATGTAGACTGACTAACGTGGAATTTAGGATTTAAAACTAGCGCGTGTTCAAGGCATCAGGAAGACCCGACTACAGGATAACCTTTATGAGCAACATCATACATTCACGTTATGTAGGTATATCAAAGCCGATGAAAAGCGAACTAATAGTTTGGACTTCGGGAGATATCTCCATTCTGTTGAGACTGCAAAGCCGATGGGTTACCTGAAGCCGAAGACTAAGACAAAAAGAGGGTTTTGGTATAGGTTTTGGCATAAATTACAGTCTGTGAACGCTATCTTTTGTCTCCAGTCAAGATATGTCTTCCAGTCAACAGTCGATATACTATTACAATCACGGCAATCACAAGCAGTATATGTATCAATGCGCCTACGCCAGGCAGAGCAAAGAATCCCACTGCCCACAGTATCACGAGAATGATAACAATCGTCCAAAACGTATCCATA
>JBGOYH010000173.1:0-4493 GCA_041479575.1 Bathyarchaeia archaeon
GAAAGCTGCATACACGATCAAAGGCGGAGAAATCGTTTCCAGAAACGGAGAAATTGTGAGGCATATCGACGGCGCTACGATGTGGCTTGACGTGAAAGTTGCTGAACCTGCCGAGATAACTGGCGACATGAAGAAAAGGTTCAAAAAATACTGGACGGTGGAGTATGAAAACTATCCGGTCACTGATGAGTATCTGAAGAAGCCGCATCCAATTACTGTGGAGGCCAAGGTCTAAATGATAAAACTGCAGCCTGCAAAGGAATTCAGGCTTCCAATAATTGCAGAGTGCATAAGCCCAGACATTTTTCAAGGCAAAAAGATCACCGAAATAGAAGCATTGCAGGCGTGGGAAGGCAACAAGCAAAGAAACCTAGTCGACCTGTTCAGAATCGAAGACGTTAAAGATGCAGACCCTTCCGAAAACGTTGCCATAAACATTGAAGGCGATGTCAGTAAAGTCCGAAGAATCGGGTCACACATGAAAACTGGAGAAATCACGATCAAGGGCGACGCTGGCATGCATCTAGGCGAAGAAATGACTGGCGGCACAATCACTGTCCACGGAAACGTCAACGCTTGGGCAGGCTCAATGATGAAAGGCGGAACAATCGAGATCCACGGAAACGCAGGCGACTATCTTGCTGCACCGTACCGTGGAAGCACGAAGGGCATGCACGGCGGAAAAATAGTAGTTCATGGAAATGCAGGAAGCGAGGCTGGAGCTTGTATGAAAAAAGGAACAATCAAAGTCTGCGGAAACACGGGGCAATTCGTCGGCATTCGGATGCACGAAGGCACAATCTACGTTCAAGGCGACTGCGATGAAAGAGCTGGCGCCTGCATGGTTGAAGGCAAGATCGTTGTTGGAGGTAAGCTTCAGGCTATTCTCCCAACTTTCACGATAGACAGCGTCAAACCCAAAGTCAAGATCGAAGAGAATGAAACGGTCCAAGGGCCGTTCTACGTTTTTCTAGGAGACCTTGCTGAATGCGGAAACGGAAAGCTTTATGTTTCAAAGCAGAAAAATCCGCAATTAAGCTCTTGTGAGAAGTTTCTGTGAGGAAGAGAGGAATTTGAAACAGGCCTTGAGCGTAAACCGCTTGGCATGGCGGCTTCTGGAAGAACTCATCCAGAACCCTGATTTCTACGCAGTTGAAGTGGAAAAAACAACTCAAGGAGCCACATTAATAGACGCCGGCATAAATGCAAAAGGGGGTTTTCAAGCCGGGAAACTGATAACTGAAATCTGCATGGGCGGTCTTGGAAAGGCAGAAGTAACCTCCCGAAAATACGGCGACCTGGAACTCCCATCGATTTTCGTTTACACGGACCACCCAGCCGTCGCAGCTCTGGGCTCGCAGTTCGCGGGTTGGCATATAAAAGAAGAGGAGTATTCCGCAATCGGCTCTGGACCTGCACGAGCTTTGGCCTTGAAACCGAAGGAAATCTACGAAGAAATCGAGTACAAAGACGAGTGCGACAAGGCGGTGATAGTCTTAGAAACAGAAAAGTTCCCGCCGGCAAAACTGATCGAACATGTTAGCAGAGACTGCGGGATAAAACCAGACAAGCTAGCAATCATTCTGACCCCAACAACCAGTCTTGCCGGAGCAACTCAAGTTTCAGGAAGAATTGTTGAGACGGGAATGCATAAACTCAGAAGGCTTGGGCTCGGTCCCAAAACTATCCTTTATGCATGGGGCTGCGCACCTATCTCGCCTGTGCATCCCAAGTTCGCCACGGCAATGGCAAGAACAAACGACGCAATCCTATATGGCGGAACGTCCTACTACGTTGTAGAATCATGCAATCAAGATGAACTGCAAAAGATAGTTGAAAAAGCGCCTTCCAAGGCATCAAAACAATATGGAAAACCATTCATCGAAATATTCAAGGAAGCAAACTACGATTTTTACAAGATTGATTCCGGCTTGTTTGCGCCAGCAACAGTCATTATCAGCGACACAAGAACCGGCAAGATGTTCAAGAGCGGAGACATCAACGTCAAAATGCTAAAAGAGTCTTTTGACTTATGCGATCAGTGAACTTCGCTTTGTCGTTTGTCGATTGATTTCTTTGCTGCTTGAAAGTAAAAGAACCTGCTTATGAATTCTCTGAATCCCGTGTTCCCTGCAAGTGCGCCCATGAGAAGACTCATGACCAGTATTTCTATCCATGCTTTTGGAATGACTAACGGTATCATGAATGCCATTGCCTGTATCCCGGCAAGCTGAACTATGAATAGAAAGTAGACGACGGTGTAAAGAGATTCTGGGATGTATGAAAGAAGAGTTAACGGCAAAGCCCAACCGGAAGGTTTAGAACCGCTGCTCAAACCCGACTTCTTGTAGAGAAAACCAGCCAGCAGACCAGTTATTGCTTTTCCAATCGGCACGCCTATCACGGAGAGCAGACCAAGCGTGCCCATCACATAACCAAAATAGTAACCTGCATAGATGCCGCTCAAAAATCCAACCAGTGCACCAATGTAAGGCCCACCGAAGAAAGCTGCCACAAACGTCGCTATGTGCGAGAGGTCCAACGCTGCGCCACCTTGTCCAACAGAACTCAACAACGGCGCGACATTCAAAGAGATCAAAGAAAGCGTTGTTCCCAAAGCGCTTAGCATGGCAACAAACGCGGTCTGTTTAGCATCCATGTTTTTTCAACTCGAATCGACGATCGATGATACGTTGTGGTTGTTATTTAAGAGTAGCTACTCAGAAAAGGGTAATCGTGTTCATGCTTGAAACATAAATATTCCCGATGCATATCTGCTAATGGGAAAAACCCTTGTCCGAAACACTCAAATTCTCTTCAACAGACATCAGAGTTTGGCTTGAACACGAGACAGGGTCAATTTTCAATCCAGTTCACGCAAAAGCCCAAAAATTCGTGAACGACATGCGTAAATCGATCGGCACTCTTTCAGAGACTTCCAAGACGCTTCTCGACAACAGCGGAAAAGAAATCGAAAGAAGAAACATGAGGACCTACAACAGAGCAAGAGCGCTCAACAAACTAGCCAGACTGTTCATCGATAGAATGCGTCAAATCAAGGTTCCAGACAAAGTAACCTACGAAAACTTCAGCGCCTTTGTCCAAGAAACGCAAAAAGCGTTCACAGTGACCGAGGTTGACATAAGAAACTGGTTTCCGCGGATCTCACCCTTTTTCATCCTTGACAGACGAAAATTCCTAACGGTATTTGAGAAAGCAAAGTTGCTGTGGAAGGAGCTGGAGAATTTCCAAACAAAGGAGTACGTGAAAACCAAGACTCTGGAGGAAACATTCCAACTGGTCGACAAGCTCACATCACTTGAAAAACAACATAAAGAACTTGGCGAACGAAAAGCAAAAGTCGCAGGCGATATGTCAATAGTTGAAAAGGGAATTGTTGAGACACAACAGAAAATGGCCAATTTGAAAACAATAGGCGGGATAGGACAACTAAGCCAGACAGGAAGTGAAATAGAAGCATTGACCGCGGAGACAAAGCATAACCTGCAGTACCTTCAGAAACCTTTCATCAAGCTTCAGGCATTGGCAACTCACGGTTCAGGAAGTGGACTGACACCTGAAGAACTCAAGAAGCTTGTGCAATACCTGGAAAACCCGTTCGAAGCTCTTTCAACTGAAGAAGCAGGCTACCCGTTGCTCAAACAAATGCTTGAAAAATTGCGGCGATCCATTTCTGAAGACAAATTGAAGCTCAAACTTGAAAAAGTACGCAAAGCTGAACAGGCCATCAACAATATCGCCATCAACAAGTCATTGGTGACCCTCCAACAACGATGTAAATCTGCAATGGCTCGAAAGGCGCAACTCTCAACATCAGAAGAAGTCGCTTCAACGCAAAAAGACCTTGCCAAACTGAATGAACACGTTGAAAATCTAACGAGAAACAAAGGTGTACTCGAAGCAGAAGAAATCTTTCTCGGCAGAAACTACTCCGAGACAGCTGACAAAATCCGCAATGTCAAGAGCGAAATAGAGAAAAACATCTTCAGTTTCATGAGCAAAAAAGTCACGATCACGTGAGTCAGGCGGCTCATTTGCAGAACAGCCTCCAGCACATTATAAAAGAAGCAATGGAAACACCCACTGCAAAATTCGCCAAGACCGTCGAAAGGGCAACGAAGCTACTTCAGGAAGAGAACGGAAAGATCGGCAACTTCCAAATCTTGGGAAGGCATGTCAAGATCAAACCTTACGGAGAAGCAGTAGTAGTTTCCGACCTACATGGAGACCTTGAAAGTCTTGTTCAGATTCTGCAGCAAAGCGATATCCTGCAAAGAATGGAAAACTCCAAGCATGTTTCTCTGGTTTTTCTCGGAGACTACGGTGACCGCGGAGAGTTCTCGGCGGAAGTCTACTATACGGTCCTTCAACTGAAACTTCAATGTCCAGCACAGACTGTTCTGATGCGCGGAAACCACGAAGGACCAAAAGACATTCTGGCTTCTCCCCATGACTTGCCAACGCAGTTCCAA
>JBGOYH010000174.1:0-4450 GCA_041479575.1 Bathyarchaeia archaeon
CCCCAGGGCATCCTCCACAAGTGGTGTATCCTACGAGCTTTACTTCCTGATCGGCGTACAAACTGAAAGCTCCTTCCTTGTTCTTCAATGCTCTTAAGCATTTGCCGCCGGCGCAAGTATGGTAACGATCACAGATCACTATACCCACATTCTTCTCAGGTTTAGACATTGTTCTCCACGATCATCCAGCATAGAAATCTACGTCTTATTGTTTTCGGAACACATGCGCGCGTTATCCTTGCTCCTCAAAATAAGAATAAAAACATTATTAGCCATTTTGGCAACAACCATGCGCGCTAGCTTGCGCAACTCTTAATTTGTCGGCGGTGTAGAGATTATTTCTGGTGAAAGAATGCCGAAGTATAAGGCTACAGCTAAATGGATCGAAAATGTTCGTTCTGTGGTTGACAATTCCAGAACACACAGTATAATCTGCGACCTTTCTACTCCCGCAGGCGGGGACGATAAAGGCCCGACTGCCCTTGAATTAGCTCTAATGGCCTTGGCTGATTGTGCCGTGACAATATTCGCCGATGTCTGCAAACAAAGCAAAATCGAACTCAGCAAGATCGAAGCTGTCGCGGAAGCTGAAAAACCTGCTGACTCGCCGATACTGACTGGAGTGACAATCAAAACCAAAGTCTGCGCAACGGCAAGAAAGGAACTATTGGAAAGCGCTTGGAGAAGAACAGAAGCAAACTGCCCAGTTCTCTCGATATTTAAGGAGCCAATATCGCTGAAAGTGGAATTTGAAGTGGTGCCAAAATAGTCAGAGCAGATACTTCATGTTGAAATGCAAAAGGGAGGTGAGTCTTTGTTATTTGTCGCTGCCCATACCTATCCTGCCGCAAAATGTCCATTAGAAACGCCTGAAGGCGCGCGCGCTCTTCGCGAAATTCTTCAAATATCCAAACCGTACTCTCTTGCACGGCAATTCGCATAAACCTTTGCCCAGACGAGCCTCCTGAGTCCTGCACCTATCAATGCCAAGGGTAGCCCACTTGTTTCCAATTTCGCTGGTCTTGAAGGGTTGATCTAGTGCCCAACTGGATTTGCGCAAAAGACCTATAATCGTTGCCACGTCCGGGTTTTCGCCAACCTTGAACACTCGTTGCAGGCTCTTAGCCTCGATTGCAGCCATGTTCTCCCAAACCTGAGCATCAATTTCAGTTGCCGCTTCAGTCCCAAACTTCTTTTCGATGCCCAGAAAATACAGCCCATCAACTCTCCAAATGTTGCGAATCTGCAGAAAGAAATAATCAAACAGTTTCTCCATGGACATTTCTGCCAGTGTCTTACGGTCCTCTCGACTTCCAGGAGGATATTCACTCATGCTTTTCACCATTAAGAGGCGCTTAAGTAATTGACCGCTATGAAAAGCTATTGTTTCGTTTTCATGTTTTCGGAATGTTGTGTTTCCAGCTTGCGTTGCGAAACCTTTAAGAGAATTATGAATATTTATTCATAACCGTGCCTAGACCCAGAATCTGCCGGCGAGTCTGCTGCGAACCGGGCGTGACGTACTTCAAACCCAGAGGTGTTCCAATGACTTCTTTGGAAAGTGTCGGCTTGAGCGTGGATGAATTTGAGGCGATACGGTTGAAGGATCTCGAGGGATTGGAGCAGACAGCGGCGGCTGACAGTATGCGCATATCGCAACCGACATTTCACAGAGTGATAGAGGCGGCAAGAAAGAAGGTGGCAGATGCGTTGGTTAACGGCAAAGCAATACGAATAGAAGGAGGAGAATACATGTCGGACGCAAGTAGAAAATTCAAATGCCTTGATTGCGGCCACGAGTGGGAGGAGCCGCATGGAAGAGGAAGATCCGGGGCCTGTCCCAAATGCGGAAGCAAGAACATCCACAGAGCTCCCCAGGACAGAGGGTACACACGACTTGGAAGAGGCCACAGGGGCCATTTTGAAATATGAAGGAGTTTTCGAATTGACAAGTATGCAAGAAGTTACAGAGAGAGAAAAACAGTTTTCGGATCAAGAGCAGAGGCTTAGGGCCAAAATGGGCAAGGTCAGGCATAAGATAGCCGTAATAAGCGGCAAAGGTGGCGTGGGCAAAAGTACAGTGGCAGTGAACCTGGCCGTGGCCCTCGCGATGCATGGACACGCCGACCGGATCGGGATTCTTGACGCAGACATACATGGTCCCAGCGTACCGAGAATGCTCGGACTGACAGGCCAAAGACTCCAAGTGGGTCCACCAGGAGCCTTTCCAGCCTCAGGCACGTTAGGGATAAAGGTTGTTTCAATGGACTTCCTGCTGCCTGATGAAAACGCGCCGGTAATTTGGCGTGGACCGCTGAAGATGACTGCGATTCGCCAGTTTCTGTCAGAGATAGTCTGGGGGGACTTGGACATTCTGCTGATTGATCTCCCTCCTGGAACAGGCGATGAACCGCTAAGCATTGCTCAACTACTACCAGAAATGGACGGCGTCGTAATAGTGACAATCCCATCTAAAGTGTCACAAGTAGTCGTTAAGAAGTCTATCACTTTTGCACGGCAGCTCGGAATGCCCATCATCGGCATCATCGAAAACATGAGCGGCTTCATATGTCCTCACTGCGGAAAAAAATCTGACATATTCGAGTCTGGCGGCGGACAGAAGATAGCTGAAGAACTGAACATCGCGTTTCTTGGAAGCATTCCACTTGATCAAGAAATCTGTGAGGATGCTGACAGAGGGAAACCGTTCATCGTCGAGCATCCTAACTCTGCAGCTTCAAAGTCCTTCATGGAAATCGTCAAGAAAATCGAAGATTTCCTGAAACAGAAGGCGAAGAAGTAGTGAAAAAGGAGGTGACACAATGAAAACCACAGTTATTGTTCCTGTGTCAGACAACAACGGTTTGAACGCTAGGATAGCGGAGCATTTCGGAAGAGCGCCTTTCTATGCCATTGTGGCTTTGGACAAGGACGGAAAAGTCGAAAACGTCGAGACCTTAGAAAACAAAGGCGAACATTTCGGGGGCGAAGGACACATACACGACCACATTCTGGAGCGGAAACCAAACGCGATAATAACCTACGGAATGGGCCCCCGCGGTTTAGTTGGCTTCCAAGAAGCAGGAGTAGCGGTGCTGAAAGCGAACGCAGATACGGTCAAAGACGTAATCGCTGCATACAAGGATGACAAGCTTCAAGAACTTACCGAAGGCTGCCATCACGCACACCATCACTAGGAGTAGAACTCTAAGAGCTTGGTTCTAGAATGAACGAGAAGAACCAGCTTTTTAGAAAAGGAGAAAGAGCTGCGATTCTTTCTGCAGCTATTCTCCTAGCGTTCAGCCTTCTGAAAGGCGCAGTATCGGTGATCTCTGGGAGCGTGGCATTACTCGCAGACTCTATTCATTCCTTTGCTGACATCTTTTCCTCGATTGCTGTCTGGGCTGGACTCAAACTAGTTCAGAAAAAACCTACCGAAAGATTTCCATACGGATATTACAAAGCAGAAACCTTGGCCTTGCTGATAGTCGCCGTGACGATCGTTGTATCAGGTGTTTTGATGCTGAAAGCGAGCTAGCTCAAGACTGCGGGCACGATTAGAAAAGCCTCTATTTTTTCCTTCTTTTTTTCCTTGCTTTTAGCTTGTTAACAATGTCAACCTGTTCTGTTGGAAAATAGTACGGCATAGTTACGTAGGAGCTTGGAGGAACCTTCTTTGATTTCCTTTTCAAGCTTCTAGCTCTCTTTCTAATGGTGCGTTCCAATTCCTTTTTCTTTGCCTTTGATATTAACTGATTCAGCTTGCCAACGAGTATTTCTCCATCCTTGCGTTCAAGTGGAATGGTGATATCTCGATGGAGTGGGAGGTTTATCTTGATTTTTCCTGTTTCGTCCATGTGTATCGAGTCTATGTCGCTCAGACGCACATGCAACGGAACAAATATGCCGAGTACACCGCCAATAGTTTCTTTGAGAATCGGTTTATTTTCGAGCGCTTCCTCAACTTCATTCTTGAAGCTCCCTTTCAAGTCTACTTTGAGCAGGTTCTCACAAAGTCTAATAGTGAAATAGGGCCTATCAATTTCCAAAACTGCATTTGCTTCTGGCATATCTGTGTCCTTCTAACTAGCGCGCTTCCAGACTAGGGCAACCCCGCAGTTATCCCCTAACTCATTTTTTGTGCAACCTGAAAGGTTCAGAGTTGCGGATAGATCCGTATCGGATAACCTATTCTTATCTTTTAACTATATCTACGTTACCTAGCGCGCGCCATTGGGACGGTTTCGTGAAAAAACTGCAATCAGCCCCGATGGCCGCTGCTATACCTTGATTCGCTTGTCGTATGGTTTGTGAATCCTGAAAAAAAGCTTATATCGTAATCTACGTGCTGAAATACTTCGCAACACTGCAGGTTTAGATGATGAGCGTAGCCAAACCGATTCTTGATTACGTCAAAACAATCAAAACGCAGGCCGAGTTGCTCGGTTCA
>JBGOYH010000175.1:0-4434 GCA_041479575.1 Bathyarchaeia archaeon
GGCTGGATTTTGTGTGCTTTGATATGCTTGACTATCGTGTAGTACGCCATGTAGATTGTTGAGTCGGATAAGGATTCGATTATCCATTCTTTGTCCCATGGAAGTCGCGTGCCCATTCCAGATTTTCTCGCACAGGCTTTCTCGTGTAGCCAGTCGATGACGTTGTTGAATTCTTGCCGCAGTTCTTCAGGTAATATTTCCATGTTGTCGAGGTTCTTGTGTGCCAGTGCTTTCCATTCGGGTTTTCCGTAGTTGATGAACCATTGGTCCTGGAAGATTTTGACGATGCACTCTGTTTTGCAGCGACATAAGACAGGTCTGTTCAACAGTTCGTACATCGTTGTGGCTTTACCTTCTTGAATTAGGTCTTGTTTCACTTTGTCTTTTGCCTCTGCTACTGATGAACCGTAGTATTTGCCTGTGTTGCGCTTCAGTTTGCCGTTGTGAAACTCATGTCTATAGACTTCTTTGGTTGCTTCTTCTAGCTTTGGATCGTTCTGGTCTTGGATGTTCATCTTTTTGACTACGTCGGCTGCGGGTATGTCTGAATAGCCCGGCACTTCGATCAGCGAGATGGGTCTGACTGAATCCATGATTTCTGGTTCCAACCCATATTCTTTGAGCTGTGACGGTGCTTTTTTGATGTTTTCTAGGGCAACGAGGTCGTATGGTGCGTGCCCTGGAACTGACATGACAACGCCGGTAGCGTTCTTTGGGTCGACGAAATCCGCTGGCATTATCGGTATCTTGGTTTCTGTCGCCGGGTTTTCGACGTATTCTCCAATGAGTTCCCTTCCTTCAAAAGTCTCCAGAACTTTGACCTTGCGGTTCAAGTAAACTAGTTTTTCAGCACTTTCGCGGCTGACTATCCATTGTTCGCCGTCGACTTCAGCCTTAACGTACTTACTCTTCGGGTTTAGCCAGATGTTTGTGACGCCGAAGATTGTTTCTGGACGCAACGTGGCTGCTGGAAAGACAAGCTCGCCTTGTTTGAACTTTATCACTGTGAACTCGCCTATTTCAGGTTCCACGTCGCCTACTGTGTCATGTTGGCCTACCGGGTTTCCATCTTTTGGGCACCAGCCAACGGGATGGCTTCCTCGGCCAATGTATCCGCCTTGGCGCAGCTTTTGGAATTGCCATTCTATGAAACGGTTGTAGTGTGGATCTATGGTTGTGAATTCGCGTCTCCAGTCTATTGAGTAGCCTATTTCTTTCATTCCAGATTTGATTTCTTGGTGGAAGTAGCGGGCCATTTCCATCGGATCGGCGAGGTCTTTCAGCTTTTCTTTGGGGATTTTGTAGACGTTTACGAAGTCGGAGATCAGTCCAATGTCGTTTTCTTGAAGGCGTTTAGCCATGGCCAAGACAGGCGTGCCCGTGTAGTGGAAGGCCATTGGCAACAGTGCGTTGTAGCCGCGCATCCGCATGTACCGTGCGTGCACATCGGCGAGGGTGTAGGTTCTTCCATGGCCAATGTGCTGCGGACTGTTGGGATATGGGTAGGCTACGGTTATGAAGCACTTAGGCTTCTTCGGGTCGGGGTTTGCTTCGAAAATCTTGGCGTTTTCCCATTTTTTCTGCCATTTCTCTTCGATTTGTCTCAAAAATTCCATGAAACTGTCTGAGTTGGGTTGTTCGGTATTAAAGGTTTTGTTCTTACGAACAGAGAACGCTATTCCTCACATCAGACACCGAAACACAATTGGGTAAACAAGCATTAATCCTTTTCTGCTTTTGTTTTGAGTGTTCACTTGGCTTCAGGTGGTAACGAGGGAGTCGATGAGTTTTTCCGCGTCAGTCGGGGGTGTCCTGAATAGTATTTGCTGAAGTACCCGAACACCTCTTTTGTTTCGTCCAAGAGCTTGTCGATTTTGGCTGCCCAGCCTCTGATCTCGTCTGTCTTATCAATTTCAACTTTTCCAAGCGTACCGTTCACTTTGCTTCTGTCTCCTTCCCACCTTATGTAAACGAAGTCAGCCGTGATTTGCTCAGTCTCTGGAATAAAATGGCTGACGGTCAGAGCCAAAGCGATCCGGTTGTCTCTAAGAACGGAATAAAGAGTGTCGTCGAGCAATTTCCTGTTCCTGACTTCTACTGCATACCGACTTTTCTCAGGCAAATTGGGCAGGAAATCTTTTAGAAGTGTGATTTTTTCAGGTCCAAACGTTGGTGGAAACTGGAGCAGCAATGGCCCGAGCTTGTTTTGCAGCGTAGAGATTCTTTCGATGAAGAATTCTGACTCTTTCTCGCAGTCTTTAAGCATCTTATTGTGGGTTATGATTTGGGGGAATTTTGCAGAAAAAAGAAAACCAACAGGAGTCTGGTCTCTCCATTTCTCAAATGAAATCTTGCTGGGGATTTTGTAGAACGTGCTGTCTATTTCCACGGTATCGAAATGCTTTGAGTATTCAGTTAAGTATTCGGAGGACTTGGCTCCTTTCGGGTAGAAATTTTCAACCCAGAAGGGGTAGCTCCAGCCCATTGTGCCGATATGAATTTTGTCCATGTTAGCCTCTTACCTTCAACAGCAGCCAGTCTTTCTCTCCTGCCTTCTTGAATTTTGTCAATACGTATTTTCCTTGGAGTCTTTCTCCTTTCAAAGTGAATTCAATCATGTCTTCTTTCCAGATCTTGACGTCGAAGGACCCTTTATCCCATATCTTCACGGTTCCAGCTCCGTACTGTCCTTCAGGTATTATCCCTTCAAAACTGGCGTATCCTATTGGGTGGTCCTCCGTTTGGACGGCGAGTTTTTTGTCGCCGACTTCTTCAGGTATGCCTTTTGGGACAGCCCAACTCTTGAGGACTCCTTCCTTCTCCAGTCTGAGGTCATAGTGGAGTCTTCTCGCATGATGTTCTTGTATGACGAAGATTTGACCTCCGGTCTTGTTTTCAATGTCGCTGGGTTCGGGTGTCACGGTGAAATCTCTTTTTAAGGCATATTCCTGAAGCTTGTTCTGCTTTATCTGGTCCAAAGTACACTCAAGCGGTGTCTTATCGGCTCTGAGAGAAAGGAATCTTGGCATGCGCAGCTTGTTATCTTTTGTCACAACTTGGTAAGCAACTACGCAAACGAGTTCAGGCTTCAGCCAAGTTATCTCTTCGGAAATGTCGACTCCCTCAAGGGTTTTCTCCGCTGCTAATAGTCCTCGGAAGCTTTCCATAAGCTGGTTCATTGTCGTCTCTGAGAAACCTGTTCCCACTTTGCCTACATAGACTGGCCTGCCATTTTCATACAGTCCCAAGACTAGCGCTCCAAAGGTCTCTCTTCTCTTTCCTTCTCCGATTGTGTATCCGAAAATCACGCAGTCGCTTGAAAGAAGCTTCTTGATTTTTAGCCAGTTTTCGCTTCGCACTCCAGGCGTGTATCTGCTGTCTTTTTTCTTTGCCATTATTCCTTCCACGCGCTTCTTGATCGCTTCTTCATAGTAGGTTTCGCCTTCCTCTTCGACGAAAACTGACAGGACAACACGTTTTCCTTCCCTCAAGGTCTCTTTCAGAATCTTCTTTCTTTCCATCAGCGGAAGGTCGATGAGTGCTTTGTCGTCTTTTTCAAGTATGTCGAAAACGACATAGGAGGCAGGGGATTTCTGAGTCATGTAATTGATGTCGCTTGTTTTGGTCAGTCTGCTTCTCTCAATGAGAGTTTGGAAGTCTGTTTTTCCTTCTTTTATGACCACTATTTCGCCATCAAGAACCGCGTTTCTTGTGAGGCTCCTAAGCTCTTCTAACTCGGGAAAATTGTACTTAAGCTCCTTGTCATTTCGGCTTCTTATGCTCAGTTCGTCGTTTGTGTAGCTGATTGCTCTGATTCCGTCCCATTTAACCTCGAAAATCCAGTCTTTTGAAGAGAAAGGTGCCTCTGCAGACTGAGCAAGCATTGGTTTGTAATGCTGTTTCATTTCTTCTTCAGCTGTTTAAGCGTCTCTTGCAGCGCAACCATCAGTTCTCTAGCTTCTTCTTTCACTGGTTTCTCAACAATTATCTTTTCGCCTTTCGTCTTCTTCTGCACAAGCTCTTCGACTTTCTGTCTAAAGGTGTCCTTGTACTCTGTTATGTCAAATTCTCCCGACAAGTCCGCGACTATCTTCTTTGCTAGGTCAAGTTCTTCTTTTTTGGGTTCTTTGAGCTCCTTGATCTCTTCCAGCTTTCTCGGATCAGCAACTTCGTATGCATATCTCAAAGTAGTCAAGACTAGAGCTCCGTTGTACGGGTGGACAAGAATCGGGTATTCTTTGGTTCTTAGAGTTATTCTGCCGACACCTGCCTTCCCCATCTTTTCTAGAGCAGTTAGAAGCAAGCTGTATGCGTCGCTGTTTTTGTCAGGAGCTAGTATGTAGGACCTGTCAAAGTAGACGGGATCGATTGAAAAGTAGTCTATGAACTTGTCTATTCTTATTCTCTGGTCAGACTCGGGTCTGGCTGCTTTCA
>JBGOYH010000176.1:0-4429 GCA_041479575.1 Bathyarchaeia archaeon
ACCGAATTCTCCTGAAAGAGTAGAACCTACAACACCATTGCTCTGAGGAGACTTGCCAGACACACACGTTCTACCACCCGGGAAGTATCCGGTAAGCGGTCCAGTCAGAAGCAACAAAAGATTCTCAGGCCCAAGAGGATCAACTTTCTCCCATTTGCCACCTAACCTATCCCAAAGAATCTTTGCAGCTAAACCTCTGCCACCAACATAATCCTTCAAAACCTCATCGCTGAAACTCGTTTCCTTAATAGTCCCAGCCGAGAGATTTACGTCAAGAAACTTGCCAGCATAACCCTTAATCACAAATATTCCTCCCCTTGGTCTCCGTAGAACCTGGCCGCCAAATCCCGCGTAATCTCATCCGGTTTCCGTGCATAAAGCTTGTAAGCCGTCTCATCTCGTCTCTTCACAATCCTCAGCACATTCCAACTTCCTTCTTGACAAACCTTCACACATTGAGGATCACCGTCGCACAGATCACAGATGACAATATGCTTCTCCTTCGGATGCATGTGAGGAATCCTGCCAGGACAAGCATCAATGCACTTTCCACAAGCAATACACTTCTTATTATCAACCAAGACAGCGGCTGTCTTCCTACTAATGGACAACGCGTCAACTGGACATGATTTCACACACGGGTAATCTTCACACTGAGCACAAAAGTGCGGAAACTCCAGCCCAGGAACAAGCATGAAAACCCTTATCATTGAAGCGTCGGGCCATATGCGTTTTTCATGGAAAAGAGAACACGCAATTTCGCACTTTCTGCAACCGCTGCATCGCGGCAGCTCTCTAGCAATCCATATGGGTTCCTTTCTAGGCGCCAAATACAAACCTCAGAAGACTTTAGGTTTCTCTAAGGTGTGCCTTGATTTAAATTTGATGTTTGCAGGACGCTGTTCAACAGTTGTCTCTTAAGAGGAGAGACAAAAGCATTCAACATGTTATTTATTAGCTGGATACGCTTAGAGGGGTTTCGAGGCGTCATAAACTGGGGTCGATCTTCGAGCTTCTAGGCATTCTAATGACCTCTTTCGTTCTAAACATCATACCGTTTGCTGGCCCATCGAACCTTTTCATTGCTTCCAACGCTGCGCTCGTTGCTGCCGACGTTGACCCGTTTACTATTGGATTGCTCGTTGCGTTCGGTTCAGCCTCAGCCAAGTTCATACATTATTTGGTCACCTTCTTTGCTGGCAAATACATAGGTGAAAAAAGGAGAAAACGCCTGGACGTTGCTAGCGTGAAGCTGAAGAAATATGCGATGTTGGCGCTTTTTGTTGTCGCGGCAACACCGCTTCCAGACGAACCCGTGATCATACCCCTAGGTCTTCTAAGGTACAACCCTGCGAAGCTTTTCTTAGCTTATTTCGCAGGCAAACTGCTGATAGGTGTTGTCGGTGCTTATCTGGGCAAGCTCACGCACGAAGTTTTTGTCTCGACGATCAGTGACGAAATCTTGATGATAATTTCCATAATAGTAACAGTAGTGGTGACAATTGTGCTTCTGAAGGTCGACGTCGGAAAACTTGCCGAGAGAATGCTGAAAAGGAAAATCAAATTCATTCCACAGTAGGTGAATATGTTGCGAGTAATAGCTGACATGCACATTCATGGCCCATACAGCCGAGCTACAAGCGAAAGAATGTGCGTTGAAGAAATTGCTCGTTTTGCCAAAATTAAAGGTTTAAACATCGTCGGCACGGGCGCGCGCTATTAGATCAATCAAACTTCGCAGTTTGTTAAAATCTTCCATAAGCAATGTTTTGTATTCGCCATGATACAACGCAGATGCAGGATGGAACGTCGGAAAAATCTTGACTTTCAAGCCAAGCAATGAAACCTCGTGCGGTTTACCATGGTGCCTTGTTATGCCGTAGAATTGAAGTCCCGTCTTTGAAAATATGAACTCCGTAGCGTGATTCCCCAGCGTGATAATGATGTTCGGCTGTATACTCTTGATCTGGTTCTCAAGCAGAGGCGTACATTTTTCGACCTCCTCAGGTAGTGGCTCGCGATTGTTAGGTGGCCTACACTTCAGAATATTAGTAATGTAGACATCGGTTCGTTTGAGACCTGCCTCCTCAAGGAGTTGGTTAAGAAATTTGCCAGCAGAGCCAACAAACGGCTGCCCTTCTACGTCTTCGTAATAGCCAGGTGCTTCGCCAATGAACATCACCTGTGCATGCTCGTTTCCTTCACCAAAAACGATGTTCTTCCTTGTCTGAGAAAGACAACACTTTGTACAGGTCTCTAACACTAGATCACTTCACTGGAGATTGAGATCAGAATTAGAAAAGGTTTGTGGGTTTTAGTGCTGTCTAGTTATTTGCACATGGGCAAAGTCCAGTGTGCGCGAACCAGACTGTATACTATTATTATGCCGAGACTGCTTTGTCATTTCTGATGTAGAAACGCCAGAGGTTGTCGATTCCTTCCTTTATTCCTACTCTGGCCGAGGTTGAAATTTCCCATCTATTGTCTTCATCACTCTCGCAAATGTATAGTTCTTTAGACTTGACTAGGTCAAGTCCATTTTCAGCCTTAGAAATATGAAGAGCTTTTGTCAGTTTTCCAGGACCATTAGACAACTCCTTCAGAGAATGCAATCCTCTGTTCCTACGTGCCAGTTTCATTCCCTGAATGACCTCGACGGCGCGTACCAGTACAGCGCCTGGAATCCCTTCCGTTTCAGCCTTGAGGTTGAGGCAATAATGGTTTCCGTAAATGAAATAGACGTATGCGAAACCAGGTTTCCCGAACATAACCCGATTTCTTTCAGTCAGGCCCCTGTATGCGTGGCTTGCAGGGTCATCGCTGCCTCCGTAAGCTTCAACTTCAACGATTCTGGCCACGATTCTTCTGTCCTCAGTCTTTCTGATCAGGAGCTTTCCAAGCAATTCTTTGGCGACGATAAGGACTGGTCTGGCATAGAACTTTCTAGGCAATGGCTGGCAGTTTTTCTTTGGTTTTCCCGACATGGTCTTTCGCTCTGGTCTTTAGTTCGCGTATTTCCTTTGTGAGTCGTATTCCCAATTTAGTTAGTTCGTTATAACCTTTCAGCGCGGGCGTTGAAGGTTTATTCGCTGAAAAAGGCTCGTTATTCACCCTCCCCTCCTAGGTTTCAATGTATTGTGAATATTAGGATCCAAATATGCACGGGTGGCTTGGAATACAAAGCGTAGAACCTGGCGTTGAATCTCTTATTGAATGTTCTTTTCCGAGAGATTGTGTATGGGTCACAGGTCTAGCTAGGTTGGATTTCACTATTATGGCGACATCTCCCGTATTCCCGACTGACATAGATATCGCCAGTTAGAAACGTGGTCATGGCTACTTAAAACAATGTTTCTAAACCGTTCAACAGAAAGACGTTGCCAATCCGTGCTTCAAGGGGTTTTTGTCAGTATCTTGGGTTCTTTCCATTCTTCTCTTAGAATGCTGTGGAGATAGTGGTCAGTCCATTCTCCTCTAACGAGCGTAAGTCTTCGGATAGTCCCTTCTATTCTGAAACCTGCTCTCTCCAGAACCCTCTGTGACGCTTTGTTCCCCACGTTTGTCGTTGCTTCTATCCGAACGATGTCCTTGGAGAGAAATAGATAATCAACCATTAACTGGACTGCTTCTGTTCCATATCCTTTCCCCCTTTCGCTGGGAAGAAGAAAGTAGCCGATTTCCATCGTCCCGTATGGCTGATTAGTCCTGTGATGGATAAGCCCAATTCTGGTTCCGTCCTTCTTCTGAATGATGAACATCTTTAACCCAATCATTTTTTGAAACTCTGTAGGATTATCAAAACTCTTCATCCATTCTGACTTCGAAATCTGCTCCTCAATTGGGATGTAATCCGCCCAGAAACCCCCGTCATTATGGGATCCAACCGCAAAATCAACATCATCACTCTCAACTACCCTCAGATTCACAGTCCTACCTTCAAGCAACTCAGTTCACCAAACCACAGAGTCACTTTCGGTTCAGCTATAACATTTTCGCAACTACTTTTTTTCCAGTTGGTTGGTTGGATAAGACTTTACCGCACACACACACTTGACGACTGACGACGGTGCGCTTTGAGGCTGACTTGTAGGCTGTAGAAAACAGCCCCAGAGGCAGATACAAAGTGGGGCTGCAGGTGTAGAGAGGGCGGCAGCCCTCCTAATGGGTTGTGATGTTGTAGATACAGAGGCACTGAGATGTGATGATAATGATGATGTTGATGATGATAGTAATTATAATAGGGTTAACTAATTAACTAACCCTTTTCCTGCAGGTTGCAGAGTAAAAGATTAAGGTCTTGTAAACCCAAAACCCAACCAGCGCACGCCACTATTTTATTATTGATTGTACTCTGCCGACTTTGCCGTCTGTCAGTCGTACCTTGATTCCGTGGGGGTGAGTTGAGCTGTTGGTGAGGATATTCTTGACG
>JBGOYH010000177.1:0-4421 GCA_041479575.1 Bathyarchaeia archaeon
AAATGCAGATAGTCCTCGTTAATCAAAACCGTGTATGGAAAGACCAGCCCACCGGCCACTGCTTCGCCCAAAAACCCTTTGTCAACGTCCCTTTCAAACACCCAGGCATCGACCGCCAGGACCGAAAGGTTGCCGCTTCCGAAAGCTTTGACGTAATTCATGAGTCTGGGTTGAAAGTTGCGAACAACTGCCAAAACCTGCAAAACCGTTTTCGCGGCGGGTAATAGCGAGGCGTAATCGGTTCTTCTGCAGGCCGCAACTATCTCACAGGGCCCTACCACATGTTTGCAAAAATCCAGAACTTCCCTAGTCAGCTTCGCATCTGTATTTTTTGTAGCCTGCGCCAATTTTCCACCTGAGACCTATGTAGCGATCTTGAATAGAATCTGTTGCGCTAGGAAATATAATTGATGCTTTCGCGCTATTACGACATGCTGCTTTGACTGGGCTAATCTAGTTATCCCTTCTGACGAATCTTCGCGCGCGCCCGATTCTGTGCGCTGGGAGTAGGCAATCTAGTCTCGGTGCGCTTTCGGCTCACTCTTTTTTCTGAGCGTTTCTGGCATTGAAATCAGAAATGGAGTAGCTAGTACTGTAGTGGCTATCATCAAAACGATCACATGGATAGGTGAGAACATGTCCCACAGTAATCCGCCAATTACAGGGGAAATCACCAAACCGATAAATCCATCAAACATGGCGAGCACGCTCAGCCAGACGCCTAGAAGTTGTGGAGACACCATTTCCGTGGTCATCGCCGTCTGAAACGCAGCAATCAATACGATCGTGCCTTGTAGAAAAGCCGAAACAACGAGTTCTGTTGAGTTGCGAGCATAGATAAGCATGAACATGGAGACGAGTAACAGTGGCATGGTCAGGTATATTGCACGTTTTCTGCCTCGCACGTCGGCGAGTTTGCCCATCGGAAAGGAAAAAACTATAGGGATCAACCACATTGCCGTGGTCATCTGTCCGATCACGTACTGATCTGCTCCTTTTACCTGCTCTGCAAAAAGAGTCCAATAGATCTGGCTTAGATACATGGGTATGCAGGCAAGACTCATGTAGATAATCCAGATTCTCACATGTTTCACTTCGTTGAAGAGTCTTTTTACATTCTGAATGTAACTCGCGTTTTCTTTTCTCTCTGCTCTTGCTAGAACTATGTCGTGGGGGTCTTCGAACAGCTTCCAGATCATCATAAATGTGAAACAGAGACCTGCGAATTGAATTAAGTAAAGTGGGCGGATTCCTTGGGCGTTGAGACCTCCGAAGACTGTTACAAGATAAGCTGCGATTATAGGGGCGGCGAGTCTTGGAAGAGAGGACAACATATCGCAAAGTGCCATTCCGGTGGCTCTCTGGTGGCTTTTGAAACAGCTGCCGCATATTGTGGGGCAAACAGTGGAAGTTACTCTCAGTGCGAAGGTCATTATTGCTAGGGCAGGAATCACCATCCACCACTCTATGGCTGTGGCGAAGAAAAGGGATCCTATTCCAATCAATGCGACTCCTAGCATGAAAATGGATTTGATGTTGTAGCGACTTGAAAGCCAACCTACAAAGAGCGCGGCTCCGACTGAGGCGATTCCACTGATGGCGGTTCCGAAGCCGAGTTGTATTGCTCTGGCGCCTAGTGAAATGATGAAAATTGACTGATATTGCTGTGTTGCTGTAAGGAAAAAGTTCTGACTGACGTTCCTTGCCAAGTTTACTTTAAATGCTCTTTCCTGTTTGAGAAGAAACTTCAATGACCTGTTTAGCATGCCTTCCATTGGCAATGAACGCACCTAAGAAGAAAGAAATTAACGGGCATGTTCTATTAAAGCTGTCTAGATACAGCTCGCGCGCGCGATTTTCAAGAGGCTTGAATAGGATGGATGGAGCTATCTTGCCAATATTTTGATGTAGGCAAACGCTGCGCTGAGTGTAAATATGATGGCGAATACAGAGACGTAGAGTATCCAGTTTGCAGAAAACGCGGGATAGCCTAACAGGAAAGAGCGTATCATGTCTGACGCGCTGCTTAGGGGGTTGACCTCTGCAAAAGTCACAAGTATGGCTGGAAACTGCCCGGACTGTCCGAGTTGTTGAATCAGGAAAAGCGGGTAGAAGACGCTGCTGCAGAAGAACAGCGTGTAGTAGACGAGGCCTCTGGCGGTGACGAATTTTTCGAAGCTTGACGTGGATACTGCGATTGAGATGCTTAACCCGGAGATTCCCATCGCTAACAGAAACAGTGTCGCTATAATCATCAACAGCTGTGGTGCAGACGGAAAACCTAGAAAAAGGAAACACGTCAGCAACAACGGCGTCATGTAAATCAATCCTCTCACTCCGCCTGAAATGACTCGGCCAACGGCCAGCTCGTATCTGGTCATCGGTAAACTGAGCATGTAGTGGTGGATTTCTCTTCGACGCTCCATGTTTACCTCGCGCCCGATCATGAAAGCTGAAGCAAACAAACCTGTCACCGCAAGTCCAGGAGCAAAGAAGTCAAAGTAGCTCTTGATCTGTTGAGTAACCTGAGAGTTGAGCATGTTGTTGTACACTACCGCCATTATGAAGAGGTCTGCCAGGTTCATGCTGATTAGTCCTACGAGCCACATCTTGTATCTGGCGAAGTTCCTGAGATCATGTTCCATAATGTACAGGATTCCCTTCATCACTGCCAGCCTCCGCCTTCTATTCGCTTCCCGTAGATGACTACGCCGAAAAGAGTGAAGAAACCGAAGAAAGCAACGATTCCAAGCAGAGGCAACAGCGGGTTGTCAAGAGTAAAAATCCCGGTACCCCATCGAAACAGGTCGGCAGCGAAACTAACAGGGTTGAAACTGGCAATTCCGCCGTATGCCGGGTTGGCTGCCTGCACGACTGCCAAAGGGTACATTGCCGTGCTCAGGCGCACGATGAGAGCGTCTAGGACACCCATCAGTATGTCGAAGCGGTCGCTTGACTTTATGATAACAGCCAGTGTGATGCTCATGCCCGACACGCCGAATGAAAAAAGAAAGAGAGCAAAGAGAGATACCAGGAAAGCGAGGGGGTTCAGCGAGCCTATCACGTAAAGTGATATGGCAATCAATGGTCCAACGTAGATGAAAGATCTTAATCCTCCCCCGATTGATCTGCCCAGTACTAGTTGTCTTCTCGATATTGGTAGACTGAGCAGGTACTCGAAGACCCCGTGTTCTGCTTCCTCGTAGATGTCGAAACCGATGAAAATAGCGGCTGAGTACAGGGTCATTATTGAGAGCCCGCCGACGTAGTAGCGGAAATAGTCTTTGACTGCGTTGACGTTTATCATGCGGGATGCGATCACGCCGAAGAATGCTATCTGGGAGACGAACCAGATTGCCCGCATTATGATCAGAAACTTGTATTGGAAGAAGAGGCGAACGTCTCTTTCAACTACTAGGAGAAGTTTGTTCGTTCACTGGTCACTCCTTATCTTTCTGTGCCTCTTCAATTGTCAAACCAGTGTAATGTGCAAACACGTCGTCAAGGCTTGGTTCACTCATGCGTATGGAAGTTATGGAGACTTCTCTTTTCGTAAATAGGTTCATGATTTTGGGCACGATTTCTTCAACCTTGTTGAGATATAGACGCATGCTCGTCGGCTTGACCTGCATTATGTCGACAACTTCCTTCATACCTTTGAGTTCTTCAATGATTTTTGGCGGTGCGTCTTTTTCAAGCTGAATGTCTATTATGTCTCCGCCCACAATGCTGTCCTTCAGTTTTTTGGGGGTGTCGCACACCAGGAGCTTGCCCTTGTGCAATATTCCAACACGGTCGGAAAGCTGGTCAGCCTCGTAGAGCTCGTTTGTTGCAAGAATAATAGTGGAGCCTTCATCGCGAAGCTCGAGAAGCATGTTCCATATCCTATGCTTACCCACAATGTCAATTTGGGCAGTCGGCTCATCGACGATCGCAATTTTCGGCCTCTGAATCAGGACCTTAGCCATCTCAACACGCTTGCGCATGCCGCCTGACAGGTCATGGACCCCCTTTTTTCGAGCATCCCACATGTCCACAGCGTCTAGTACTTCCTTTACTCTTTGTTTCCGAACTGATGTTGACAACCCGCAGACTTTGGCATGCCAGTTGACTACATCCCAAGGTGTAGCGACCCACAGCATCTTGGCTTCTTGAAAGGCTATGCCTAGAAGACCGCGCACCTTGTCAGGTTGCTTCCGTATGTCATACCCCCCAACATACGCCGTGCCTTCCGTCGGTCTGATCACCGTTGCAAGCATAAGAATAACCGTAGTCTTGCCTGCACCGTTGGGCCCTAGTAATCCAAGGATTTCGCCCTCTTCAACGTCCAAGTCTAGATGATCAACTGCTGCTGACTTGCCGAACTTTTTTGTGAGATTTTGAATTCGAATTATAGGTGCCACTTCTTACACCAGATTAAG
>JBGOYH010000178.1:0-4412 GCA_041479575.1 Bathyarchaeia archaeon
AATCGCCGTGATTGTCGTGGATGGTGTCTCTACCGCAACTGAGACTCTCGTCGTGTTCTCGTGTACGGACGCCGCGTCAATTAGAAGTACTGAACTCCATGACATGGGGCCTGCTTTCGTCTTTGCTTTAAGATGATGCGCTGTTTCATCGGTTTGTTCTGTATTCCACTCCAAGTTGGCGAGCACTTTTTGAATGGCGATCCAAACCTTGTTTAAGGAATAGTCTATCTCCACCGTTTCCTTCTCTTTCCGTAAATAGACCATGCTATTCGAGCAATCTATTGGAAACCACGCTTATTTAATTAGCGCGCTAATCAGCGGGCAGAAACGCATGTATTTGAAACGCATAAGAAATGCATGCGTGGAAGTCGCCATATTGGCTGCTTAAGATAGTTTATTCACAGGTAGCGCGCGCTATCAAACAATTCACAATTCAAGAGGTCTAAAGCTTCATTCCAGGACAGAAGAGAAGAACTTCATTAATGCAACCATCACGCTTGTTTCGTACGATACATTCCTTACGCGGTTATTTTCGCATGTTTATATAAGCAAGCACATAGCACAGATACGCATTGTGGATTCACAAGTGTCTTAACCCCAGCCACTTGGAAACTCTACGTTGAAAGGTGAAACCAAACGCGGAGAAGAACACTCATCCTACTGCTCTTGCCTGCCCTGCTTTTCCTCTGGATAATCGGCTGGAGCATGTACTGCATTGGAAACCAACAAACAACCAGCAAACAAGCGCACAAAAAGGAACGAAAAGACGTCGAGATAATTCCGAACCTTCTCTATGAACAAGAAATCCCACAATAACCGCTATCAAAAAATGGTTGACAATGTCAGCGCGAGTACGTTATGACTTAACTTCTTTATCCACATTTTGGGCGATAGACTGCGTTTGCAGGCAATTCGGTTCCGCAATGCTCTTCACTATTAGCATGCAAAATTGAGAAAAAATTTGGGAGAATGGATCGTCTAAACGTATTTCTGCTCTTTGTCGCAGTACCATCTCTGATACTGTTGAATGTACCTCAGTGGACCGCCGCATGTTGGACAGGTTGGCGTTGCGGGACTCGGTGCAGGTGCGGGAGCTGTAGGCTGCGGGCTGGCCCCTCCCATATGTCGGTTGAGGGCAACGATTTCTTCGTAGATCCTGAACTGCACAACCCAGTATTCGCAGAGTATTCGCCAAGCAAGGTTTCCAAAGATCAACATGACAATGCCTAAGACAACTCCAATGCCGCCGCCCATTGAAAAGCCTTGATCAGGTATGTTGAATCCTCCCAGCATAACCAGGAAGGACCCGATTGTTACGACCAAAGCGCCGAGAATGTAGATTACCATTATGAACGTCGGTGTTATGAATTTCTTGAAAGTAATGTAATCGCTCATACTGATCCTTCTCGCATCCAAATACAGTGGCTTCTCAATATAAGCTTTGAATCTGCCATCTCACTGAATGATCAATGCGGACGCGTCAAGTCGCACGCGCCCCACACTTACTGCAAAACTTGTCTTCAGGCTTCAGCAGACTGCCACACTGAGGACAGAAAGCCTTCGCCGAAGACTGAGGTCTAGACGTCTGGGAGAATATCGGCTGTTGCTGTGTAGGGGGCGGAGGCGGGGGAGGCGGAGGAGACTGACGATACAGTGCCAACGCCTGCAGCGTAGCGTCGACCCAACCTTGCGCGAACGAAAAAGACACCGCGAATTGATATTCCTTGTCCGCCCGAACCTTCAGATAGCCGAGCATGCTTTTTTCCACCGACTTGATATCCTCCAAGGGAATTACTATGTCCTTGCCCAGCAAGACTCCCGTTGCCGGAGTTAGCGACAACAAGGACCAGCCCTTGCTGTGCAGAAAGATCAAACGCTTATTGGTCAAGTAGAGATCGCCGGCCGGTTGGCCTGCCACGTTACCGACTTGGGTTCCTTCCTGCTTTTTGATGATTTTTTCCTCGGGCATTAGCAAATCTTCAATCTTGCCCATCAACAAATCTCCGATTTCTACTATCAAAGCTACAGTATTAAGAATTTGCTGAGCACAAGCGCGCGCTAGATTCGAATACTGACCAGTATGCCTGTTAGAAATCCTGTTGCCACGGTCAAGAGCAACGCGATGAGAAGGTGTTTCCGCATGATTATGGATTCGGTTTCATGTGACTCGTCGATGGTGACCACGGCGTTGTTTATTTTTGCCGGTGTCACGGCGCTTGCGATGCCCCCTGCGACGGCGTGGCTTCCATAAACAGTCATGAACCCTGAGTGGTCAAGTCCAACGGCGTCTGAAGCGGTTTTCTGTATCTTGAGAAAAAGCACGTTTGAACTTGTTTCGGACCCGCCGACTATGGCCCCGAACAACCCTAGGCTGGCTGCCACGAATATGTATCCTGCACCAAACACTGCGGCTAACGTTGAACCTAATATATAGTTCATGTTCAACTGCGTGTACGAAGACGAAGGTATCAAAGCACCATTCACAACTTGCATGGCAGAGTATGCCATGACAAATGCGATACAGAAGTAGAGGCTGAAAGCTAGAAAGGGACTTGCAAAGCGTCTAAGCCAAATCCCAGCCGCGTTTCCAATCTGCCTCTTCGTTGCTCGAAGCGTAACCAAAGATAACACTATGGCGACGAGTATCCACGTGTAAATCTGAGATAGCACATCCAGATCAACAGTCTGGTTGGCAAACACCGTTATCTTTTCAAAATTGCCGAGAAGATTTGAAAGCCAATCGCTAACCTGCGGAATGCTGACGGCACCCGCGAGCGCCGTCAAGATAATCCATGGAGAAAAAGCCCTTAAAACCTCGTTTCTCAAAGGATAATCAGCCCGTTTCTCCGTCTTCGCTTTGGGCCCAGCGAGTCTATTGTAAACATAAACAGCCACCATTGCGCACAATCCGGCTATGACGCCTATGACTCTGAGCGGAATGTACTCGACGCCTGTGAAATAGTCAAGACTAGACGCGCCTAGACATGCCAGGGCAAGAACCACTCCGCATATGACCGCGGGCACGGCCCCTCTGCGCATTGACCGCTTTCCACCGACGAGCCACAAAATGGCGAAAGCAAAACCAGTAGAAACCAATGGGAGGAAAAGTGAGATCTTGTAGGCGAATTCAAATCTGTTGATAGCCACGCCGATGATGCTTTGGCTTATGTCGGCTGGAAGCGTAATCGGAACAGAAAGCAAACTGAAACTCGTGGTCGGATCATAACCCAAAACGGCGATGGCAACAGAAGACGCAGGGCTAAAACCCATGGCAACAAGCAAAGGCGGAAACAGCGCAGGAGCCCCAACACCCAAAGCCGTGAGAAAAGAGCCAAAACCAATCCCAATATACAAGGCTCTTACTTCTTCACCCTCGATCTGATGCTTAATCACTTTGGAAACAGTTGACAACGCGCCTGCTTCACGCATGAGAAAAATCATCAACATCGTCGCAACACAGCTTATCGAAACGGGAAAACTCTTAACAAACCCAACGGCAGCAGACCCCAACGCAACATAGACAGGAGTGCCAAACTCCAACACTGCAAGTGCAACTGCGAGAATCAAGCCTACAAAAGCCATCGTCAACCCGCCCTGACGCAGAAAAGCCACGCCGACTAAAACGACAAAAAGCGGAAAAAAAGCCAATAGGAACCGCCAAGAAGTCGAACTACCAAACTGTGCCATGAAGACGGCGGCGATTCCATACATGAAAAGAACGACCAACGACACAGATGAAACGGTCTTCTCTCTCAACCAAGACACCATTGAAATGCTTACGGAGATAGCAAACCCAACGCTAATAAGTCTTACATTATCCTGGCGGGTGCTGTCTTGGAGTTCTACACTTTGCTAGGAACGTTTATTAAGTCTTAAGATGCAAGTCAAGGCTTACTCATGATGGTGAATTCAGAATGAAAAAAACCATGCCCCAAAAAAACAAGAGGACTAGAGAAAGCCACAATCTAGAGGTCAATGTAGAAACTGTGAAGATCCTGAGAACGGTAGGAGACAACGAAGCCTTCAACTTCTACGAAGCCGTTGGAAAACCAACAGGCGAAACTGCCAGAAACCTCACTGACTTCCTTGAAAAGGTGAAATCCGTCAAGTTAGAAAGCCTAGTGTTCCATCTTCAGAGAAATGACTTTCAAAACTGGATAGAGAAGACTCTCGGTGACTCTAAACTCGCCGGAAAACTAGGAATGATTTCTTCTTCAAACCGCGATGACGTTAGAATGAACATTCACAGAACTGTTGAGAACCGCATCAAAGAACTGAGAGAATCATCCTGCGCATTGCTGGTTGCCGAGAACTCAACTGTCCTACTGCCTTCCCACTAGCGTTCAATGCTTTCGCATGCGATACTCGTAATCTGTATTCTGATTTCACAAATCTCTTCAACGCAAACGTTC
>JBGOYH010000179.1:0-4353 GCA_041479575.1 Bathyarchaeia archaeon
AGCATCTTTCTGTGCGATTCTTCTTTCAAGGTTCTTTTCTAGGTTTTTCAGTTGGGTTTTCTGTTCTTTCTGGACTTTTTCAAGCTCCTGATAGGACTTGTCAAGTTCAGCGAATGTTGCTGCGAACCGTTCCTTTCGCTCGTTCAGGTCTCTGAGTCTTCTTGTTCGCACATTGATGGCTGTCTGGTTCTTCAGGTATTCTGATCTTAAAAATGCAAGTCTCTTGTTGTCACTGTCTAGCTTGAGCTCGGTTTCCCGTATTTTCTTGCTGTTTTCTCCAAGGTTTTCCCATAGTTGCGTAGCTTCTTGTGCAAGTGTATCGTGTTCTGTCTGTTTCTCGTTGATTTGACCGAGAATTCTATCGTGTTCGCTTTTTAGGTGTCTAATCTTCATGCGGTTTTCGCGAATTTCTTTTTGAATGCCCTGATGCTGTTGAAGGTTGTTTTCTCTTATTCGCGTCAGTCCTTCAAGACTCGTTTTGTTAGAGCTTATCTTGGTTGTCAACTCTGTTAGTTTCGATTTCAATTCTCCGATGTTTATCTGTACTCTGAGTACTTGGGAGCCGCCTTCCTCAACTATTTCAGAGCTGAGTTTTCGCCATTCACCTTCAACTTCTCTTCTTTTCGACCTGTAGCCGTCGCGGATTTGTCTCAGTTTGTCAACTCTGGCTTTGACTTTCTCAGCTTGCGACGAGATTTCCTCTGCTTTTTTCTGTATCTGCGCCATTTCGTATGAGATTTTGACGGCTTCAAATTGTTTCAGTTCGGTTTGAATGAAGTTGACTCTGAGAAGTTCGTTGCGTTCTCTTTCCAAGTCGTCGAGTCGCTTTTGTACCTCGTCAATTCTGCCCATGGCCGTGCGTATGGAGATGTCTGCTGCCCTCAGTTTTTCTTCTGCTTCAGCCTTTTCAGCGTCGTATTGGCCTATTCCGATAAGGTCTTCTATGATTTTTCTACGTTCCATTGGGGAAATATCGGTGAGACGGGTTATCGTGCCCTGCAGGATTATGTTTTGGCTTGTGGAGCTTATTCCTGCCATGGAGAGGATTTCCATGCTGTGTGTTCTCGAGATTCTTCTTCCGTTGAGTCTGTATACGCTCTGTCCGTTTCTGTAGACTTCCCGGGAGATTGTGACTGTGGTTGTGTCGACGGGCATGCGTCCGTCGGTGTTGTCAAACTGAATTATTACCTTGGCCATTTTTACTCTTTCCAGACCTGCCTTTTCGGATCCGTGGAAAATCAGTTTGGCAGCTGTTTCTGCTCGGAGTTTTCTAGTGCTTAGTTCGCCGAGGGAGAAGAGCAATGCGTCAAGGACGTTTGTTTTTCCGCTTCCGTTTGGGCCTGTTATCGCGGTGAAACCCTTGTCTAGGACTATCTTTACGACTTGCGGTCCGAACGACTTGAAACCTTTAACCTCTATTTTCTTGATGTAAGGCATTCAGTCTGAGTCCTCGTGCTCCCTAATGTGGACGTTTCTCTTTTGCAGACAGTTGTTTGGTATTTTTATAAAAGTATTTACTGTGTCTTGAAGCTTTAACCGTTATGTACTTTTTTGCGATATTTCTCGGCTTTTGCCTTGTATTTGGAAGCCATGTTTTTAACAAAATCTTTTATGTTCTGGTCTTCGCCGCAAACAAGCAGAGAGCCGTCTTTCTGAGCTTTATATGAAAGTTTCATCTCATCTGCGATTGTTTTCAATTTTTCAATTGACATATCCACTGATGGTGCAACGCGGATCCACTTTTGTTCTCTAGGTAGACCAGGGACAAACCTTGTCTCTTTCTCCTCTTGGTCGCCTGTTTCTTTGCTGGCTTTTTCCAATCGGTTAAGCCATGGGTCAATATATTTAAAACCGAACTTTTTCTGACCTTCCGAAACAAGGTATGATTCAACGTTCATCAAGAATTGATCGATTTTCTGAAGGCTCTCGCCGCAGTTCGGTTCAACGTTTAATATCCTAATTGTGGTCTTTGCGCTTTTCAAGTCGCTCATTATTTGTGGCGGAACGGTCATTTCTTTCTTGCGGAAGTCGGCAATCATTTCTTCCAAGACTTTCCAAACTGCAACGTGACCCATGTGAGACTCGCCGCTTTACACTGCTTAAGCCTGCAGCGTTATATAGCGATTTTCATGGCCTGAAAAGAAAAATGAAAACTAGGAGTTTGAAGCGTTGTCTTCAAAAGTGTTGGATGGTCTAGTGTTGTCCGAATTTTTCTTGATAGACTATTTGATGAAGGGTTTTCCTGTCTTTCTTTGGGGCTTCGCCTTTGACGTGGCCTATCGGCAAAAGTGCGATCACTCGAGTGTCTTTCGGGACTTCAAGAATCTGTCTTACCTTGGATTCAGCCGAGTTTCTCTGATTTCTCAGATCATGGACGCCGATCCATGAGGAGTTTAGTCCTAGGCTGTGAGCTGCCAGTGCCATGTTCTGTGCGGCTGCCGCTCCGTCTTCCACGTAATGGTATGGGTCTTCCAACGAGTTGACAGTGACTGCGATGGAGAGCGGTGCTTCTTTCAAGCCTTGCACAAAAGTGGTGGGAACAGTTTCACCCAGCTTGTCCTTTGTTTTCTGATCTTTTATGACTATGAAACTCCAAGGTTGCTTGTTTATCCAGGAAGGCGCCCATCGTCCCGCTTCCAGAATTGCCTCGATCTTGTCGTCTTCAACCACAGTGCTTTCGAACCTGACAACGCTACGTCTGCTTCTGATCGCTTCTAAAACTTCATTCATCATGATTTCAATCTTCCCGTTTGAGTAACCATATTCAAGACTGATATTTAAAAGGTTAACGTGCAGTGTGTAAAGACAGCCAGTAGACGCGTGGGAAGGTGGTCTGAGGTGATCAGGCAGGCTTCCCAATGGTGTTTGAATGGTGTCTTGATGTTGCGGAACATGAATTTGCAATCCGATTTTTGCATTCATAAGTGTTTAATTTCATAAGCGGACAGTTGTTGCTTGCAGGGTGAACTGCCTTTGAATGAACAAATCTTTCAAGCTTGCAAGGAATTGATTGACGACGCAAAAAATGGATGCGCGGACTTGGTTTTTAAGGAAATCTGCCTCGAGCTTCTATCAAGAGCGAGTCATGTTCTGACAAAACGCCAATTTAAGAAACTAGTCGCCTACGCAGCTCAGAGAATGCGCGAAGCCATGCCTTTTGAACTGCGAGAACAAGAACTGACCTTGAACAGATAAACACACTTCACTTATCCCCTGAACAGTAACTATCGCAGGGCAACTTCACCCTGCGGCGCCTACTTTTTCGTTGAAACTCTTTTTCAGCCGAGTTTGTAGCCTATTTTTCTCAGAAACTCCTTGCGTTTCCCAATATCAACGGGAGTTTCTATGCCTTTGCTTGCAAGGCCATCTACGACGCCGACTATTCCACGGCCTTGTTCGGTTTGGGCGACGATTACTTCAAGGGGATTGGCTGTGGCAGCGTAGATTGTGCAGACTTCTGGCACGTTCTTGATCTTGTCTAAGACGTTTATTGGATAAGCATTTTTAAGAAAGATTATGAAACTGTGGCCGCAGCTGAGCTCAAGCGCCTTTCTCGCCGCCAACTGTCTCAATTCCTCATCATTTCCTTCATGCCTTACTAGGCAAGGACCAGAGCTTTCGCAGAAGCCTATGCCAAATTTTATGTTTGGAACGGCGTCCACCAGCGCCTCATACAGGTCTTCAACAGTTTTGATGAAGTGCGACATTCCCAGGATCACATTGCAGTCTTGAGGAACATCGACTTTTACGGTCTTAAGTTCGAGCATGTCATCTCCTCGTGGTTGATTCTGCATAGCGCGAATTTAAAACTTCGTCACTTACGTTTTGGTCTTGCAACTCTGAGGATGAAGAGAATTGTGCCAACCAACACTATTATCGAAGAAACGTAGAAGACGTTTACGTATGCAGCATGGGGTGACCGCCCGTAAAGGTTGACCTGCAAATCTGCAAGTGGCCCGCCGATGAGGAACCCCGCAGGTCCCCAGCTTAAAGCTATGACCGTGTTGAACCTGCTGAGAAGTCTTCCTCTTCGGTCTCTAGGAATAAGGTCTCCTGCAAATACAAGACCTACAGTTTGGATGGTCCAAAAGGACACGCCGTTTAGTCCGTAGACCAGCGCCATCAAAGGTACGTTGGAAGCAGAAGGATACAGCAGGGGCGTGATTATCGCAAAACCTAGCCCAACTAACAGAATTTTGATTCTTCCGAATTTGTCTGAGAGTCTTCCTCCAGCCAAGCTTGCTATCATTCCACCTACAGTCCATGCGGAAAGAACTAGACTCATTTGGGAGTCGCTGAAGTTGAGTCCTTCTGGGAGTTTTATGAATAGGAGGAAGATTTGGTTGATGCAGG
>JBGOYH010000180.1:0-4335 GCA_041479575.1 Bathyarchaeia archaeon
CCTACGGTGCTATAACCCCTCCTCCAATATCGAATCCATGGTTTTGGGTCGAACTCCACTGGAAAGAAGACTCACTGAACGGCATGGCTGAAATGTGGCAGGACGGTGTAAAAGTCTGCTCCATCACAGGCAAGAACACAGCAGCCTACGGAGACGTAAGCCGAGTGGATTTTGGTATGCCAGAAATAGTCAACTGTCCAAGCACTATCACGCTCTACTGCGACTGCACAGCAATAAAAAACACATACATAACACCCGAACCTTAGAAGATTAAGCCAAAACCCTCCCTTTTTTTAAGTCGTTCTGGTTTTCAAGTCACAGGGTATTATATTGGACGCTGCGCCGTCGCGCGCGTCGCCATTACATTTTGGTTATCACTTGTCCTGATACTTAAGATTAATGGCAAAGTATATCTTCTGGTTCAACCACTTAATACCGTGGCGTGCGAGCATGATCCCGCAATTATCCATGTTCTCTGAACCAGATTTGAATCACTTGGAGGTAGGAAACCGCCTATCCGTAAGGGAACGGATGAAAGAGACCAAATAGAATATTAGGAGGAGAATAATGATGAAAACAAAAGTGATTACAACATTAATGATAGTGCTGTTTCTGGCAAGCATGCTTAGTCTAACAAAACCCGTTATTGCACCACCACCGCCCGGAATGATCTCTTATTGGAGGTTAGATGAAGGCAGTGGAACAATAGCTTATGACTCAGTTGGCACTAATGATGGTAGCGTAACGAATCCAAATTGGTCGCTTTATGGTATGGTTGGCGGTTGCATCCAATCCTCACCACGCGGGTCCACATATGCTAGAGTATCCAATTCACTATCCCTTAATGTGCCAGGTGATCAGTTAACCGTCGAGGCTTGGGTATACCTGTTCGGAAGTAGCTATCTCGAGGGACAGGGAAATGCCGGATATGTGGCGGCGAAAGACATCTCTGAAGGATATCTCTCATATGGCCTCCTGGTTGGAGGTTGGTGGCGTGGACTATTTCAATTTACCGTTGAAACAATAGAAAATGGTTGGAGATACGTAGACTCTACAATTGATTTTCCTGCTGGAACCTGGTTTCATATGGTGGGAGTTTACGACGGCTCTCAGCTACGGCTTTATGTCAACGGCGTCTTGAATAATGTTGCAGCTCAAAGTGGAACTATAGCGAGCGGCCCAGGTCCATTTTGGATCGGAAAATACCCTGGACTTAATGGCTATGACTGGGCTTATTATGGAAAAATCGACGAAGTCGCAATCTATAATCGAGCCTTATCAGCTGAAGAAATCCGGCAACATTATGAGAACGGTCTGAAAGCGCCCGCGCGCATTGGAAGCTGTGATTCAGCCGGAATTCCCAAGGATATCTTCCAGCTGAGTCAAGGAATCTGCGTCAAGGGAACCGGCTACCTGCCCTCTACAACCTACAGCATATACCTAGTAAATGACACAACCTGGATCGAAGGCATACCCATTCCGCAACGAGTCGTGGGAACTGAGGCAACTGTATCCTCAGACGCGTTTGGAAATGTCTCAACCACGGTTCTCTGGAATGCTCCATTAAAACCAGGCAGATATGACATCGTTGTTGACGTTAATGGAGATGGCTACTACAACGCAAGCATTGACGCCTTAGACGAGAGCTACATCCAGGTCAAATCTGGGGTTTTCGTGGTTCCCGAATATTGGCTTGGAACAATACTCGGTCTCGTAGGGTGCTTCGTAGCACTTGGAGTGTTCAGAGTAGCTAAGCGAAAACGTAAACCGGGCGACTGAAAACAGCCTTCTTTTTTCTTCTTGAATTCTGTATTCGCGCGCGCATTGTTGATGGGTAACTTTTCGAGTGGTTTTTACCCCTCGTAGTATTAGTCTTGAGTTCCTTATAGGGGGTAAGTTTTGTTCTAAATATTACTCCTCGTATTGTATTGTATGTACCTATACCTACCTTTTTCTTGTTTTCCCAAGTAGGTACCTTACACATTGAAAGATTTGGATAGGTGTGATCAGTTACCTACCATTAGCCGTCGTCCGTCGTGGTCGTCGTGGTTCGTGGTAGTCCGTCGTCGTCGTCCGTTGTTGGTTGGTTGGATAAAACTTTACCCCCGCAGCCATCAGTAAATAGAAAAAAAGGATTTGCGGGAGACGCTGAGACATTAGCGGCATCGCCATCTGACCTCGGGTTCAAGTCAATGCGTCTATGGAATAATGCAGGGATTCGCCCTCCACCCCCCCGCAATAGAGCTCACATGCTAGCGCGGGCTCTTTCCGGGATTGTTGCTGATCCTCAAGTTAATTTCCAGAAACGACCACCAGGGCGGAAAGATTTAGATGCCACTGTTTTTTGAGTAAAGCCTACTAACCCAATCCCAATATCTCAAAGTCTCGAAAAGGCAAACCCAATGAGCACACGTCAGAGCGTTAGCACCCGGGCCGCAGTTGCATCCTTAATCTTAGGAAGAATCATCTACGCCGTGAACTGGTTCAGCCTCGCCGCCGTGTTCTCTTTCACAGCATCTGAACTGAATGAGAACGTCTCTGGCCTCGGAGTAGCGACGGCAGCATTCTTTATCGGCATCGGAGTTTTTCAAGTTCCAGGAGGGATTCTGGCGGCGAAGATTGGTCCGCGACTGACTGCAATCATGGGGACAACTGTTTCTTCGCTGGCTACGTTGCTGACAGGGTTCGCTGGCAATCTAGTGGAGATTACGGTTCTCCGGTTTTTTGTGGGTTTAGGCATGGCTTTTGTGTTCGCTCCCGGTGTCATCCTGATGGCTAGGTTTCTACACAAAGGGGCCGAGGGTTTGGGGGTGGGTCTGTACAATTCGGCTTTTAGCCTCGGAGGCGTAGTGGGCCTTTCTGGATGGGCAGTGCTGGCAACAGCAGTCGGATGGAGAATCAGTCTGGTAACAGGCGGATTGCTTGGTCTGGGCACGTCAGTTTTACTGTGGTTGCTCGTGCCAATAGATAATCAACGCTCAGACTTTACCATGGAGCTTCGTCACCTAAAGCTCATATTGTTGGATAAATGGCTGATCATCTTATCAGTTGCAATGTTAGGCCTTCAACTAGGGTCGACGGTTTACAGCAGTTTCATGGCTTACTACCTTAACCGTGTGCTTCACCTAGGTGTTGGAGAGGCAGGAACAATCGCATCTTTGGTTTCGCTGTTTGCGCTCGCATCATCACCCTTCGCAGGAAAGTTGTTCGACAGGTACGGCAATGAAAAACAG
Organism: Bathyarchaeia archaeon; assembly: GCA_041479575.1. GTDB lineage: Archaea > Thermoproteota > Bathyarchaeia > Bathyarchaeales > Bathycorpusculaceae > DASPPK01. Next base: position 3,234 of record JBGOYH010000180.1, read on the forward strand.
CTACTGCTCGCCTCAGGCGTCCTAATGACCATAGGAGTAGGCACAGCCTTCTTTGGCTCAGTCTACTCAGCAATCTTGGCCGGCATCCTAATCGGATTGGCGGCTGGAACAGGATTCACCTTCGGCTTCTCTGCAGCAAGAGCGGCTAACAGACTTGACCAAGAATACGAAACGTTGGCCGTTAGCTGGGTAAACAGCATCTCTCTGTTTGGCGACTTTGTTCCCCCACTGCTCTATTCCTACTTCGTGATACAGTACGGATATTCTTCTGCATGGTTATACATGGCAGTGCTTTCTTTTCTACTGATTATTCCCCTACTTCTCAAGAAAGCCCCAAAAAAAGAAGCAAACGCACGAGAAGACGCGCGCTAGGAAAGGAACTCTACCGCTATAACCAGTAGAGGGTATTGTCGGAATCAAGTATACGTCCCGATTCTGAAGAAAAGTTACAGCTGAACCAGCGCGCGCCAGCTAATAGAAAGAAAAAAGAGGGGAATTGCGGGAGATGCACGCGGTGCAGACTCCATACAACTGCAACGGTGTTCCGTTGAATGTTACAGAATGAATTCAAGTGTTCTCACATTTCGGCAACATCAAAGTAGATTTTCCTTTCCCTAGAATGTGGAAACCTCTCTTGTTTAAGAGGCTTGGTCAAGACATGCAACTTCATTCTAGTTTGAAATCTGAACTGCGAAAGTACGGTAGCCATCGGGCATGACGGGTCTATCGTCACATGAATGAAGTTGATCTTGTTTTCGAGAGCAATGTTGACTGTTTTCTTCAGCAATTCCCTCATACTTTCAGGTCTCTTGTAAGCCACAGTTGCCAAGTTGTAGCTCAGAAGTGGCTCACTAGGCTTGGGGATGTAGGGCATTCTTGTAAATAGGCCAATCAGTCTTATCAGATATGTCTGCAAGCTCAGCCTCCAGTTCAGTTTCTCCACGATGTATTTCCTGACTTTATCGTACTCCCAGATTCCCAAACAGGCTTCAAGCTCGCCATTGTCTTCAGAAACTAGGATGTTGTGAAAGTCCAGGTGTGGTATCCTCCCGAGATACTCCACAAAGTCCTTGGGTTGGAAAGGAGCAAAGAAGTCGTAGCC
>JBGOYH010000181.1:0-4300 GCA_041479575.1 Bathyarchaeia archaeon
CCAGCAAGCGCCAAGTAAAGCGACGAAGCGGTTCCTAACCCGCCAAGTCCAACAACAGCGACCTTTGATTGGGCAAGTTTCTTCTGCCCCTTCCTGCCAAACTCTTTCAGAATGGTTTGTCGACTGTAATACTCATCATATGAAAGCTTGCTGGTTCGCGGCACCTAAAACCCTCTATACATTTATCATGCTGCTAATCAGTTCTATATCTGCCTTTTTTCTTAAACTGACTCTCATAGATTTCCCTGACGCGCTGAATAGTATCTGCCTCTTCAGGCGTCTTATCATCTCTTATGCGCGTAATTCTTGCAAAGCGCAAAGCCATCTTGCAATCGTACGTGGGACTCCTCTGAATCTCATTGTAAGCCACTTCAACAACTATTTTCGGAACCACCACAACTCTTCTCGGCTCCGACTGTATAGCCAGTTCCTTAAGGCGTTTCGTCATTTCAATAATCTCAGCGTCCGTCAACCCCTTGAAGGTCTTACCCACAGTGCAGAACTCGCCAGTCTCAGAATCCCTCGCTGCCAAACAGTAGTCCGAAAGCCACCCGTGCCTACGCCCATAACCCCACTCGGCCGCAACAACAACCAAGTCCAAAGGCTGAAGAACAGGCTTAATCTTGAACCAACGCTTCCCCCGGATTCCAGGCGTATACGGACTATCAAGCCTCTTAGCCATCAAACCTTCATGCCCAGCATCCATAGCCTGATTCAGAAACCGCTCCGCCTCTCCAAGATCGTCCGTTACCAACTGAGAAGTCAACGGTATTTCCCCAATATTTGCCGCCAATATCTCTCTCCTCTGAACATAGGGAACTGAAATCAGGTTCTTCCCATCAAGATACAAAATGTCAAAAAGGTAAAGTTTCACAGGGATTTTCTCTGCGGCATCTGCTATTCCATGGACTCTCCGAAACCTTCTCATCAAATGTTGAAAAGGAATCGGGTAACCATGTGCGTCAACCGCGATAACTTCTCCCTCCAAAATCACCTCTTTTGCCTTGATATTCCTCCTGGCAGTTTCAATGATCTCTGGCAGGCTATCCGTGACATCTGTAAGTCTCCTGCTGAATATCTTGACTTCATCGCTTGATTTATGAATCTGCACCCTAGCCCCGTCATACTTGTACTCAAACGCTGTTTTTCCACCATGCCCTTTCAAGGCCTGATCGACATCATCAGCCATCTGTGCCAGCATCAAACTCACAGGGCTAAAAACCTTGAAGCCAATTTTCGACAGCCCTTCTTTGCCCTCAGTCTTGGCTACAGAAGCCACTACTCCAATGTCACCTGCAATCATGCTTGCTTCTTGAACAGACTGCAGAGGGATATCAAAGGCTTTAGAAACGGCTTTTTCCATCAATCCTTCATGGAAGCCTGTTCGCATTTCACCGATGAAAATTTTCACAAGATACTTTGCCTCAAGCGGACAGGCTTGACTCAACAAGGCTTCAATCAAACGCTCTTTTCTTTCTCTGGAACCAGACCCAGACGTTTCCGCTATCGTCTCAAAGTTGTGTCTGACTTCCATTATCGTCAAGGATCTCTCGAACAGCGCAGTTTGTCTTCTGACTTTGCTGTTTTCAAAAATGGTCTTGGTCGCCGCTCCAACGTCACCTGTTTTGCTGAAAACTTCCCCGAAAACTTTCCATTCAACACCCGTTGTGTGCCTTATGATTTCGCTCAAAGTCGCCCAGCTGGCTTCGAGGGTTCGCTGATCCCACCTTGGAAAAGGTCTGCCGAGAATCATGGATATAGCAGGTTCCACTTCCCTAGATTCTAGAGTCGTCAAAAAACCTGCAGTCAAATCTGTCATAACAAGACGCTTTGTCGTAGCTTCCAGTTTTTCTCCTAGCTCCGCAAGGGCCTTAAAGGGAGTTGGCATAATCATTGACTCTTAGAACATGCTCAACCTGTCAATTACTGCTTGAAGAAATAAACATTATCTCAATTCGCTTCAACGAAAAAGAATAGCGAGAAAGTGGTGTGACCGCGTCTAGAACGTTTCCTCTAGCTTCTTTTTGACTTCCTTGATCTTTTTGTCCAGCTCTTTTACCTTTGCTTTCTTTTTCAAAGCCTTGTAACAGTCTCTAGCATATTCTAAGGCACTGACTCCGAATCTGTCGAACCCTTTGTGAAAAGAAAGTTCAGCTGACTTCTCAAAGTGCTCAAGGGCTTTCTCATAATCTTTCAGGGCAAAAGCGCATTCGCCAGCCTTATAGCGCATTGACGTTGAATCGAAGTAGTTCTGAACCTTGTAGTATAGTTCAGCAGTCTTCGCGAAGATCTCTTCTCCCTCTTTATATTTGCCTGCTTCGAAAAGCGTGTTAGCTTGTTTATGCAGTCTTACCGGGTCTTCTTTCTCTCCTTGACTCATGATGGTCAACTCACAACTGGCTACCTATCATTACAGGACTCACATTTAGGTTTTCCCGTCTCCCTTTGCTAAGGCAGACCGCTCCAAAGACTGCAAGTATTAAAAGGATTCGCCGCTCAATAATAGGTGAACATCTAGATCCAGGGCGATAGGTATGGTCCAACAAACCTCTGCATCAACAGCAGTTCGACTGGCCCTCGCAGCAGTCTCCACATCACTTGTCTGCGTAGCCACGATGATCTTTTCCGTGTATGTACCAGCCACGAGAGGCTTCTTCAACGTGGGCGAAACCATAATTTACATTGCAGCTCTGTTATTCGGACCGGTCACAGGCGCTTTCGCCGGCGGAGTAGGCTCAAGTCTGGCAGACGTCTTGTTGAACTACTGGTATTACGCACCGGCCACGCTTGTCATAAAGGCATGCGAAGGAGCAGTCGTTGGCATTCTCGGTCGCAGAAAACCAAAGTTTCACTCCCGACAAATGTGGATGGTGTTTACATTAGTAATTGGGTTGGTGATACAAGCTTTGGTGGGTGGAATCGGCGCCAGTTACCTCAGCGGCACAACAGAGCTTAGGCTAGGAATCCCGCCACCTGAAAATCCAAATGTCATATTCTTCGTCCCACCGGCCATGTGGTTTGTCCTAGGAGCACTGGTTGCGTTACTAGTGAGTCTGACAGGCTTAATGGCTGAACCAGAGGTTGGTTGGCTAGTTTTCACAACGCTCATAGGCGGCGCCGTGATGGTAACTGGCTATTTCCTTTACCAGCAATTCTTGCTGTTCCCACTGTTTGGCATCGGAGTCTTTGCCCCCGCCGAAATCCCGATTAACATTGGACAAATGTTGATTGGCGTGGTCGTTGCCTTGCCCACAGTGAAGATCCTGTTGCGTAGCCTACCACAGCTTAAAAGGTAAAATAGCAACAATGCTTCCAAGAAGGATTAACGATGACGTTGCCGCCTGGAAAGATCCCTATCGACATTTTGAAAGAAGTCGTCTTCAAGAACCTAGGCGCCAGAAGAGACGAAGTTGTCTTGGGCCCGTCAGCAGGAATTGACGGTGCAGTAATAAACGTAGGCAACAAATCCCTCATCGTCTCCATGGATCCGATCACTGGAGCCCTAGACATAATCGGCTGGCTAGCAGTCAACGTCAACGCAAACGACATCGCAACGTTTGGCTGCGAACCATTGTTCCTCGTCTCATGTATTCTTCTCCCTGAGAAAGCAGAGAAAAAAATCGTTGAAATAATCAGCGCGCAAATGAATAAGGCTGCAAAAGCTTTAGGAATTGCGATTGTCGGAGGACACTGTGAAACCACGCCTGGACTGACAAACCCCATAGTCATTGGTTGCATAATGGGTGTGACAGAAAAAGGAAAATACGTAACAGCAGGTGGAGCGAAGCCGGGAGACTTGCTCATACTCACGAAGAGTGTTGGAATCGAAGGAACAGCAATCCTCGCGTCAGACAGAGAAGACCAATTGAAAAAAGTTTTAAGCACAGGGTTGCTGACGAACGCGAAAGAGTTCTACAAGCGAATAAGCATAGTAAAAGATGCAATAACAGCTTTCAGAACAGGTGGAGTTCACGCCATGCATGACCCAACTGAAGGCGGAGTAGCTGGAGCTATACATGAGATGGCGGATGCTTCGAAGTTGGGCGTAAGCATTCAGGAAGAAAAAATCCGCATTCAACCCGAGACTCTCAAAATATGCAATGTATACGGAATAGATCCATTGCAACTCATAGCGTCGGGAAGCTTGCTGATTGCGGCCGACCCGAGTCATGCTGAAAGAATAGTGAAAACGCTTAGAGAAAACCAGATTGATGGAGAAATAATAGGAGAATTCCTTTCGTCACCAGAAAAACGACTGATAAAACACAAAAACGGAAAGACAGAGAATCTGCCGAGACCA
>JBGOYH010000182.1:0-4296 GCA_041479575.1 Bathyarchaeia archaeon
ATAATAGAGCTCCTACGGAAGAGAAAACATGAGGTTGGAGCTATTTCAACAATAACACTCATCGAGGTTTTGAGAGGGCTAGACGCTGAGAAAAGAGCAAAAGCGAAAGAACTACTCGAAGTAAGCTTCAACATGCAAGTCATAGACAACAAGATTATCGAAACCTACTGTAGCCTATACCAAAAGCTCCGAAATGAAGGTATACAAATATCAGACGCCGACCTACTCATAGCCGCAACAGCCATTTCCAACAGCATGACACTAAAAACGGGAGACGAACACTTCGAAAGACTGAAAACCTACGGCCTAAAGGTCACAACCTAAGTATATGAGAATCTTCAAACGAAACGTGCGTGCTAGACACAACTTAGGCAGTAGCTTTTTTCCCATACAGTTTCAAAGCAATCAGAAGCTCTGGCTATGATTCTATTCACCGGCGCTCCGTCTAAGGCACATGTGTCTTATCACTGATGGCACTTCAGAGTCTGAATAACAAACTCCAAAAATTCTAACGTATACTTCATAATCCTCTTATAAGCGTCAAGCGTAAAGCTGGATTTGACTTGCGCGCGCGTTTATTGCCAACTCGTCGAACCTGGTCATTACTCAGGAACGCAAGCCATTTTTTTCGCCTGCGCGCGCTAATCGCATACTCAAGAACCCTAGCCTACAACCCTAAACTTCTAGACACAGTCGAAAGGATAAACGAAACCCAACCATACAGAGCTGTCAAGCTATGCAAAGGCTTCCTCGGTGACCTCAAAGGCAAACGAATAGCCATTTTGGGCTTATCGTTCAAGCCGAACACGGATGACATAGAGAAGCAAGATCCATACCCATCATAAACCAACTCCTAAAAGAAGGTGCAACAATTACTGCCTTCGATCCCGTAGCCGTCGCTGTAGCCAAAACAATATTCGCAAACAAAATTGACTATGCCTCTTCTGCCATCGAATGTCTGAAAAACGCCGACTGCTGCATGGTTGCAACTGAGTGAGAAGAGTTCAAAAAGCTCAAACCAGAAGACTTCACCAGAAACATGCGACAACCCATTCTCATTGATGGAAGAAGAATATACAACCAAAAGGAATTCAGCCCGAAACTCAAATTTGCAGCCATAGGACTCGGGCACTAGTTCACGCGGAGGTGATCTCCAATCGGCACGCCGTTCGATGGGATTTGATTTCTTTTTGACGTGTAGCATATCAAGACTGCGGTTCACAACTCTATTTGAACGAGTCTTCTGACGGTGAACCTTGTCGCACCAGATTCGCAAGCGTGGTTTTGGACGTGAACGCTAACCTTTCGACATGTGCCTGATTGTGGGGTTTCTGGGTAATCAGACGTTTTTGCAAGTACTCGTAGCCACAGTCGCATTTGAATCCGACAACTTGGTCATTCTTCACTAGCAGTTCGCGGATGCGTGCTGCCTTGCATCCTGCCTGATGTTTGTGCAGCTTCCATGTTAAGGCAAGATCATCTAAGGACAATGGCTGAAAAGTCTTTGCCCCAAACAGGAACCAAAATGCGTACGCACCCAGCAGGAACCAGAAAACCCACACTACGACTTCCAGCATTTTTCCATATCCTTTTCGTGTGAATTATGTTTCATATACCGCCCCTTCGCACATTAACGTTCATGTCACTTTTTCTTGGTTAAGAAGCTTATGAACTGGTTGTCAAAACAGCAAAAGTTGTCGGTTCTGACTCAGAATCAGAAACGGCCGATGAAGTATGCACTGGTTCACTTGTGATTTATCCCTGAGAACGGTGTTACAGTAGGGACAAATATTAACTAGGTCTGCTTTTCCTTTGCTGTAATCATACATCACCAGTGCGTTGCTGAAACGTTTCTTGCAAGAGGGACAAGTAACAGTAACCAAACGGTTCGCCGGATGGAAGGTCGGCTTCCTTTTCGGGGTGACTTTGCGCCGAACGTCAAGAAGGAGCAGACCCAAGCTCGCTGCTCCAGGCAAGGCAATGCAAACATAAATGGTGCGCGTGAAGGTCCAATACGGATTAGCCCATTCATAACTGAATCTTAATCCAAAGTTGTAGAGTTCTTGATGCACGATGCTATCAATCTTAGTCAATGCAAATATGATGAAAACGGAGCTGACTAGCCATAGCAAAAGAACAATCTTTGTGAACCAGGGAGTGGAGCTTGGACGACCTGCGTCGTTGCCAGCGTACGATCGCAAGTTGGAGGTATGTCTGCGACTTGTTCTAGTGTAGTTTTCCATCGAAACTGGGGTAACTGATGTTAAATGCAAGCAAGAACAACGTACTCTTATCATCACGCGGACATTTCCTTTTTAATCCAATAGACTGCTGATCTTTCTCGTCAGACATCGTCACGGCGACAAGCGTGTGCTTTCGTCTCCTTAAGCAAATCAATGCGACAATTCTTTAATTAATGGTTATGAAAGGCGAATCCTTACGGAAAAGTACTAGCAATCTGAACTCAGGCGCGACCAAGGATGTAGTAGTGAGCAAGGAGGACTGTCCGCGCATACAACGCATTTCTCTGAAGGATGACCAACGCACCCGCTTTTCATCCGGAAAGATCCGGTTTTCTAAGTACGCACATCCACAATGGCACCGTGACAAAACAAGCCAATATTGTGATAGTGATTTGCATCGAGCTATTCCATGTTCCAAAGAATTGGCTGAACGGGCTCCACCACCACACAACACTGTCAGGTGGTAGGCCATTCGTCCAAAAAGTAAAGAACATTAAATCCTGCAAGCCACCAATCATAAGAATGTTCACGGTAGCAAATAATCCTAGTGAAATCTTCAGGTCTTTCAAGGTTCTGTCTGAGCCCAACCAATACATCAATCCCATCACCACCGAAAAGAAGGTGAATGAAAAGAGATATATTGCCCAGTACTCGTTTGCCCATTCATACGAAAATTGAAGCCCGTATCGGTATAGAATCCCGTGAACGATAAAGTTCATTCTAGACATCAAGCAAGAAAAGGAGAATATTGCGATGGCAACTGCAAAGCCCTTTGATGCACCCGACATTCAATCCACTTGGTTAATTTCAAGAAGAACCAGAAGTATCGCAGAATTTAAGACAAACTTCAAACAACGAAATATGCCTGATTCGATATATTTCGAATTCCGATTCGTCTGATCGTTTGATTGAAGAATCGCTTCAGAAAAAGAAGAGTATGTTGGAGAATCTCGGTCTCAGTTACTAGAACTTCAAGAGATTCTAGCCAGCTCGCGAACCATTGTCCGATGATTATCCGCGGATTACTGACAAAACAACATGGCTCATCCTAAACCAGCGCGTGCTCTATGAGCCCGTCTTTTGACTGATCCGCTTATTGTCGGTAAAATTCCAAATTCGCCACGCGACATAGAACAAACACGCACGAAAGGAAAAACAGTGAACGTCGGGAAAATTGGAGCATGGTCCACGTGCCGGGTTCTCCCAGCGCACGCCGCGCGCGGGTGCATATTTGGATCCAAATATTCATGATACATACAAACCTAGGAGGGGATAGTAAACACCGGCCCTCGCCAAGCTTTCTATCATTCAGACACTGGAAAGCTACGAAGAAATACCACAAAGGATTTGACGCATGTTCAGCAAGTACTTGGGCACGCTGACATCAAATCCACCATGGCATAAACAAACCTCGAATAAGCTCTGTTCAACACTTACCTCGCGCGCAAATCTAAATTTCCTGCTTGGGTCCCTGCTTTTTCTTCGATTCCAAGTGACTGTTCCGAATCTGAATTCAAAATGTCCGCGTTTCATAAACGATATAATCTCTCAGGTTAAATCTGTTTTCTGCTCTCGAAGGAGCGCGCGTCGTAATCCATCCTGTACCAGCCTAAACGTCCTTTTTCAAGCGCTCCTGAAGAGAGCAACATTTGGCGCGCCCCAATCAAACACGCGCAAGCCACGACCGTCTTGAAGATAGCAAGTTTCACAACACGAAAGCACGCGCCGAGTGTACAAGTAAAAGAGCCATATCTACTCTAGGAGTTCAGATTTCGAGTACTTTTCCGTAAGGATTCGCCTTTCATAACCATTAATTAAAGCATCGTCGCAATGACCAGCTCAACAAGAGGAAAGAAGATGAAAAACAACAAACCAGTAGGAGCAATACTTCTAACAATGTTGTTAGCATCAATGCTCGGAGCGTTTACCAATATTCAAGGCTGCACGGCTACAAGTAGTGGATATTCCCCTGCGATGATCGGCGAGCTAGGCGAAGCTGCGACGGTACTGATTTACTCTCAGATCGACGCGACTGTAAAAATATACATTCCAG
>JBGOYH010000183.1:0-4277 GCA_041479575.1 Bathyarchaeia archaeon
CATGAGGATGCCGGTTGATGTGTTTGGAATGAGAACCTCGAGATAAGCGTAAAGGTATGAGGTTCCTGTCGTGTTTGCTATGGCTGTCATTGCAATGTAAATGGTGCTTAAACTGGTAAGGTCGTACCAGCTTCCAACCTGTTGGCTGTACGCGCCACCATAAACGTAGATTTGCAGAGAAACTCCGGCACCATCACGGAAGTAGATAGTGCAGTTTGATAGCCGACCGATGTTTGCTTGGTCGTAAGCTCTAAGTCTAACCTTCCACAGGTTTGCGACTTGGTTGTTAACTTGGAGAACATAGTCGTAGGCGTCTGGCAATTCAATGACTTGCCAGTTATGGTCAGATGTCTGTCCAGTATACCACCTTTGAAGGCGCAAGTTAGTTGTGTTTGTTATTCTTTCTATCCAGAATGGCCTCGGAAAGTTATTTCCAGTTCCAGTCGAATCGCATGTAGTGAACGAAAAAGTTCTGTTGAGACTAACTGGGGAAATTGTTACGTCCTTAGTGTATTCCGAACTGACGGTGGAGTCGCTGAGTCCTCTTTGAACGTTTGTTCCGGAGGGCATTTGAATCACGAACCATCTGCCGTAAACTGTTCCGGTGGTGGTTTGTCTGGACCATTGAATTTGGGTGGAAGTTTGGAGCCATCCTCTTGGAGAATCCTGTCCCAAACCGTTTGCTGTAGCTCTCCATGTGAAGTAAAGCCAGCTTCTCGACAAGTCTACTGAACCTATGTTTTGACTTGTGGGATTTGATGTGCTAACCGCTGTTTCTCCAGTTTGAATTGTTGTTTCATCATTGAATTTGACTACGAACCATTCTGCTGTTACTGTTGTTCCTGTTCCTTCTCTGCTTAACCTAACGTTAGTATTGTTTGTTAATTCTCCCGTAACGAAGCTTTTATAGTATTGAGTCCTGTCGGTTCCTGTTGACCTTCTGGATAAGAAAACGACGCATTTGCCGGTGTCTGTAACGTCATTTATGTTCGTGTCTTTCAGAGTTTCTGCTGAGGCGAACACGGTGGTTCCAGATTGAACGCTTATTTGCGTGCTTAAGGCTTCGATTACGTAATAGCCAAAGTTGGCTGGATTGGTTGTGCCTGTTCTGTCGAAGCGCAGCTGGGAATCGGAGTTAAACTTCCCACTAACAATCACGTCTTGTTCTGGTTGGGTGTTTGCGATGCCTCCTCCAAATTCTACGAGCAGAAACGATTTGGATAGGTTGACGGAATTGATATTGACGGTCGTGTAGGTGTTTCCAGCACTGATTGATCCGGTTCCAGACTGGACGTTCCAGCCTCTTGGGGTGACCCCAACGACTGCGCTCGTATTGTTCGTGTAGATTGTGCTGGTGCCTGTTGTTCCGTTTTGCAGAACAACGGAAGGAGGAGCGATTACAGCACTAGACTGTTTCAAAAGAGAATCCCGAACCGATGCAAAAACATTTGAGTTAGAAAGACCTATCAGGAGAAACAGAGCCAGCGCTACCCAAATGCCTTTATGAAGGCGACGCTTCTCGATGCGACGCGTTTCCATATAGGATCTTCCGTAATAAAGAGGAAGAAAAGTGGAGGGTAAACTACTGCGTCACGTCTACTGATATTTGCAGATTAGCCGTTACTGTGTTTGCTCCAGCTGCCGCCTTTGTCTCTACGTATATTATCCATTGTGTATTTGCCGGCAGCGTCATAGATGACGTCGTAGCCGGGGTGTTCCAGTTGTTGTCAGTGGTTGTGTAGTTGAAAGAAGCCTGCGCAACTCCAGCTGTGTTCTCAACAACGAAGTTGAAGAAAGTGAAGTTGCCGACTGCAGAGTCACCTGAGGCTGGCAAGATCGAAACATGGCGAAGTTTGAAAGTGTGTGAGGAGGTGTCAGTGTTGCTTATGTTGAGGGGTTGATCGTAGAACAAGGTTGCGTTAGGATACGCTTTGAGGGCCAGGCTTACCCAGGTTGAGTTGGTTCCCATCACTGATCCGGTTGCTGGCCAGTCGTTTCCTTGAACAAACGATATCGTTGCACTGGTAACCGTGACACTGGGTTGCATTATTATCGAGTAATAGACAGCGGCACTTGCAGTGGCAATAAGTACAGCCATTGCAACTAGTATTATGAATTTGACAGACTTTGTAGACGTTGCTCTTCTTAGATTCAATTTGTCACCTCCCCGTGTGCACACGATGAAGTAGTCCATGTGAAATTCGCTGGAAAACAAGAATGCCGGCACATGTTGCTATAGCAACGCAGGACGCCATCACGATTATTTGTGCAATTGTAGGCACCAACGAAGTTTGCGTAAGGCCATATTGAGCAACAAAATATGTGCTGATCAGGATTGACGGAAAAGTGACGGCCGCTGACCACTTTCTCGATATTTTGTACTGCCGTTTGGGCACTGCCAAGTAAATATTCGTACCTACGGTATTCGCCAACACCGCGATAAGGTAACCATAACAATACCAAAGCCGCGTAGATTCCTCGAGTTCAGGAAGAACAAACCTACTTACTACAAGGAACAGAAGACCAAGAGAGGCGGCTACCTGATAGATGTAAGGAAGCTTCCTCGGAAATCGATCTTCACCAAAGTAGGTCAAAAGGCTTAGCGCTAGGAATAGGAAAACGCCTGCAAGAGCAAAGAGTTCTGGTTCTATCTGTGCCGGATATGTCATTTATCATGCCCCGCGTGCCAGAGTTCAGCTTCGGAATCAGATTCGGATATCTAATGATAAAAGACAGGACGCTCGTTTAAACTGTATGAATCCCTACTACTGAGCGGTAATGAAGGCACATATTTCCAAGAAAACTAGGAGCGTGCGTCTCTTTCTTCTTCCAAGCATGATTCAAGAATGCGCCGTCAAATGAATGGAGTAGAACATTAGATTTATTAGTGTTACTGCAAATGCATTAAGGTTAAAGGCGCATGGAAAATGTCAATCAGCTCAAAGATCGGAAACAAAGGCATGTTTGCAACCTCACTTTTCTACGCGATCGTCGGGATAATCTTCCTTGTACTATTGCCTATGAGTGATTTTGCACCACACGTCGGCTTGCTCGGCATATTCAGCCTAGTTACCGCCTATGGTCTGCTCCGGAAACGAGCTTGGTCATTCTGGCTTGTCATTATTCTTTTCGTTTCAGGTACGACGTTTGCATTATTCATGATCTATGACGCCTTGGCAAATGCATATCTGATAGCTTTAGGCATGATTGCCTATCTTATTCTAACATGGGTTTTCACAGCATACACGGCTATGAAGAGAAATGCTCTTGAGGCCTAGAGCCGCCACATTTTTGGTCCGAATAGGCGCACGACAACTTCTTCACCGGTATCCACGAATTGCACGTTCGCTGGTATTTCCACGAAACCATCAGCTTTTGCAAGGGTGGTTATCGCGCCGGAATCGCCTCCTGACACGGGTTCGGCTAGGATTCTGTGTGACTCGTCAAGTTTCAAAGCTACCATGACAAAGGTTCTTCTTCCCTTTGCAGAGAACATCCTTGCTGCAGCTATTGCTTCTGTCTCCGTGTCCTCTTCAGGTTTTCTCCCTGCCATCACCTGTATCGCTGGGCGCACAAGCAAGTGGAAAGCCAGCAAAGCAGACGTTGGATGGCCAGGAAGTGAAAACACCAATTTATCACCAATCACTGCTGCGGTTGTAGGCTTTCCAGGTTTGATTGCTATGCCGGAAAGAATCAAACCTGTTGTTCGAAGGGATGCCAATGCTTTCGGCATTATGTCCTTGGGGCCAACTGAGACACCGCCCGATGTTACAACCATATCCGCCGAGTCCAAAGCGTGCCCTAGCGCGGTTTGAAGTTCGGCAAGATCGTCTTGAAAAACTCCCAGGCAGATCGGCTTTCCACCGCTTTCAAGGACAGCTGTGCTTAGGCTGTATGCATTTATGTCATAGATTTTTCCAGGAGCCAGCTTTTTTCCTGGCTCGATTATCTCAGGACCTGTTGAAAGAACTGCCACTCGTGGGATTCTGTAGACTTTGACTTTATCTATGCCCAATGCGGCCAAAGCGCCGATTTCTCTTGAACCCAGCAGTCTTTCACGTTTCAGAACAGTTACTCCTTTCTTAATGTCGCCGCCTGCCTTCATTACATTTGCATGTTTCACGACAGCAGTAAAAACATGGACATGACCCAATTTCCTTTCAGTATGCTCAGCCATGACAACAGCATCTGCACCTTCTGGAATAGGTGCCCCTGTGACTATCTCAGCAGTCTCATTTTTCAGAACTCTAATATCCGGCAATTTCCCGATGGACACC
>JBGOYH010000184.1:0-4262 GCA_041479575.1 Bathyarchaeia archaeon
CGTTCCAAACTTCGTCTACTACATATACGGTTCAATAGCATTCTTCTTCAACATTTTCGCGATAAACATGATCCTACAGTACAAACAGGTTGGCAAATGGAAAGACTACCTCTACGGCGAAAAAGTGTACATCATATTGAGCTTGGTGGCAAAAACACTGCTTGCCTGGCAAGTGTTCATTGGCACTCTGAGACCCGTTTAATTCCGCACCTCATTTTTTTGTTTCCAGAAGCTGGAGACTTGACAAGCTCCTTCTAGCCGTTCCCTCTGGTCTTGGAATCGCCTGGATTAACCTTCATCGCTAAGTCTCTTTGCGAATTCAGATTCCAGCTTTGTCAGGTTATCTAACACTTTCTCTTTTTCGACCTGTTTGGGCATGTTTGGAGCGCTATTAGAAGAAGGTCTCTTCTCTTCCACCGCTCATAACGGTTCGAGAATGAATTCTTGAAAAACCCAAGGACTTCTTGGTCTAGATTCCTAGCCTTATCTTCGCTCATTTCCCTTCTCCGCCTTCTCCTTCGTAGTCATTTTCCTGCTCTGAATAAAAAGGGGTTACTTCCAAATCTGCAATATCACGGTTTCTCGGAATACTGTCAGTCACCTGCAGGCCGCGGGTTACACGAGGAAATCTTATTATCAAAGACCGTCATTCCAGAGGCAACAGCAGACTTACCAGTGAAGAAGGATTGAAACTTGACCGTCACCAAAGCCGTCATCTTCGACTTCATCGGCACCTTGACAAGCGTCAAAGGCTACAGCTTGGAAACATCAAAACTGAAACTGCACAAAGCCTTGGTCGAAGCCGGCTTCAACGTCAACGAAGAAGACTTTCTAAACGCTTACAATCAAGCGCAAGAGAAATACCGTGTAATACGCTATCAGGAACTTGTTGAAGTGACAGATGCAGTTTGGATTTCAGAAGCGCTCAACTATTTAGGATTCAAGACCGATCCAGAAGATGCACGACTGAAAACAGCAGTCAACGTTTTCTTCGAAGACTACCTCAATGCGTTAGAACTTAACCCGTGCGCAAAACAACTTCTGAGCCAAATTTCAAGACAATACAAGATCGGGCTGATTTCCAACTTCACACACGCACCGATCATATATGCTGCGCTGAGAAAACTTCATGTAAACAGGTTTTTGAACGCCGTTTTGGTTTCAGAAGACGTTGGCTGGCGCAAACCCAATAGGAAAATCTTTCAAGAAGCGTTGAGAAGACTCGGTGTGAACGCTGAAGATACAGTGTACGTCGGCGACAGCCCGTTGGAAGACATAGGAGGCGCAGCAGCCGGAGGCATGAAAACCATCTTTCTGCCTTCACAGTTTTACACTCTCGAAGACCTGCGTGAAAGCCACCAGAAACCAGATGCGATCGTGAAGAACGTTTGCGAACTGTCCAAAATCTTCCGAAAATCCGTCAAAAACCCATAGAACAAGCCCTAAACAGCATGCAGGACCATCACAATAGCCATTTCAGACAGACATATGATGGAAAATGTTTTATGCTCATCGCATGATATCATTGACAAGGGAATATCATGGCCAAATGTCCTAAATGCGGAAAAGAAGTCGCCACTCCAAAGAAGACATGGAAGATGGCTGGAAGAGCTGACAAAGCCGGCAAGAAAACAGAACTCACAATCGGACTCTTTGAGCACTGCGGAAAAAGTTTCAGATCCACACTAGGCAAGAAAAAGATCTAAACACGCTTACAACATCACCACCCTTTTTTCTCTTTTTTCTCTTTTGCTTCAAGCTTAACTATCTATTTGGTTAATTTTTTGGCCTGATGTCGCTCCCGCTCTAGAACTTGCCGACTGGCGCCAAGTATACGGTGAACTCGTCTTCTCCATCGACACTTATCAGAGCATCCATGGCTTTCTGGTCATAAGCCAATATGGCGCACGTTCCAGCTCCAATCGCCTCGCAAGCGAGATACAGGTTCTGGCAGATGTGCCCCGCCTCAACAGCAATGCCCTTGTAAGCGATTACACTGTAGCGCCATTCAGCGCGATAGGGAATCGCGGCCCACACAAAGACAACTGCAGCCTCACCGATGAAAGATTGTCCCCAACATGCTTCTGAGACTTCATCGGGAAGCGGCGGGTTACTATTCACCAATAAGAGTTTGTGTTCAATCGGAAGGTAGCGATAAACGCCTGGTTCAAGTCCGTATATTCTGTTCGCAATCAAATATGTTTCATAAGGATGCCGCGCACCGCCCGAGGGCACTGTTCGCCGTGTCCACACCCTGTTCTTGTCGATAACATGCACTCCCTGCGTCGACCACAAGAGAAACGAGAGTTCCTCAAGTGTCAAGGCTTGGTCTGTGAACTTTCGTCGACTCTGCCGCTGCGATATCGCTTTTGCCAACGACATGTTTCCAATACGCATGGCGCTGGGTTTCACCAAATCAACAAGAATCCCACTTTCAGGCCATGGCTTCTCAAGCGGAGGGGGAGGAATTCCTTTCCGCTGGTGCGAGCCATATTCTTCCTGCTCGACGCCCAAGGACTTGAGAATCATTCTTCTTTCCCGGATCATTTCATCATACGATTTCATCCGAACACCAATGACGAGACGGCACGATCGGCCGACAGCTCGCAAAGTCTACTGTATTATTTTCGCCTTTAAGCTTGGCGCATTCTTTGTTACGACAATGTCAGTTCAGGCAATAGAAATTTGAGAGACGTTCCCACATCCATTTCTATAAACGATCAATATTCGCACACATTATTATGCACGCAGAATAAGTGGTGCGCGCGCCGAGATTTGAACCCGGGTCGTCAGCGTGGCAGGCTGATGTCCTAGACCAAACTAGACTACGCGCGCTCAGCACTGTACTGCGATACAGTTACGATGCTAAAATAGTTCGGTTGCTTTTAAGTCTTAAGAGTCTTGGAAAAGCTGATTTGACTGAAGTTTGTCAGTGACAGACTGAAGTATCTCGCGAAGCATGTTGACTTGGATGATGTAAACGCTGTTAATCTTTTCATTGCGAGAAAGAGCTGTCTAGGATCGCACAAAGATGGCTTGGTGAAGGCATACAATCACTATGCACAGTTCTATAGACTTGACTATGTTAAGCCGAAGTTTAGGTGTGAAAAGAAGCTTCCGAGAGTGCCGACAAAAGAAGCGATTATGACTGTGATTTCAGCATCATCCAGGAAGTATGCAACAATCTTCAAAGTTCTGATGGAGACTGGCGTAATGCCTTTTGAACTGGCAAATGTCACTTTGAAAGATATCGACTTGGACAAAGGAACACTTGCAGTCAGAGGATTCAAAGGACACAGTTCGAGAGCTTTCAAACTCAGAAATGACACGTTAGCTCGCTTAAGGGAATACTTGAGAGTGTACTACCGCGAAAAACCGTTTCCTGATGCTCGTTGGATGGGATGTGTATGGAGAAGAATACGTAACAGAGTAGCTGAGAAGTTTAAGGATCCAAGCATTAAGTCGATTCGTCTCTATGACTTGAGGCATTTCTATGCAACTATGCTCTATCACAAAACCAAAGACATTCTCTTGGTAAAACAGCAATTGGGACACAAGAAAATTGAGACTACTCTCATCTATACTCAGCTTGTGCAATTCAGCGAGGAAGATGAATTTCATAGTGCAACTGCAAAAACTGTTGATGAAGCAGCGAAGCTGGTTGAACAGGGCTTCGATTTCGTGACGGATGTCGATGGAGTGAAGCTGTTCAGGAAACGCAAGTAGCTCTGCTTAGCTTCGCTTCCTTTCAAGTTTCAAAAAAAAAGAGAAGTAGCTCGCTCTATGAAGGGATTATTGCTATTGCCTCAATTTCGACTTTGAATCCATCATAAAGGACGACTTGAACTGTGCTTCGCGCAGGTTGATTGGTTGGGAAAAACCTCGCATAAACTTTGTTCATTTCGTCAAAATCTTTGAACTCCGATATGAACACGGTTGTCTTCACAACGTGTTCCATGGAGCTTCCAGCAGCTTTGAGAATATCTGTCATGTTTGTCAGAGCCTGTTCTGTCTGTTCTTTGATTGAATTGCCTTTCAGCTTGCTGTTTGTGAAATCAACGCCAACCTGGCCCGCGATGAACAGGAAGTTTCCTGCTTTTACGCAATGTGAATATGGCATGGGCGGCTTCGGAAGCTTATCAACTACTATGATTTCTTTCCTCATATCCGATTGCCCCTCATTTATGGCAATTCAATAGAGATGCCTTTTTTCTTTTTAAGTTTGGCCTACGCTTGCGATGAAGTCAAAACAGGGTTTTCCC
>JBGOYH010000185.1:0-4257 GCA_041479575.1 Bathyarchaeia archaeon
GCGTCGGTAGCAACAACAAGTACCGTGCTATGATTCTCTTTGACCCAGTTTTGATCCGAAGCTTAACCATTTCTATCTCTGTCTTCTTAGTTTTGTCATTGGACGGGTCCGAGTACTTGAACTGCTTTCGCTTCTATGGTTGCTGCTGCATCTGCAGGTGACTTTTGACCTGTGAACACCAACAGATTTTGCTCGTCAATGGTTGCGCCTAGATCTTTAGGAGCCATTGTTCCGTATCTCAGAATTAGCGTTGGCGTATTTGTTATCGCTGTTAGAACCGTGTTCATGGTTGGGGGATAAGTGCCACTGGGTAGAGTCACAGTCTGGGCTAGCGGACCTGTTGTGTCCTTTGCATATTTGACTTGCCATTCTGGTTTTGAGATGAACCTCAGGAAGTCTTCAGCTTCGTTCATGTGCGTGCTTGCAGCTGCTACTGCTATGTTTGTGGAAGAACCGAAGATTACCTTGTTTGCTGTGGGCTGATCTGGTAAGTATGGCCACTGGACTACGTCCAACGTCATGTTAGCGTTATCGGAGACCATTCCCACGGCCCAAGTTCCTTGAATGAACATTGCTGCATTTCCTGCTTGGAAATACTGGTATGCATCGTAGAAGTGTGTTGTTGCCCAACCTGTTTGGAAGTAGTCTCCATCGACCCATTGCTTCAATTGTGAAAAGGCTTTCGTGTAGCTATCAGTGAAGTTGGTTGTGCGAGTGAGGGCGTCCTTGAATGCGTTTGCTCCATTCGCACGTTCATGGATGTAGCATGCTGGAAAGCTCAATGACCATGTGTCCGCACCGCTCATAGCAACTGGGGCTATACCGGCTGCTTTGATTTTGTTGGAAGCGGCTATGAATTGATCCCACGTCCAACCCGTGTCCATTGTCGGAATGGTAACATTTGCATTTTCGAACACTTTGCGGTTGATGAAAAGCCAATCAGTCTGCAGTTCATATGGAAGTGCATATTGCTTCCCGTTCCGAGTAATCGCATCTTTGACTCCTGCTCCAATTTGAGATTGAGCCCAACTCTCAGTGTATAGGTTAGATATGTCTGCTACTGCACTCTCGTTGACGTAGGTGTCGAGTTCTCCTCCACCATAGGTGACAAACAAGTCTGGTGGAGAACCGCTCCCAAGGGCTGTAGTCAGTTTTGTAAAGAATTCGTCACCTGAATACATCGAAATACGAATGGTGTTTCCGGTCTGATTCTTGTAAGCTTCTGATACATTGCCCCAGAAATCTGTAGTTGCTTGTTCTCCTGAAAATGGCGCCCAGAAGTCCAATGTCACTGGCTGCTTCGTTGGCTGCATTTGCCATGCCCAATAGGCTGCAAATGCTGCGATGACTATGATGACGATTGCTGTAGTTGCATACAGATATTTTCTTTGCATTTGTTTTTCTCCTCTCTTGTTTCGTGAAATCAATCTATGGAAGATGTAGATATTCTTTGCGATGATTATGCTCACCGTGAATTTGACCTTTGGAACCACTAAGAAGACAAGATGCGGCAAGAATTTAGCTGTTGGAACGACCTTTTATTTTCTTCTCTACTTCCGAAATCAATTTCTTTTCTTCAACAGCACTTATTACGTGATCACGCACTACGATTTCTCCGTCCACAATAACGGTTTCGACATCTCCAGCATTGGCGCAGTATACTAGTGTAGAGATCACATCGTTCAGAGGTCTCAAGTGTACGCTTTCAAGGTCGACGAGCATTAGGTCTGCTTTCTTTCCAGTTTCCAAAGATCCAACTTTATCCTCAAGTCCTACACTCTTGGCTCCATCAATGGTCGCCATCTTCAATACGTCGTAAGACGAGATGATGGAGGCATTCAAGTTTGCGACTTTGTGCAGGAACGCGGCCGTTCTCATCGCCTCAAACATGTCCAGATTGTCGTTGCTTGCGCATCCGTCGGTGCCTAAGGAAACAGTAATTCCTTTTCTCAACATCAAGGGAATCGGGGCCACGCCTGAGCCGAGTTTCATGTTGCTTTCAGGGTTGTGTGAGACTTTTGTGTCGGTCTTCTTCAACAGGTCAATTTCCTTGTCTGAAATCCATACGCAATGAACAGCGGTAACTTTGCTTCCCAGGAAACCAAGGCTGTTCAAATAATCGAATGGCAGTTTGCCAGTTTCCTTCTTGATCAGGTCGCGCTCATTTTTTGTTTCGGATACATGTATCGTAATTCGCATTTGGTTCTTGTCAGCTTGTTCCTTTATTTCTTGCAAGAACTCTTTCGAACAAATATAGGGAGTTGAAGGTGCGTACATGCACTGTATACGACCATTCTCGGCGCCATGCCACTTCCTTGATATTTGATCGAAAATTTCCATTGCTTGTTCCCTAGGGAGCAAAACCTCTGGGGGTACCCATTGATCTGCCAGATTCATTGCGTAGAAACCTCTTATGCCGGTCAGTTTGAAAGCCTCTGGCACCTGCGGGTTTCTCAAGTCCATATCAACTAGACAAGTTGTTCCAGACTTGAGGGCCTCAACGCAGCCTAGCAGTGCAGCATAATATCCTACCTCAAAGTTTCCATCTTGAGCATCTTGGAACTGACTCTTCACTTGAGGCATCGTCACGTCAAAAACCCAGTCAAAAAGGGGAAGGTCATCTCTCCTTCCTTTTAGCAGATTCTGGAAAAGATGTGTGTGAGTGTTCACGAAACCTGGGAGGACAACTTTTCCTTTTGCGTCCAACTCGACATCTGCAGAATATTCTTTCTGAATGTTTTCACTTTTGCCAATGTCGATGATTCTGTCATCTTCAATCGCCAAGCCGCCGTTCTTAAGGATCAGTTTTTTGTTGTTCATTGTGACAATTATTCCGTTCTTTATCACGATGTCAGCCATGGTGGTGTTCCTTCAGACGTTGAAGAGTAATCATGCTAGCAGCTTTTATCCTTTGTTCAACGTTCGTTTAAGTCGAAGAATTGCTTATTTGACGGCGCTTGGATTTGCAAACAATTCAGGGACAAACTTTAAAGCCCGTCATTGCGATTATTAGCCTTCGTCAAGACCACGGAGAAAATCCTAATGAGCTTTATGGAAAAAATGTTGAAACGTTGGGAAAAAGTGAGCATAAATCAACGCTCACTTGATATCGTAAAGGACATGATCACGAACAGCGACCGCCTGAACGTCGCCGTTGAAGAACTGAAAAATGGAACAACAGTACTCGATTGCGGAGTCAACGTGTCCGGAGGCTACAAAGCCGGAGAACTGACCACGAAAATAGCGTTCGGAGGATTCGGAGAAGCTCAAGTAACCGCCGTCACCTATGATGACCTGACTCTACCGGTTCTCGTGCACTACACAGATTTTCCACCATTCATAGCCCTTTCCATGTACGTGTGGGTCGGAGTAATCCCACCGCCGCACGTCGGAACCAAGAAGTTCACGGCATGGATATCAGGCCCAGCAAAGGCAATAGCCCAAGAACCAGCCAAGATATTCGAAAAATGGCCCTACAAAGACCCTCACCCTGATGCTGCCGTCCTGCTAGTCCAAACGCGTTCGCGCACAGATGGTCTTCCCGACGAAGAATTTTCAAGAATCATCTCAGAAAAATGCAAGATCGACCCGAAAAACTTGTACTTGGTTGTCATCCCCACAGACAGCATAACAGGAACTGCTCAAACCTCCTCGCGTGGCGTAGAAGACATGTTCTGGCGACTCACGGAATATTACAAGATTCCCTATCGCCGCATAGAGAACGTCATGGGAACCACACCGATTTCACCTGTTTCACCGAAAGCTTTGCAGGAACCTGGCAGCTGGCCTGATGACATGATTAGATACGGCGGAACGGTCCACTGTTGGGTTCGCTCCGAAGAAGGAGAGGATTTCGGGACAATGGTGAAGGAATCGGTAATAGAAAGCTATCCCAATACCTTCGGCACATCGTTCTATCACATGGCGGTAGAAGAAAAGAAATACATTGATCCAACGATGGATTTGCACAAGCTTGCAAAAGAAGGACTTGGCTTCATAATAGGCGAGTTTGCTATAAGCGACACCAGAACAGGAAGAATGTTCAAAGCTGGCAGGGTCCACAAGGACATTATTGGAAGACTTGTGAGCAAACCTTGGTGAAACGTGAACACAAAACGCTCAGGACCGAGAAGCTATTGCTGAAGATCAATGGGGTCGACATCGAAGACACCTACATAGAATCCAGCGAAATAATATCCTCTGAAATTCTTGTAACCAGCATAACGCGAGAAGTTGCCCTAGCCAACGCCCAACGAC
>JBGOYH010000186.1:0-4214 GCA_041479575.1 Bathyarchaeia archaeon
AAACCATCTACATCAACAGAGCGCGCGCGCATTCTCATGTTGAAAAGATAGAGAAAAGTCTATTTGAGGCGCTGGACTGGCATAAAGGCTTGGGGCTTAAGATCGACAAGAATCCGGACGGCAGCGGAATAGTGAGGAAGGTGTAAGACCTTCCTTTTCTTTGACATATAGGAGGTGAATTGAATGGCTAGATGGTATTTGAGCTGTCCAGATTGTCATGTTAGGATGAAGCGAACTGGAAAGAAGTCAGAAGTAGGCCGTACTATAGACGGAGAACCTGTATATTGTTATGAATTTGAATGCCCACGTTGCAGAGGAATCTTCGTATTTGATGTGATGCGGAACTTCATGCGTAGAGGATCTTTAGAGTAAACTTTCGCGCACCGCACTTTTTTTTGTCCTGCGCTGAACACCGTTCCATGAAGTGCCTTTTTTTGTTCGTTAGCTATAAATACGTTCATACGCTTCTCTATATGATCTTAAAGGAGAATGTCAGGATGCCGGCAATAGAGGTTGGCAGAATCTGCGTCAAGGTTACAGGACGCGAAGCTGGGAAAAAATGCGTAGTAGTAGATGTGATGGACAAGAGTTTTATTCTCATAACCGGCCCGAAAAAGGTGACTGGCGTAAGGAGACGAAGAGCTAACGTCAATCATGTTGAACCACTGAGGGACAAAATCGAGATCAAACGAGCAGCGTCTGACGATGAAGTTGCAGAGGTTCTGAAGAGATCTGGCAAGTTGGAGACGATGGCGCAGGAAGTCAAACCCGTCCTGGCTTCTGCTTGAACAAAGCATCCATGCCACTTTTTTCATTATATGCTCCAACGATTTTCAGTTAAGCTCAGTTGGCGAAGATAGCTTGAAGAAGCTCTCCCTAAACTATCGCACGACAGTCTCAACCATACTACTCCTGTTTCTCATGCTCACCGGAACTGCAAGACTATTTTGTCATTTGTCCCTCGCTGAGGGAGAACTCAAAACTGAAAATTCTGTTGCAAACCCAATTCCGCTTGAGAACAATGTTCGACCTCACGCTACTCAACTGACAGAGTCCATAATCTCGCCTATGCCAATACCCGTCTTGGGCATCTTGAAGGTTCTAGTGATACCTGTACGGTTCTCAAATTTCTCAAACATGACAGACATAGAAACCAACTTGACCGAGCAGAAACTGACATCGTTAGCCTCCTATTACAATGAAGTCTCTTATGGAATGCTTACTCTTAACATATACCACCTGCCAAACTGGCTTACACTTCCACAAACCCGAGAATACTACGGCAACGACAGCGACACACAGATCGATGTGAACTGGTGGACTTTTGTCCTAGACTCCCTCAACGCGGCTGACCACCTCGTGAACTACCGCAACTACGGCTACGTCTTGCTGGTTCACGCAGGAAACGACGAGGCGGAAAGTAGCGACACTCTTGATCTTTGGTCTCAAGCTTCCCTTGGAAAGCAGTACTTCACGTATAATGGTGGAGTGAGCTTTGGTTTTGCCATATTGGCAGAAAACGATCCGTATGGAGTGTTCGCGCATGAGTATGGACACAACCTCGAATTGCCAGATTTGTATGACTATGATTATCAGCGGACTTTTGTGGGTCTTTGGAGCTTGATGGACTATGGGAGTTGGCTTGATCCACCGTCGAGTCTGATGGCGCCTGAAAAGATGTGGCTCGGCTGGATTCAACCAACCAATATGACTGTAGTGAATTCGGGAGAGATTTTGAACATCACGCTTGGACAGCTTGAAAGGCCTGGTGACATACTTGCCGTGAAGATACCGATTGGTTATGCGTATTATGTTGTCGAATATAGAAGGGAAGTCTTGACTGATTCTGCACTTCCGATGGAAGGCGTGATAGTAAGCTACGTAGATGAAACCGTGGGCTCTGGGCATGGCCCGATCAAAGTGATGGATGCAGACCCCTCTTCGACGACACTTCGAGACGCAGCCTTCACTTCTGATACAGGATTTGTTGATTCGAACAACGAAGTAGCGGTGAAGGTGCTTTCCTTGGGCTCCGAAAACTCGAGCATCAGGGTACAGAAGGGGTTTGCAGATCTTGTTGCCGAACAGATTCAATTTGTGGGCGAAATCTTGCAAGGTGAAAATGTTTCCTTCGACGTCCTTGTGAAAAATGATGGCATCACTGCTTCTGAGCCTGCGTTGGTGTCCCTCAGCATAAACGGAACCGAATTCCAAAGAAAGGAATTGCCGACCGTTGATCCTGGTGCGCAAACCGTCTTGGAGTTTGGGCCGTGGCAGGCCGAAGCGGGCCTCAATCAGATAGAAGTCAGGGTTGATGTCAACGATGATGTTGTCGAGAAAAACAAGACTAACAATATGGTATCCGCGGTTTTGAACGTGCCTGAACATTATGTGTCTGTAGATCAAGCCGCCGTCAGCAGGCAACGAGTCGACGTTAACTCGACCCGACAAATATATTTTCATGCAAGGTGGAGCGACAACGGTTCGGGCATCGTTGACGGCGCCATATACATCAACGGCGCTGCCTACGTGACAAACTCAACAGGATGGGCAACGGTGAATGCGACTTCATCTGTCATAGCCAATATTTCCTGGCTTGTCACGGGCGTGGATGTGCAGGGCTTTTATGCATTCAAACAAGAGGCTCCGAGTCCATGGATCGTGTGGGATGTTCTTCATGCATTCGACTACGGCGTGTCGAAAGAAAGATGCGACGTCAATTCTACTCAGACGATCTGGGTCAAAATACGTTATGCCTACGACGGAAGCACATTTAACAACTCTACTGGCTCTTTGGCGATCGGTGGACAACTGGCTGAATGGAACGAGCAGAGTGTTTATTGGGCGATCAATGTCTCAGAACCAATTGTGGGCCAGAATAACTATACGGTTCCTTCCAGTTTTGAGGACAAGCTCTTCGGGCTGACGTTGATGATTGACGTGAAACAAGCTTCAATAATCTGGGACATGGTTAACCTGACGATCACTCCAAGAAACCAAAGAATAGATGTCGGATCGACTGCGAGGGTAGAAGTGAAAGGGACCTATGTTTTTGATTCTTCTGTGTGGAATGGCAACGTAGTTTTTAATGATACTCTCACGAAAAACGAGGTTGGCAGATTTGCATATTCCGCGACTTCAATATCAGACCCTCTATACGGTTTAGGTACCTTTGAAACAAACAGCGTTTCCGCGATCTTTGATCGCGTACTGCTGAATCTGTCCGCCTCGGATACACGAATTAACGTAAGGGAAACTGCGAAAGTCCTCGTAACAGGAGCATACCAATTCGACAATTCAGTTTGGAACGGCGATTTTGCTTTGAACGACACGCTCACAAAAGGCGAAGTGGGAAATCACGGTTTCAAGGTGATTTCAATCGTGGACCCGAATTACAATCTGACTGCCTTCGAGGGCAACAGTGTTTCGGTAGTCTGGGATAGAGTGGACCTGATATTGTCTTCCCCTCGAGAGCGAGTCAGCGTTGGATCGACGGCTCCGATAATTTGGACTGGAAAATATGAATACGACCAAACAGTCTTCGAAGGAAACATAACCTTGAATGAAGATTCCGCAAAGAATTCTGTGGAGCTCGTGCACTACAGGGCAGAGAATATTTCTGATTCCCTTTACGGTCTGACGACTTTCACGACAAACGACATCAGCATCGTATTTGACGAGTTGAATTGTAGTGTGAAAGCCGACACGTCGACTATTGGTAGAGTTCTGGTAGAAGTAAATGTTGCATATCAGTTCGATGGAAAACCGGTGACCGATGCTAACGTAACCGTTGGAACTGTACAAGCAGAGAACGTGGGATATGGAAGGTACGTGGCTAGCCTGTCTGAATGGAAACCGTACTCGGCATATCACGTTAGAGTAGAAAAAGAGACTTTTGAGAAAAACCTGGATGTCTCGGTGGTGGTAACCGGAAATATTGCTGTGATGTTGCTTGCGGCAATCATTATCGTGGTCGCTATAGTCTTTGTGAAATACAGAAGGCTGGGAATAGAAACGCGGCCTTGACAGAAGCTGTATAGAACAACGTCGAACGCGGTTTTGAACTCTTGTTGTTCTTGAAGGCAGAACGTCTAGGTTTTTGGGGTTTAGATTCTTATACTTCTAAGCATTTTTGTACTCTACAAGGAGTGATGTTGCCGCAATGCCGAGGACTGTTGCTCCATGGGAAGTCAAACATGAGTTGCTGGTGAAGG
>JBGOYH010000187.1:0-4121 GCA_041479575.1 Bathyarchaeia archaeon
AATCCCAACTGCATCAGTCGGGCACTTCTTGGAGCATTTACCGCACAGATTGCAGAGCTTTCGATCTATCGATATTCGTTTTCTGGCAAAGACAATTGCACCGGTCGGGCAGTCATTTGCGCATTCGCCGCATCTGACACATTTCTTTTTTTTGTACATCAATTGAGGCGCTGAAACTTGACCTTCAGGATTATGACACCAAGAACACCGCAAGGGGCAACCCTTCAAGAATACTGTCGTGCGAATGCCTGGTCCGTCATCTGTGGCGTACTTCTTTATGTCAAAAACAATGCCTTTTGTAATGGTTGCACCCACCGAGACCGTCGCTGAATTCAAGTCGGGAATGCTGATAAAAACCTTATGTAGTGACAGGCACGAAATGTAAATGGTAAGAAATTATGGTTCTCAGAAATTTCCAGTCTGGTGACAATAAGCTATTCCTCAATCTAGTCAACGCTGCATACAGGAACCTAGAAACGTTGACGACAGAGCGGGTGAAGCGGCTGTTGTCTCCGCCGTACTTCAAGCCTAAAGGTTTCTTCATAGCTGAAGAAAAGAGCAAGCCTCTCGGTTGCGTTGGCGTGTTTAATCTTTCAGCTAAGGATCGTGTCGATCTCAGGTATCTTGCAGTCAAGAATGCCTTCTCAAACACTGCTGTCGTAAACGAATTGACAGAAGCTGCTCTGAATTGTGCAACCTCCAAAAAATGTAAAACACTCAAGGCGGTTACGCTGACAATTCAGCCTTATGTTGAAGCATATCAGAAGTTCGGCTTTAGACCTGTTAGAAGGATACTTCGGATTTCATGGAACCCCGTGAGAACCTGTGAAAGACGGCAGACCAATCGCAAAGTAGAGGCGACTGAGGTTTCAGAGGCAGAGGTGGCTGAAGCGCTGAACACAAACACCAAGTTGAGCACTGACGTCGCAAAATAGGTAGGCATCCGATTATTATGAACATGATACTGCAACTGAAATCGCGGATTCTTCTTCTTTTGCTTTCAATCGTCTTTGCGTCGGACTTGGTGGTGATCAAGTTTGGGATTAGCGGGAATCCTCCATTGATACTAGCTGGCTTGCGCTATCTTCTTGCGGGGTTGATCCTATCGTTGATTACGGTAACGATGCCAAAATCTAGGTCAATTAGCCAAAGAAACCTACTTAACGCAGTTTTTCTCGGGGCTCTTGCAACAATCGAGTTTTCCTGCCTCTATGTTGGAATGCAGTACATCAGCGCAGGAGAGACCTCAATCCTCTATTACACTCACCCGATTTTTGTTGCAGCCTTGGGTGCTGTATTCCTGAAGGAATCTTTTTCATGGAAGAAAGCTTCTGCGTTGTTGCTCGGTTTTTTGGGTATCGTGTTGCTTTTTCTTGAAAACCTGTCAACCAGCCTGGTCAGTATCGGAGGGTTTCTTGTCTTGTCGAGTGCGCTATGCTGGGCATTGGGAATTATTCTTTTCAAGAAACTGGTAGGGAACGAAAATTTCCTTCCCGTAACATCAACATTTCTTCTTTCGGCAGGGGCTTTTCTTCTGGCTCTCAGCATTTTTTCTGAGGCAACTCTGGTTGTCTCTCTCCAATTTGTCTTGATTCTCACGTATCTCGTTGTTATTTGCACTGCGTTCGGTGTAGCTCTCTATTATTATCTGCTCAGACATCACGAAGCCTCTCAAGTCTCCATGTGGCTGTTCCTTGTTCCAGTATTTGGAGTTCTTCTGGGGTGGCTACTGCTCGGCGAGAAAGTCGATCTCAATGAGGTCATTGGCATTCTATTTGTCGGAATAGGAATCGTAGTTTTGAACAAGTAACTCTTGTACTCGATTTGCATGCTGGATGATTAGATCAGTCCCAGTGACAACAATTGCGCAATGCGCATTCGACAAGCTTGAGAATTGCGATGTAAGGTAAAAGAATAAAAGGGTGTGATGAGAAACACAATAACGATTTGCGAGGGTAAGCGAATGGGATATACTGATGAAGGTTCAAACAGGTTTTCATTTTTTTCTTTCGTACTGAGTATATTAGGGTTTTTCTTTTTGAGCTTCTATGGCATTGGAGCAATTGTGGGGATCATCGCAGTAGTCCTTTCGTTCTTGGCAGAAGACATACTCAAGGAGAAATCGACGTTTCAGTACCTCGCAATCATCGTTGCAGTAGTCGACATCCTAGGCGCGATAGTTGGATGGAGCATAATCATGAAAGCCTGAGCATGACAGAAAAGGTGTAGCACACTCTTTCCTTGTCATTGGATCATGCACCTAGTTTTAGTGACATCCAAGAAAACGATTCATATACTTATTGTGCCCTAGTTAAGG
The DNA here is from genome assembly GCA_041479575.1 of Bathyarchaeia archaeon. Taxonomy (GTDB): domain Archaea; phylum Thermoproteota; class Bathyarchaeia; order Bathyarchaeales; family Bathycorpusculaceae; genus DASPPK01. The sequence goes on from JBGOYH010000187.1 coordinate 2,318, forward strand.
TTACGGTGTAGGTTAATGCCAAGAATTCTTGTACTGTATTACAGCCGCACTGGGAACACTGAAAAGATGGCGAAAGCCGTCGTAGATGGGGCCAAAAGCGTGGCAGGAACCGAAGTAGAACTAAACTACTATGTGCCTCATGAAGAGCTTGCGGGTTACGACGCGATTCTCGTTGGAACATCAACCTATCATCACGACATGCCAGCAACTATTCAAGAACTATTTTGAAGAAGTAGCTGTGAAAAACGTGAGTCTGAAAGGCAAAACTGGCGCTGCGTTCGGCTCTTATGGATGGAGCGGCGAAGCTTCAAAACTGGTTCTGGAAATCCTGAAAAACAAGTTTGGCATGAACGTGACAGAGCCGCCACTTCTGGCCAACTACACGCCCGATCAAACTGGTCTGGAGAAGTGCTTTGCTTTAGGTAAAAGAACTGCCGAAAGCCTTATTCGCAAAGCCTAGCATGTGCATAAACCAAGGAGGCAAATCTTTGAGCTCCAAAGATCAATTGATAGAATTCTTGAAAGAACAGGTCAAAGTGGAAAACAAGATCGTAGATGCATTGAACAAGTCGCTGCCTGAAATTGAGAATCCCACAGTCAAAGGTGTTTTGAAAGGAATATCACTGGATTCGGTTAAACATGCAGAGATGTACGCTTCAGCTGTTAGGTTGATGACCACCGTTTCTAAGGCTTTAACGCAAGAAAATCTGGACAAACAAAAGGACCTCGTTGAAAAACACATCCAGACGGAAGCAGAACTCATCAAGAAAATAAGCAAAACACTGCCATCAGTCAAAGACAACAAAGTCAAACTTTTGCTTAATGCTATACTTGAAGATGAGAAAAGGCATCACGGTCTATTGAAAGAAGTGCTGGAAATTCTTGTCAAAGGAGAGACAATAACAGAAGCAGACTGGTGGGACATACTCTGGAAAGACGTACCATTCCACGGCTCGCCCGGAGGCTAGACACAAGATACGCAAAACGTATCTCGCCTTTCTTTTTGTTGAAATCGCAAGTTAGAGAACGATTTGTTTAAATCGCCATTCAGCTTCAGGCCTTATGATCAGTGAGCAACCTGCGAAACGCGGCGGAAACATGGTCAAGATCATAATCAACGATGTCAAGTGTCTGCGAGAAAAAGAGAAGATCTGCGTAGAGATATGCCCCGCAATGGTCTTCCGTGAAGGGAAAAAATCAAAGCCAGAAATTGTCAATGTCGAAAACTGCATAATGTGCAGAACATGTTTGTTCAACTGTCCTGCTCAAGCAATAGAAATTCTGTTTTGAAGAACCCCTACAAAACTGTGACAAGCCTGCCTCTGTTGTCCTTTATTTCCACTCTTAATCTTTCGCCCGTTTGTCTTGTAGCACATTTTATACACGGATCATAAGCTCTTGTTATCATTTCAATTCTGTTCAAGAGTCCAGGTTTGATCTCGCCGTTGTGTATGAACTCGGTTGCAGCGTCTTTCACGTTCAGGTTTATTGCCTGATTGTTGATTTGCGTGGGTATCATCAGTTTCAGCTGCTCCAATCGCCCATCGTTGTCTAAAACATACTCGTGTGCGAGCGTACCTCTTGGGGCTTCGACAACTCCAACTCCCTTCCCGCTTTTCGGTTCCACTTTGACTCTCGTGTCAGTTCGAGTCAATTCATCGCTTTGGAGGAGTTCTTGTGCCTTTTCAACAGCATACATTAGATCTATAAGACGCGCGTAGTCGAGAAGGATCGTGGCGTGTGCTGGGCTTCCATATTTATTCTTGAATTCTTGCATTTCTCTGTCAGCAACTTCGGTCGTCGC
>JBGOYH010000188.1:0-4087 GCA_041479575.1 Bathyarchaeia archaeon
GCCACCAAAATGGCAATCATCCCAACCACGAAAGCAAACAGGAGTGGATCTGCCATAGCAATTCCTTACACTTTCTCGTTTTGCACCTTAAGATGTCTGACAAAATAGTTGGTCGCGTCTTCTTTCCTTTTCATACGGTAGCCTTGCCCCTTGCCTGAGAAGAGGAGCTTCTTACTTGATAAGGCTGACCCTGAATCGACCGTAAAACATGTTGCTCCTTTGGGCATTTTTGACCCAGTGACTTTTTTTGAAGAATGCTCTGGACCTTTGGGCATATCCGGATTGTAGGGGCTTTCATTCTACGTTCATCACTGGTTCTGTTCATATGAAGAGTACGCGTGCCACCACGAGGGCTAATCCTTTGCGATGTTGGAAGCGATGGGAGTGGGACCCCCACCCAAGTTTACCGGCAAAAATACGCTTACAATATGTTTGGCGAGAGTTCGAAGCTATCCGTGGCTACCAAAATCATCGCGTCTCAATTGCTTTTCGTATATGAACCACGCGTAATTTGCCGCAGAATTCGAAAGCAATTTGTGCAGGTCTTGATGATTATCATTCATTAGAAGTAGAGGCAGGCTTGGTGAGAAGGTCTGTGGAATCTGAAAAAGGGCAGCTTAAGGTGTATTCTGCTGGGGCGGTCGCTCCGCCTCTCCGTGATGCGATTGCTATTTTTGAGAAAGACTCCAAGGTAAAATGCGACTTAAGAATAGGCAAACCAGGAGACCTCCTGAACGAAATTGCGAAGTTCAAAAAAGGCGACGTCTTCTCTTCCGGCGCCGAGTACATTCTAGATGATGCAGAAGATCAAGGGTTGATACTTAAAGGCTCAAGAAAGAGTCTGGGCTATCGAAGATCTGTGATAATTGTTCCCGTTGGAAACCCAGCAAAGATCGCTTCCCTCAAAGACCTTTGCAGGAAAGACGTTCGAATCGGAATAGCCGTTGAAGGATGCCTGAAGGGCATGTGGGACGACGTAGCAAGCAAAGCAGGATTAACAGACCAGATACGTCGAAACATCACCCATCATGCAGACGCATGCGGCTCTCTGATGAGTCTAATCCATTCGGACAAGGTTGACGCCATATTCGGCTGGAACGCATTCCAAGGCGTCTGGCCAGACACTTGCGAAATAATCGAGCTCCCCCCGAATCTTCAGATCTTCAGAAGCACTGTGGCAGGCATAATCTCCTATAGTAAGGATGTAAAGTTGTCTGAGAGATTCATCGATTTCCTGACCTTACCCGCGATAAGGAAGATCTACGCCGACTATGGGTGGATTCACGAACACATATGATTCTCGCTGTATCAAGCAATTCTTTTTTCGAGCGCGCGCTGCTAACTTGCTCTCCTGCCATTCTCTCCAACCTCTCAAATTAGGGCGATGGTGTCTAGTCGTGTGCAGCTAGGCCTCTATCGCTTAAAAGCACAGGGACCAAAAGACATTCTTGCTCGGCAGAGAGTGGAGGAAAAGTGAAGTGCCCTAGTGCATACCCATCATGTGTCCTGCCATGTTCATACCGTCATGCACATCTCCGCATTCATCGAGCATATTCCCTGTTGCATTCATGTGAGTTGACATGTTTTCATCGCAGGTCCCGTGATTATCTTGGCTCATATGCCCTCCTGTAGACCTCATGAAGCTGGCGTTTTCCCTCATTGCCTGCGCATGACTTAAACCAAAGCTCACCAGAGCTATCGTGGCGATCACCGCAATTGAGGCCAAGACAAAAACCATAACTCTTCTTGTCACTTGCATCTTACACCTCATTAGACTCTTCGTGATGCAGCTCGCGTTCTCTCATGTTTACCCATCGTTCGGCGTTTTTGTGGATACCATGCAGGCTGCGTCTGATCAGGGTCATGTCTCCCATCAAGCCTAGGCCAAATCCTGCAATCGGTGCGAGAAATGCCCAAGGTCCGCCTAATGCGGCGCCAGCTGCAAATCCAGCAACCAGTCCTAAACAGCAAAGCATTACTATCCCTCAACGGTCGTGAGATGAGCGCGCTTCTCTAGCGAAATCTCTAGTCTTTTCAGCTCCTCAAACTTTTTTGTAATTTCCAATTCCAAAGCATGTTTCTTCTGCAATTTTTCGCCAAGCTCATTCTTCAGCAGAACGTGTTTTTCTTCAAGCAATACCTGTGTGTTCATTCTCCTCCACCTTTCCATGTCAGCATGATTCTCTTCTTCTTGGGTTCTCGCAAAGGTCTGGAGCAGCTGAAGAGGAGAAAGGGGAGAGGTGTTATGAAAAATGGTCTTCAACGTGCCCTAGACCCTTCCGAGCCCTTTTGAAGAACAGGTTTTGCCGACTTGTTCTCAACCTCCAACTCCAAGCCTCTCATTCTTTGCTTATAAGAAGCGACGGACAAAACCATGAAACAGACTAGAACAAGAGCCGAATCAGACCAAAACAAGAGCCGAATTGTCTAATTCACGTTTGGTTTTTTCCTTGCGAAAAGTGGGTTTCCATCCAGATGTCTAGCGCATTATCCACGAGTCTGTCTAAGAAGCTCTGTTTGTACGCTGTCAAGACTTTTGCGACTCTATCTTCGTCTTGAACGGTGTAGAGGTTTTCGTACCCGATTTTATCCTTGACGAGGATGTTGTTGCTCACCAGATATTTGAGGTATGGTGACAACGTTGAATGCGACAGTTTGAGCTGGTCTGCGAGTAGTTGATATTTTGCTTTTCCGTTTGCTAGGATGATGAGCACGATTTGTCTCATTCTTTTCTGTCTCAGTGCTGCCAACACTTTTTTGTCTTCAGAGTCAAGGGGCTTTGTGTAGTATCTTTTATGATGACCCTGTGTTTCTGCGAACAGGATCTTTTTCCTGGCCATATAGCTGAGGTGGTATTCCAAAGTGGTTAGGGGCATGTTCAATATTCTTTGAAGTTCCCTCAGATGAATACCTGGACTCCCCTCTATGGCGGCGTAGATTTTTCTTCTTCTTTCGTTTTCCAGGATTTCATCTTTGAACATGACGTGCTAGTCCTTCAATATGCCGATTGCTATCAAGACTAGTGCTATCAGATGGATGAGAAGGTGCACGTTCTCGCTCATAGCGATCTGGTAGGTATCGCTGAACAGCTCTGGAACCGTGATTAGTGCATGAACGAAGAAAACTGCAAACCCCGCTGTGACAAACAGCATCTTACGGGTTCTTGTACGCCAATAGCCAAGAAACATGATTCCGAACAAGAAGCTCGTTGCTAGGGTCAATCCAACGCGTAAAATAATGTCCAAAATTCCAATGTGCATGTTTTCATACATCTCCTAAAACATCAATGCTCTCGCGAAGCAGACTTTCTCAACGCTTCTCTCTTGTATGCTGCTGCGCAGTGCACGCAGCAGAAGGTCATTTCTTTTCCATCGATGACCTCTCTGTGTCCGCCTTCGTACACTTTGCATCCGCAGCTCGCGCACACTTCTAAGTTCGGTTCGATGGCAACAGATACAAGGGCTGAGAAGCGTTTGAACAATGTCTTGCAGAGTTCCTTCCCCTTTTCGGTCAGTTCGAACACTTTCCTTTTCTTCTCTCCGACCGGCTTAAGCGCGTGTCTTACAAGGCCCTTTTTCTCTAGTTGACTGAGAAACGGGTACACTAGGCTGGGGCTGATTTCTTTGCCTATCCTTTTTCTGAATTTGCTGATTATGCTGTAGCCGTGTTGTGGTCCTTCGTATAGGATGGTGAGAATGTAGAAGCGCGAGAAGTCAGAGACAATTTCGTCTATTTCTTTGCTAGACATGTATTCACCAGATTTATCTTTAAAACATATATCTTTAAAAGATATATTTAAGTACTTCGGAGCTCACAGGGAGAATTACAAACGTCATAATGGAGGATGAATATTATGCCAAGAGATCCCGTGTGCGGTATGGACGTCGACAAGGATAAGGCGATCAAGAAGAAGATTGGGGATCGCACGTACTACTTCTGCAGTCAATCTTGCGCCAACGTGTACGAGCAGCCAGAACAAGAGCTGAAGGCCATGAAACGCAGGGTTGCCGTGACTTTGATGGGTGTAGTCGCTGTTGCCGGGTTGCGAGTTTTGGCTTTGTTCGGTTTGGTGGCAGTCTTGATGACC
>JBGOYH010000189.1:0-4085 GCA_041479575.1 Bathyarchaeia archaeon
AAATCACTAGTCAACAGTTGTAGACTGGATGGTCAAGAGAATAGGAGTTAAGTGCAACCAGCTACTTGTGTGCATTATAGCGAGCGCGATTGTTTGAGTATGAACAGGATGATGCAGGCTTTCAAGATCGCAGGTAGCCTAGTGAGATACAAGATGAAGTCCCCTAGACCTTTCTTTGTGAGTTACCAGATAACTCTCCGATGTAACCGAAAATGCGTGTTCTGCGATGCATGGAAGGTCAAAACTTTCAGAGAATTAGACACAAGGCAAGCAATGAAAATCGTTGGTGAACTTGGAGACCTCGGCGTCGCAGTGCTAGGCATTACAGGTGGTGAACCACTGATCAGAAGAGACTTGGAAGAAATAGCCGCATACGCTAAACATAAAGGGATTATTGTTGGACTGAATACAAATGGTACCTTGCTGACCCCGGAAAGGGCGAAGTCCATATCAAGCGTGTTTGACACAGTCTTTGTTTCTCTGGACGGGTTTGAGAACACGCATGATAGAATTCGAGGAGAAAAAGGAACGTTTAGACAAGCTCTGGCCGGATTGAAGAACCTGCTTGCGGTAAAACGAGATTGCACTGTCGGCGTGAACTTTGTTCTGAATAACATCAACTACAAAGAATTCCTTCCATTCTGCAATTGGATCAAGGACCTAGGTGTTCCCGTCACGTTATTCCCCGTCGGCGGGAAAGACAAATTCATTTCAGCCTACTCGATTCCCAGCAACGAAGTTGATGACTTCGTTCGAGACATACTGAAGGAGAAAGCAAATAACCATTTTCTTGGGCCTTCAGAAAAGGTCATTGCACTTATCCCAAAGTTTGTGAAAGGCGAGATGCCGTACATCTGTGATGCGGGACGACTATACCTGGGTGTGTCTCCCATTGGTGAACTGCGCATCTGTCCGATCGGACCGGACTCTCCTGACTGGAAAGTCGGGTCACTTGTAACTTCTTCTATGACAGAACTGCTACGCACGAGTCGCTTTCGTGAAGTACTTCAGGCTAGAGAACATTGCACGCCTTGCCTCGCAGGTTGCACAACGCCTTATTCATTGTTGTTTAGAGGTTCTGTTAAGGATCTCGCGAAAGAAGCGTTAACCGCTTACAAAATTATCAGCAAGTAAGTGGAGAACTGGCCGGACGTTCGTTTTCTGTCGGTCTGCCCAACGAGATCGTGTCTCGCGCGCGGCACCAGATGTCTAGATGTAATGCGTATCGTTCTACCTTCTTCGGCATGGCGGACCAGTTCTTGTGCTCGCTTTAGCCTTTGCTCACTGGATTCATGGGCTCTGACACCGAGAAACTCTTTCGGCGTGGTGGTATGTTCTGTTCTGAATCTGAATTAGCAATGCTGCTTGTTCATCTTGTGGTTACACAAGTGTTTAATCCATAGAGAGGGTTGAGAATTGAGGTAAACTTGCTTTGAATAGAAGTAAAAAGGGAAGTAATTCAGATGGGCCAGTCAACTGTCGAGTTTTCAAAAACAAATGTTGTAGAAATAATCAAGGCACCACCAGTACGAGTTTTGCATGTGGATGATGATGCTAGTTTCTTGAAAACTGCAAGACCAATCTTAGAAATGCAAGGGGCATTTCAAGTGGACACGGCACAGTCTGTTAAAGAAGCGGTAGAAAAGATGAAGAAAGAAGAGTATGACGTTGTCGTCAGCGACTATCTGATGCCTGGAAAAAACGGTTTACAGTTTCTCAAAGAACTAAGAAAGAAAGGAAACAAAATTCCCTTTTTTGTTTTCACTGGAAAAGGCAGGGAAGAAGTAGCTGTCAAAGCATTGAACCTTGGTGCCGATGGATACTTCAACAAGTTTGGTTTCCCAGAAACAGTTTATGGTGAACTAGCACATGGCATACGCCTCGCCGTAGAAAGAAAAAGGGCAGAAATGAAAGTATGGCGGGGAGAAGAGAGGTTAAAAGCCATACTGGTTTCTTCCCCAGATGCCATAATAATCAGCGACTTGAATGGAAACATCGTTGATTGCAATGAGGCAACACTGAGGCTGACAGGATATTCCTCTAAGGAGGAAATTGTTGGCAAGAACAGTCTTGAATTCATTGCAGAGAAAGACCGAGAGAGAGCCTCGAAGAATCTGAAGGAAGCGTTTGACCAGAGAACGCCAAAGACCGTTGAGTACACACTCCTGAAAAAGGGCAAAGAGGAATACCAAGCAGAACTGTCCGCCAACGTCCTCAAAGATTCATCTGGTAACCTCGTAGGCTTTGTGGGTATGATAAGGGATATCACAGAACGCAAGAGACATGATGCCGAGATTAGACGACTCGCTTCTTTTCCAGAAGAAGATCCTAATCCGGTTTTGGAGATCGATTTGAATGGTAAAACAACTTATCTCAATCCCGCAGCACGAAAGCTGTTGTCGCAATTGCATGACTCAAAGCTTTTTTACGATTTTGAAGAGGGCCTCAAAGCCATGATCAGTGAATTCAATATTCATCGGACTGAAAATTTTGTACGTGAGAATGTCGAGCTTGGTGATAGGTATTATGAGCAATCAGTCTATTATGTCCATGAGGACGCCGTATTGCGGATTTATATGATTGACATTACCGAACGAAAGAAAGCAGAAGAAGCTTGGCGCGTAAGTGAGGGAAGATTTAGAACGTTGTTTGAGGAGGCGATGGACGCTATCTTCGTGGCTGATGCTGAAACAGGTATGTTGATAGACTGTAACCGTGCGGCTATGAAGTTAGTCGGCAGAAGCAAATCAGAATTGATTGGCAAACATCAGCGAATCCTTCATCCGCCGCAAGAAATCATAGAGGAAGGAATTAGCAAGACTTTCAAACAGCACCTTGAAGAAAAGGAAGGACAGATGCTGGAAACTCAGATCATTACAAAAACAGGAGAAATCAAAGAAGTTGCAATCAAGGCCAGTCTCATCGGATTTGGAGATAGGAAAGTCCTTCAGGGAATATTCAGAGACATCACAGAAGCTAAGCAGGCAGAGGAAACATTACGGAGATCATCGGAGCAGGCAAGAAGTCTGTTGGAGTTTCAGAACAAAGTTATTGACGCTGCGATGGTGTGGATTGATCTGCTTGACAGGGAAGGAAATGTGACCTTGTGGAATCGTGCCGCGGAGCTTATTTCCGGGTATACTCGCGAAGAGGTTATTGGACATAAAAAGATTTGGGAATGGTGCTATCCAGACCCTCAATACCGTACCGAAGTTTTTGCCCGAGCCAAAAGGATTATCGACGAGGAACTTGAACTAAATTTTGAGACAGAGGTCACGTGCAAAGATGGAGCATCGAAGACTATTTCTTGGTATACAAACAGCATAACCGACGGAAAAGGCAACCCCGTCGGCAGCATCGCCATAGGCCTAGACGTTTCTCAACTGAAAAAAGCCGAGAGAGAACTACATGGGGCAATGGAAAAGCTTCAGGTGTTGAACGAAAAATTGCGAGTGGTCGGCGGACTTACAAGGCATGATGTGCGGAACAAGCTTGCTGCAGTTGGGGGAAATGCTTACTTGGCGAGAAAGAAACTTCCCGGGAACAGCGAAGTCCTGAATTACCTAAAACAGATTGAAGCATCTATTGAACAGACTGTGAGGATTCTTGACTTCGCGAAGGCCTACGAGATGCTGGGCGTCGAAGAGTTGGTTTACCTTGACGTGGAGAAAACGGTTGATGAGGCCGTTTCACTCTTCCCAAGCCTGAAAGACATTAAGGTTGTAAATGATTGTCATGGCTTGACTGTTTTGGCAGATTCGTTGTTGAGACAACTTTTCTATAATCTAATTGACAACTCATTGAAGTATGGCAAGAAACTAAGCCGGATCAGAGTTTTCTACGAAGAGAAGAATGACCATCTGAATGTGATCTATGAGGATGACGGTGTTGGCATACCACACGCTGCGAAGCCAAAGCTTTTTGACGAAGGCTACACTTCTGGGAAAGGTTCTGGCTACGGACTCTATCTGGTAAAGAAGATGATGGAAGTCTACGGCTGGACAATCAGCGAAACAGGCACGCATGGCAAAGGAGCCCAATTCACCATAACAATACCTAGAATAGGCAGCACTGAAAAGGGAAAT
>JBGOYH010000190.1:0-4083 GCA_041479575.1 Bathyarchaeia archaeon
GATAGGTGAAGAAGGAAGGACAATCTGGCGGATCTACTCGTCTCCGATTTCTCCCAAGAGTCTTGTGAAGAGCAAATACTTTTTCGTGGTCTTCTTCTCACTCGCAGTCTTGGCTGTGACAGGAACCGTCGGATTCATAGTCTTTCACCCTTCCCTAAGAGCCGTGTTTGCCGCATTGCTTGAATCCGTCTTTTTGGTGTTCGCATTGGGATCTATTTCATTATCTAACGGCATAAAGAGGGCCGACTTTACTGAAGTGCCTCGACCGAGGATGATCCGAACTTTGTGGAACTTCATCAACTTGGTTGTATGTTTCCTCGTGGCAATAGCAATACTGGTTCCTTTCGTGCCATATCTACTCTCATCTTTTGTCCCAAGTCTGGCTCAACCTTTCATGGACCTCTACGTAGCTGTTATTTTGAGCTCAATAATCGCTACCGTCATAACCTTGATCTTCTATCGAATCTCAGTCGAGAACGCTGAAGAACTATTGAGGAAAGCAGAAACGTAAACATCTCGCTTTTCGCGGAACCTCTCTGAGTCAGCATTAATATTCTCGCGTGTTCCTTGACCCTCTGCGCGCGCGGACAAAGACCCTGATGCAAGGCCACAATTGCTGCGACTGCGCATGGTACTGGAAAGAATAGCAATCTGATCGATCGATATCGATCGATTTAAGAGGGTAGCGCGCGCTAAAAAAGTGTGTGTGTTTGGGGGTAAAGTTTTATCCCAAACCCAAAATCAGGTGCCCACCTGTGTTTGGTCAATACTGTCATTCTTTCATTGAGGTATCCTCGGCAGAACACCTCTTCGAAGAAAGTCCCTGTCAAGAAGAGACCAAAGAGAGAGCCAATTCTGAAGGGCACTATCAACTGAACAGAAATATTATAAGACACTGCACTGAAAAGACCCAATATGATCTCGGTACTCGCGTCTCTGTTTTCAAACGGAATCGACCTGCTAACTTTGCTGGAAATAGCGGTGGTGTTGGTAATCGTGTGGATCTTGGTTTCAATACCGGTATACGTCGCTGGCAAAGTCGTCGCTAAGGGAAATGCGACTTTTGGCAGAGCGATGGCTGCTGCATTATTGGGTCCCATCGTATATGTGATAGTGTTAGTGGTCGTTGACGCATTTCTAGGCGGACTGTTGGGAACATTGGGTTATGTCGCTGGTTTTGTGCTGGCCTTCTTGGCTTGGATTGGGGTGTACAAGGCCACCTTCAAGACGGGGTGGTTAGGAGCCATTGCAATAGCCATACTGGCCCTAATCGTGTTCGTAATCTTCTTGTTCATAGTAGCCCTGCTGTTCGGTCTCCCCGCCTTCCTACAGCAAGAAACTGGAATCAGCGCACTTCGTCAATTCGCTGCATGCACTTGAGAGTAATATCCACTTTTTGCATCGTCAAATTGCTCAATAGGTGTGTACGCAACAAAACAGCCTGTTGGAAAGTCACTTTCGTTTCCTTCTTCTAATCAGGAATATTCCGCCTATGCATGTGAGAATCCCCAATGGAATCAGCGCGCGCTATGTTGGTCTAGTTTGCTTTTTCTATTTTCTTGATATTCGCTCTGCGCCAGCTCAAAGTCTAGCTTGTCTTGAGGACCCTTAGGCTTGCGGGTTGATTCGAAGATGACTGTATTCCTGTTTTATGTGTTGACGTTAGGTCGTAAAGGGCCTTCACGTGCTGCGAGTGTTCGTACATCCAACATCCATTCTTGAAAAGGTCGAACGGGACAGTCTCTCTCGACCACTTCCCCGCGCGCAGGTCCTGAATCACGTACTCGTAGCTTTCCAAGAAGTTCTCTCTCGCAAGCTTCGACAAAGCATCGATGAAGTTTCGGAACTCATACCTAGGAAGATAAACCTGAGAAACCAGCGCGTTTTCGTTCAGTATCTTGCCCAGAATAGCCACGAAGGGCTTGTCCAGGAGAGATCGAGCAAACTTGCCCATTTTTTCACTGTCACTGAATTTGAAAACGAAAAAGAGTATGTCAGATGTTGCTCTGTCCAACGGTAATATGGCGATTTGGAAAGTCTCGATTAGTCCATGTCTGACGACGTGCTTTTCGTAATGGTAACGGATATTTTGCAGCGTTGTTCCGAATTTCCTAGCGATAGAGGCCAAGTTCACGGTTGCATCTTTCTCCAACTCCTTTACTATGAACAAGTCAGTTTCATCAGCCTTCAAGGGAAAACTCTCAGGGTCCTTCAACGTGTAAGGCAGTTCACTTTCCGAAGAAGAAACCTCGTCCAGCCACTTTTCCCAAGGAAACACCCAGGTTTCCTTATCGTCGTCAAACCATTTTCTTGTGCGATTAACCGTGTGAAAACAAGTCGACCAGAACAACTCTATGTCCCGTGTTATTCCCAACCTCTCTACTTCTGCCAGGAAATCCTCGAATTCGGCCGTGTGTTCCACAGGAATAACATAGATTCCCACGCATCCTTCAAACATACCGAAACATCGGCTCAAGTAAATGTAAAACTTGTTGACTTTTAAACAGTTGAATAGTACATCCTCTTGTCCAGGAGTCGCTTTCGCAAAGACCACTGCCTTTTTCATCCCCAGGTTTGTATGATAAATTGTCGTGAGTGGTCTCAAATAAAAAGAGGAGGACATGCGTTTGATTCTTGATATGACAGTTCCCCTTGGTACGTTAAGTTCTTTAGCGACTTTCGTGATGTTTCTCGGTCCGTATTCTGCAAGGCCTTCTAAAATTCTAACGTCAAGGTTGTCAAATGGTTTGGGCATGCCTTTCCCACCGTTATTGCGCTCCTGTTGACTTCATATTAACCTTATGGTCCAAGCGGACAATTGATTGGTTCTGCATGTGCCTTCCCAGCAAGGGATAAGATAACCAAGCCAATTGATAGCGCTATTACGATTGCTTTCCAGTGTCGAGTGACAAATATTCTCCAGTTCAAGCATATCACCTCCTTTTATTTTTGTCGGCAAATAAGCTTTTCATTTCGACAAAAATAAAGCTTATATATGTTTAACTCTAGAACTAAACTCCATGTCCCTTGACCCAGACACTGAGCACAAGATAATGCAGTGCGTGGACGAGGCACTGGAAACTCTGGGAAAAAGAGGAAAACATGCCCTGACTCACTATCTTGAAAGAAACATCGGTCTAAAGAAAAAAGAGATCCCTCAGAAGCCCGAACTATTTCACGAGGGGCTAAATCTGATTCTTGGAAAGCACGGGGCCGATGTACTTGAAACCACGATCGTGCAAAAACTATCGACAAGTTCAGGAATAGACCCAAAATCAAAAATGACTCTTACAGAGGCCATCGGCATCATCAAGGCAGCACAAGAGAAATCCTGCTAGACACTGGTGCACGCTAGTTCTTAAAGGCAGAAACATGGCATTAACCGGATGGTAGCTTGACCGTGTCGAAGAACGAGGCTTTCGGGAGAACTCCGAAGCGCGCCCGTCGGGGCAGACTACTTTTTGGTGAGCAGTTTGTCTTCTTCGCGGAGTTCTTTGGACCAGCTTGGCTTGGGCAGTTGAGTGCAGATTTTGATTAGGTTCCCGTCAGGGTCTCTGATGTGTGCGGAGCGGATGCCGTCATCGGGGTGGTCGGCGCGCGCTGCGGGGCAATCTGAAATGATACTAAAACTCTCGCCTGTGCCATTTTCGTTTACGTGAGGGTTTTGAGCCGGAATCTTTATTGTGCCTGCACTTCTACGCTACCGTCGTTGACCAAGTGCCCTATTGGGCTTGCATTTCTGTTACCTATCTCTGTACATGCAAAGTCTAAGAGGCTGGATCCTGCTTGTAGAGCTTGAAAAGTAAGTGTCACTACACGGATTGTTCCGTTGAAAGTGTTGTGATAGTCTCCGCCGCGCGGCCCAAAACATTCAGCTTTGAAGTACCGCCCGCTCGTATCGCTGTAATCGTTTTCTATCCCTGAACCAAACAACCAACCCGTGTACACAGCGCTCAAGTTCACGTCTGCTTCGGTCTTGTTGAACCAGTCAAATCCCACTCCTCCCCACTCGGGCGGAGTGTTCACCTGAGCTTCAACACATTTGATTATCTCTTTGTTCCATAGGAGGTCGATTTGCCATCC
>JBGOYH010000191.1:0-4078 GCA_041479575.1 Bathyarchaeia archaeon
GCGCCTCTGGGGTTGTAGGTTGAGTTGCCTAGGTCGCTCAGCCAGCTTGTCACTGGACTGTAGGCTGTTGGGAACAGAGCCCATGAACTGAAGGTGAAGACGCAGTAAAGCACGATGACGGCGACGCCTGATAGAGAACTGATTGGCCATTTCATACAACATAACTCCAAGTATCACTGCTTTAATTGTGGCGATTTTTGTTAATAAAAGTAGCGAAGTTGTGTTTGGCCACTAGATTTTCTTGCCGTAGTTGTTGGCCAGAATTATGGCGTCATATATGTCTACGACGTTATCGCTGTTGATGTCGGCGTTTCCATTCCAGTTCGAACTGGTTGGGACAGAAGAGTATGCATTTGCCAATACTATGGCGTCGTAAATGTCCACGATTCCGTCACCGTTCAAGTCTGCCACAATTGTAATCGATATGGTTTTGCTGTAAACCAGTGTATTATCTCTGGTGTCTGTTTCGCCTGGGATCGTGGTTGCCTTTGCGTTTATGACGTACTTTGCTTTGTCGAAACTTGCAGTCTGCCATGTGTAAGTCAACATTGTCTGGGTTCTTCCTGACAATGCAATGTCTGTGAATGATGACAGGATGGTTGTGTTGGCATAAAGTGTAACACTTGTAGCCACTGCGTCCCAACCTTGATTCTACACGATAATTGTTATGTTCACTTTTTGTCCTTGGCCCACTGCGGTCTTAGATGATGAGATTGCTGCGATTACTATGTTGGTCCATTTTTGCATGAGCGGATACCCGTCCTGATTGTTTTCACTAACGTTGTAAGGTGTGTCACCTATTCCATCGCTTCCAGGCTGATCTTGGTTAGGGCCACTATAGGCGTCGGTGCCTGTGTAATCGCTCCAGTAGTTTCCTCCGGAAGGATAGCCGTTATCCCAAGCATTTGGCAAGCCATCTGAGGAGGTTTGGTTCGTGTTGGCCACGAAGTTGTTATGAAATATCCAGTTTTCTTGAGAACTGAAGCAGTTCATGCCGTAGTAGTTGTTTGATATGTAGTTTGCACTCATGTTGTTCCCCATTGAGAAATAGAGGCCTATGCCTGACCAATCGTTCTCCCTTATACTGTTAGATGATACTGTGTTGTTCGCTGCATCGTAGAGGCCTATGCCATCATAGGTGCTCGCTTTTATGTCGTTTCGGGAGATAACATCTCCAGATGTGGATTCCAGATAGATACCGTAATTGAAGCCTTCGGTTCTTGCATTTCTAATAGTCACATTGCTGATGCCATGTAGGTAGAATCCGTTTCCGCCTGCACCGCCTTGCACTGTATATCCTGATCCGTCGAAAGTAATGCTGCTTTTTTCGATGATGATTCCGTCAGCCTGACTCGTAACATTGTCTGTCAAGATGTAGACGTCTCCGTTTCTCTGTATCGGGGCTCCTATAGGCTCGACTGTGCCGTCAGCTCTGATGTAGATTGGTCCGCTGGCTCTAACCAGACGAATGTTGCAAATGACAGCCACCATGCATAAAGCTAGAAGCGCAAAGGCGACTGTTCGGTTGGCTCTATCCATCTTCTCTCTCTACAGAATTGAATTCCCCCAATCGAATAAACGTTACTCTGAAATGATGAATTGAAAGTCAGAGTGTTTGCATTGATGTTTGTCTGGTCAAAATAAAAAGGGGGAAGTTGATGTTTTAGGCTTGTTTCTAGTAATAGGGACCAGAGAGGTCTCGCGGGCTGCCTACGTAAAGGTCTAAAGTGGTCGAGAAGCTGTGTTCGTATCCTGGTTGACTGGCTCCAACAAATACTGCGGGACCAGTCTTTATTGTGGGTGTGTCAACGACGTTTAGCAGTTCCTGTCCCGTCTCTGAGACATCGTTAAGCCCTATTGGGCTTATGTGGTACATTGTTCTGGTCGAAGTTTGCTTGATGAAGTTCGTTGTCTCTATGAAGTTGACTCTGAAGTCGTTTTCTACGCCTCCAGTCATTTTCCAGCCTGAGTTGAATGTCCAGCCGTTGGCTCCGCTTTCAACGTTGTCGAAGAAGCCGATCTCAGGTATTGCGATGTCGTCTACGGCAAATCCGTTTCCAAGCGTGTAGGGATCTGTCCAGTACGTGAAGTAGAGTTCAATGTTGTGGCCAGAAAATGGTGTCAGACTCATTGTTTCTTGGTACCAACCGCCGCCCGCACCGTTGAATCCGTTCCATCTACCTGCTGCTTTGTACGTTGTGGGTTCGAATTGGTCTGGACAGTTGGGGTTATCGTATCCGTCGACGTTAGTGCCTGTCTGCGTCTTTGTTCCAGGAAGCGTGTACCATTGGTCAGTGTTCAAGTCGTGGACTTCCACGTATGCGTAGTCATAGTTCTTTTCCGTGTCCCAGTTGGTCCAGAAATTCAGTGTTGCTCCACCCGATGGTACAGAGAATGTGTGGCCGAGTCTGAACCAAGCGTTTGCATCTCCGGCCGAGTACCAGTCGAGTGCGCCACTGTGCGGTATGATGCCGGTGAAGTCTGCACCGTCAACGTATGCTTTCAATTCTGGCGCGCCATCTCGGAACTCCCAGTATCTGACAAGGTAAGGCAAAGCCATGCCGAGCCTGACTCCTCCTGGGTAGCTGGTCCAGATGGGGCCTGGGGTGTATTGACCGCCTGTTGACGCGCCCCCGTTGTGAATGACATATGGAATGCTCCAGCCTTGTGTATTCGCGGAAGGTATGTTCAGGCCGTAGTATCCGTAGATTCCTTTGGCGAATGATGTGTCGTCAAGGTAGTTTGCGATTGCCCAATCTTCAAAGATCGCGTCAAAACTCTTGTAGCCCCATCTTTGCAACACGGCGTTGTATCCGGCTATTCCGTTCAATTGCTCATGAACCAATGCGTAAATGAATGGTTGTCCACCGTAGTGTTCGTACATGTAGAATGTCCATAAGGCAACTGCGCCGTAGTTGGCAAGTGATCCTTGCCAAACCACCAGCGATGTGGTTCGGTAGGCATAAATATAGTTCGCGATGTGACTTGCGGGGAATCCATAGCCACAGATGATCTGGGCGAGTTCTGAGCATCCTTCGTTGGGCCAAGACATTTCGTCGGCGTCTATATCGCGGTGGATGAGGTGCTGGAATTCATGCGCGAATGTG
This sequence comes from Bathyarchaeia archaeon, assembly GCA_041479575.1. Lineage (GTDB taxonomy): Archaea > Thermoproteota > Bathyarchaeia > Bathyarchaeales > Bathycorpusculaceae > DASPPK01. The sequence goes on from JBGOYH010000191.1 coordinate 3,108, forward strand.
CCTTCATATTCATATGGATATTTGCTGGCAGCTGGGTATGGCGGGCTAACGAACTTCGCTGGTTCGCCGCCTGTGGGGGTCGGTCCCTGTCTCCTGAACCACTGATATGTGTCAATGTGGATTATGTTGGCATTGTACAAGTTGCTTATGTAGGACCAGAAGTATCCTTCGATGAAATACGGAGCAGTTAGTGGGTCCCAGAAGAGTCCGTCTCGAATGTTGAAAATCAATATTTGTATCTTGTAATCGTTCAAAGGTCCTGCTCGATCTGCGTACATGCCAAAGAATGATGTGTCCTTTCCCCATATGTTGATGTCAAACTCATCTCTCAACTGCTCCAGCTGTGCTCCATATATGTAGTCACGGTATCCTGGCAACAAGCGCGGTGCGCCCCAGAATGCCCCTCCTACGTTACTCCATGGGTATGCAAAGTAGAATACATCGTCGGAAAATGGTGCTCCATTAGTGACCCATTCGTCTTTGTATCCACCTGACCATACATCGGGGGCTAATCCTACCCAGATGTTGCAGTGGACGCCGCTCAAGACTTGCTGGAAGTCCAAGGTGTAGAATGTGCTGTTGTAATCGTCAGAAACCGCCACCTCCCATGGAGAGTGCGGAGTGAGCATTGGCACAATTTCGTCTGCAACGGCCACTTCCATAAACGATGAGCCGTCGATTCCCGGAATGTCGTCACCAAGTCCTATGGCAAAGCTTCCTGCAGAAGGATGCTTAATGCCTTTGATTGCGTTAGTCGTCGAAGCTGACGTGTTATTCATGGGTACTAGAGATGCTAGAAACACTGCGACAATAATCACTGCTAATAGTTTCTTCATTGTCCTTTTCTCCTTTCTTAATCGCGTAGTATAATATAGCGTGTCAGTTTTTGAATTTTGTGGAATTTACTTCTATGCGATGGTAGGCACGTTCAGCGCACGGGGAGGGTGGGAGGAGTGCATACGAATAGTATA
>JBGOYH010000192.1:0-4066 GCA_041479575.1 Bathyarchaeia archaeon
CGGACATAGGAAGAATTTTCCAGCAGCTGTCACCCTTCTATGTCAACATAACGGTCGTCGTGATTCTAGCGACGGCAGTAATCACAACTGTGGGGATTCCACTGCTCAGGCGGAAAACTAAGAAATAGCAATCTTGTGCGTTGCTGAAATATCTGACGCATCCGCGTGAACGTGAATAAACTTGGTGCGGGTGACTGCTCCGAGCATGACCTACCCAGTCTCGGCAAAGAAAAGAGGAAAATGTGCAAAAGGAGAGTTGCGGGAGATTTCGCCACTAGGTGCTAAGTGCGTATACGGCCCCGTCCGTCACGATCAGTTTGCAAGGAAAACCATTGAAGCTCTTTTGCGTGATATCATGATCCTGAGAACACGGCGAGGTTACCTCTGGCTGTCACAATTCTTACCGTGTATTGGCCGCTAGGTATCCCGATGTCGTCTCTGTAGAAAACGAGATCCTGACCAGAATTCAGGTAAACGTTGACGTCATAACGCTGGTGAAGTGAGGAATTGATAACCCATAAGGATACTATGTGAGAAGTCAAGGTCCCACTGTTTCTGAATAGGAAGTAAGGCCCGCCGCTGGGGGGTTGCAGCCCAATCAAATCAACTTCTAGGTCGAATTGCGCACTTGAGCTTTTGACTCCTGTTACCTTCATTCTCCATTGCCCAGAAGTGCCACGGAAACGTGCTGGGTTTACTGTTACGGTTTGGTTTTTGGCTTCCTCTATGTATGGGGACATACTAGAGTCATAGGAAATGAATCCGTCGCCGCTTGTTGGATACGCGCCAAGGTTGTAGTCGAACAACTGAAAGGTGACCGAAACATTACTGGTGCTCCAAGCAGCATCAATTGCCCAAGTGAGGGATGTCCAATTTCCGAGATCTGATGTTCCATTGAATTCTACTTCAGTCGTGAACTCTACTGGGTCGCCAAAATAGGCAAATCCTATTTCAAAACATTCATAATCAGCAACGGTTGTGTCAGCTGTAAAGGTTGACGTACCCATTACCGCTAAAGTCGTTCCATCCCATTTGACGGCTCCGAGGTCGTAGGTTGTCGCCTCTAAGACTGCGCCCAAGACAATTGTGTCGTTTCCTATGGTTCTTCGGTTTGACTTTAATTGGACCCAAGTGTGAATGTTAATGCCCATCGCGACGTTTGTTACTGCTGTCATGTAGTTTGGTGCTCGGAACCTGCGCCAAGTAATCTGGCCAGCGGTTGTTCCATACACAAGCAGGCCCTGGTTCTTGAAGTTGGGTTGTTGGCGATATTCCCATGCAAAATCAGCGCATCTTGAAGCATGCGTGTCCACGCTCGTATCCCAGGGAGGATGAATGATCCACCCCATTGTTCCAGCATTCTGCAACAGTAGAATGTACGTTAGGTCCTGTGTGAGCGTGTCTGTCCAACTTGACCCGCCGTTTGAGGAGAAACTATAGTAGCTGTTCGTCCCGTCGTACGTCAAGGCTCCGGCCTGACTTGTTGCGAGACTTCTGGCTGTGAAGTAGTTCGATGAGGTTGAACTTGGAGACTTCAAGATCAGCCTGTATGATTTCCCACTCACTAGAGATACGGTTGAGTTGAAGTATCGTTCATACCATTGTAGCGTAGTCGTTATGTCACTTTGAGGAACTGTTATTGTGGCGACGTCCTGTGAATCTGTTTCGTTGCGGAGAATAATGTAGAGATTGTCTGGAGGGGTTCCGGTCTTTATTAGGGGCAGATTGACGCCTACGATTGTGTTGTTTCCGTTTTGTGTCCACTTCTCAGAGTACCAATTCGTTCCGTAAATGTTGTGGGAGGCAATATTATCGTATGGCATTGCCTCGTAGCTGTCAGTATCGTTGTATGTCAGGATGAATATTGGGTCGCGATTTTGAATTGTTGTGCCTGAAATGGTGTTCAGCCAACTGTCTATGGCGTTTTCTTTTGGACGGAAATTGTTCTGATTTGTGCCCAGCCGTCTCAATGCGATGTAGTTTGTTCCGTTTATGGTTCCACTGTCATATCTAACGGTGACGTGGTACACAGTTCCTCCAGTCAATGTTGCTGCGGAAGGAAGCGTGAGGTTTAGCCACCCAGTGGCATTTGGTGTGGCAACGGCATAGTTGGAAACTCCGCCAACATAAGTTCCGTTTGGCAGATAGCCGGCGGTGCTGGTTTCTATGCCAAACCTGTAAGCTGGCGAAGCTGAGACTGTCTGAACGAAAACCAGAATGTTTATAACAGATTTGCTTGCCTGCGCAGTAAACCGCATTGCTGAAACAGACGTGTTCAAAGTCATTGAACCCATTGACTCTACGGATGTTTCCCACTGCCGGTTTCCGATCGAGTTCTCATCTAGAACACTCGTAGCCAAGTCAGTTGCACCGTCAACACTCGTAAGCATCAGTCTGTCATTCTCCGACTGAGCTAGTTTCAGCCAATTCATCGGACTTGTTGCACCTGAATTTATATCGAAAGTAGCCACCGGAGACCAGGTTGTTGTGAACCTGCTCCATTTAATGAACTCGCCTTCCCCAGCAACAGCTACAATTGCGCCGCTCGTTTCTGAAGAAATCGAAATGCATTCTTCCGTCGCTATCGAGATTGAACCCGTCAGCTCAAGAACATTGCTGAATGCGGAACCGTCCCAGATCATAGCATTTGCGTCATTATTGGAACTGTCGATATATGCGACTCCAATATTGTCCGAGTTTGGAACAGAAGTCAAATCAACATATGTGACTGAAATCTTGGACGCGTGATCGCTGTCATCGTAATATTTTTCCTGGCTCCATCCCGTTTTGAGCGACCAGGTTCTATAAGCCAAGTCTTTGATTCCACCTCCGACGACTGTTTCATAAACAAGTAAGGCGTCCCCAGACACTGATTCATAAGCCACATCATATGGCCTAGTGACAAGTGCTGGCAGGCTCATCCAGACCTGACCTAAATTGTTAGTCGTAACCCATGATGACCCATCATACACATACGCGTCGAGATATCCTTCTTCGCTCAGTGTAACTACAATCTTCTCGAAAGACCGCTGTTGAACCGGGCAGTACGCAACTCTCGCGAAGAGAACTGAATTGCCCGCGTCAGGCATTTCGCTTTCTTCGCTCCAGAGAGCCTTGCCACCGTCCCAGCTGCGACTCTTAGGAGAACTTAACCCATCCATTCCACTGCTGCTTCTGTATGCTATGAAAGCACCGGTCATGTTTGCTGCCGATGTCGCGGAAGCAAACGAACGTGTCGTCATATAAATGGAATCATCAGAAACAAGGTTGTTCGTTGACCCTGAAACGAGTCTCGTGTTTCCAAGAAGACTGTAGCCGGTCGGACTATATGATGTAGAGTTACTGCGGATGACGTTCTCAATGGTTACTTCTTCCTGTGCCCTTTCCCAATCATACGCATTCATCTCATAATTCCAAATGAAGATGTTTGCTACTATGATAACAACAATCATTAAACCTAACATCGCCGTAACAACATTGCTTATTCCTCTCCTGTCAGGCCCGAACCGTCTCATCTTTGTCCAACCAATGTCATGGTACCACACGTATGTAAGTCAGGCTGTTACTCAGAGTCAAAAGAATTGTGAAGCCAAACTCCATATCTATGATACCGGGTCTATGGCGTGCTGCCCAGATCAACTTCCGAGGCTATTGGGAAAGCAACGGATACGACAATAGTGCCGACTACCCATGATCCCGCATGTCACACATTCACCAATATGTGCGCGTCGTTGCAAACCAATCTTCGAAAGTCTTTCATACACGACGTGGCTATTGATAATTGATACATGATGCCTCCAGAGCCAAGTGCACAAGCCACGCTTGAGAAGGCTAGAGAACAGGAAAAAAGGTATGATTGGCTTGCGGCAGCCAATTCCTATCGGCAAGCACTGCACGTTGATTCTGCAATGGTCTCCTCTGCCTTGGAGATCTGGGAAAGGATAGGCTTCTGCTACCAGTTGGCATCCAGACAAACCGAAAGCTTGGAAGAATTCAAGAAGCTTACGCAGCTGGCGGTGAAGGCCTACATAAGTGCTGCTGAACTCTTGGAGAAAGATAGAAAAGC
>JBGOYH010000193.1:0-4030 GCA_041479575.1 Bathyarchaeia archaeon
GCATTGGAAAATACATTTTTGCTTCAGCCATTTCAGCAGCCTTTTTCTACGTGTTTCCGGACACAACGACGCTGTTGCTGACCTTGCTGGTAATCCTAGTTGGAGGTACGATCTACATTTCAGTATTGTCAGCGATCGACAGAGATGCAAGACATCTTGTGAATGCAATCTGGCACGAAATCAAAACCACCGTCAATGAAAAGAAATTTCCGCGAGCACATGGATAGCTAGCGCCAAAACACGTATTTAGGCAGGCCTGCAATCAAATCTGAGGCTGAATAGGGAAGGTAGCTTAGCTATCACGGTCTAGTATCCTCGAGGGCGAAACTCGTGGAGATGCGACACACGGCCAAGAAAGATGCGGAGAAGACATCAAGCTGGTCGGAATCAGCAACGCTAGAAGAAATTGTGCGTCTTCCCACTGAAGAAGTTCTTGCAAGGCTGGACACCTCTCACTCAGGCTTGACTTCTGAGGAAGCAACAAACCGACTTCAAACGTATGGCCATAACCAGCTTCCACAGAAAAAGAGACGGGCCGGTGCCGTTGAGTTCCTTTACCACCTCAGAAACCCCTTGGTGTTCATACTGCTTTTTGCGGGCTTGATCTCAGGTCTCATCGGACAAGCATTGGATGCAGCCATCATATTCTCAATAGTGCTCATCAGCGTAGTTTTGGACGTTTACCAAGAGTCAAAAGCCGAAAAATCCGCTGAGGTGCTGAAAAAAAGGGTAGTCACAACCGCAACCGTTCTCAGAGACGGAGCCAAGAAAGAAATACCACTTTCCAGCCTCGTTCCCGGCGACATAATCTACCTTTCAGCTGGTGACATCGTGCCCGCCGACTCCAGAGTAATCGTCCAGAAGGACCTGTACGTAGATCAGTCAGGATTGACTGGCGAATCATTTCCAGTGGAGAAAACGACCACAGCAACAACCGCGGCTGGGAACGCGACGATCACTGAAGCGAGCAACTACGTCTTCTTAGGAACCTCCGTCGTAAGCGGAACCGCGGCGGCGGTTGCAGTGAGAACCGGAGGCTCAACCGAGTATGGAAAGATTGCAGAACAGCTTGTTGGAAGAGCGCCTGAAACCGAGTTCGAAAGGGGGCTCAGGCGATTCGGTTTTCTGATCACACAAGTCGCTCTGGTTCTTGTGATTTTTGTTTTCTTTATAAACGCCTTCCTCAAACCCGCGGTTTCTCACCAGCAGTCCGACATTCTGGAATCTCTTCTTTTCGCCGTGGCTTTGGCAGTCGGGCTGACACCCGAGCTTTTGCCCATGATAGTCTCCGTCAACCTTTCAAGAGGGGCTCTTGAAATGTCGAAAAAAGACGTCATAGTGAAGCGTTTGGCTTCAATCCAGAACTTCGGAAACATGGATGTCTTATGCACCGACAAGACAGGCACGTTGACGGAGAACGTTATCACGCTCGTTATACACGCGGATATAGAAGGGAAAGACAGTGAAAAAGCGCTGTTTTATGCCTTCCTGAATAGCTACTATGAAACAGGGCTGAAGAGCCCGCTTGACGATGCTATACTTAAGTATAAGCATTTGGATGTGAAGGGCTTCGACAAAGTGGATGAAGTGCCGTTTGATTTCATAAGAAGACGCGTCTCCATCGTTTTTGAGCACGAAAAAGACCGATTGATGATCTGCAAGGGCGCCCTTGAAGAAATTGCCAGTGTATGTTCAAGCATTGAATTTGAAGATAAAATAATTGACCTAACAAGTGAGCAACAAAAGAAGATGCAGGACAACTATCACAAATTGAGCTCCCAAGGCTTCAGAGTCCTCGGAGTCTCGTACAGAAGAATTGGAGAAAAACCGTCTTACTCTCTGAAGGACGAGAAGGAAATGATTTTCTTGGGCTTCATAGCGTTTATGGATCCGCCCAAGGAAAGCTCCAAAGAATCGCTGCAGCTATTGAAAAAGGCTGGAATAGAGCTGAAGATTCTTACGGGCGACAATGAGCTGGTAACTGGAAAGGTTTGCGAGCAGCTTGGCTTCGAGATCAAGGGGGTTGTTCTCGGAAGCGACGTTGCTGTGCTTCAAGACGATGCTCTCACGAGAACTGTGGAGAGAGCCAACGTGTTTGCAAGAGTCAGCCCAGCTCAGAAGGACAGAATCATGAGCGCGTTGAAAAGGAACAGGCACGTTGTTGGTTTCCTTGGAGACGGCATCAACGACGCAACGTCCATGCACACGGCAGACGTCGGTATATCCGCTGAGAATGCAGTTGATGTTGCGAAGGAGTCTGCGGACATAATACTGCTGCAAAAAGACCTGACAGTACTAAGTGCAGGGGCCCTAGAGGGCAGGAAAACCTTCGGGAACACGATGAAGTATATTCTCATGGGCATAAGTTCGAATTTTGGGAACATGTTCAGCGCTGCCGGAGCATCTGTGTTCTTGCCTTTCGTTCCAATGCTTCCAACGCAGATACTCCTTAACAACGTGTTGTACGATATGTCCGAAGTCACCATCCCAACCGACAACGTTGACCAAGAATACATCCAAAAACCGAAGAAACTGGACACAACGTACATCAGAAACTTCATGCTTTTCTTCGGACCCATAAGCTCCATCTTCGATTTTCTAACGTTCTTCATCATGCTCCAAGTATTCAACGGCTACGCCAACGTGCCCCTGTTCAGAACTGCATGGTTCATCGAGTCTCTATGCACCCAGACCCTGGTCATTTTCGCCATAAGAACAAGAAAATCACCCTTCTACAAGAGCAGACCCAGCAAGCCTCTTTTCCTCACAAGCCTAATCGTCGTCGGCATCGCGATAGTCTTTCCCTTTACACCTCTGGCCGACCTGTTCGAATTCGCCGCGCCTCCAATCATGTTCTACGGAATCCTAGCAGGATTCATCGGAGCCTACCTCGTGCTAGTGGAAATCCTGAAAAGACTGTTCTACAAACGATACGCCCACCGTCTAGACCAATACGCATGACCCGTGAAAAGCTCGCCTAAGGACTTGACAGCAAAACGCGCGAAAAATGCTTCAACAACCAAACCCGTCACCGAACAACATTACCAAAAACGTTACCAAACTAGCCCTAGGGGGGTCGGCAGAACCATGTTCAATAATCTCGATACTTTCGCCCCCCACGAGACTGAAACAGATATATAACAAACCTCACCTGTGAAATCACTTGAAAACGCGCCTGGTGCCAACCGTGAAAATCAAAATCGAATACCTCGGCCACGTCCGAAACCTCCTCAACACCACACGACAAGAAGAAATCGAACTAGACGAAAACTCAACAATCCAAGACCTACTCAACACTCTCGCCAAGAAACACGGAGAACCATTCAAAAAAGCCATCTACGAACCAGGCAGTTCAGACCTAAAGGCAAACTTCATGGCAACCGTCAACGGCCACCTACTAAACCAGTTAAAAGGCGTAAACACCAAACTCAAAAACAACGACAACGTCACCATCATGCCCATCGTCAGCGGCGGCTAAAAAAGACAAAACATTTTAGCACAAAACACAGACTACAACATTCTTCCACAACGGTGAACACAAATTGAACAGAATAAACGCCCTAAAACAACTGGCTTTCGAAAAAAAGAACCACGATGCCTTCTTCATCACCAACGAACACAACCTCCTATACCTCACAAGCACACCCGGCGCAGCATGCCTACTTATACCCAAAAGAGGCGAAAACACACTGTACAGCTACGGCGTCAACTACGACCAAACCAAAGCCGAAGCAAAAGACTGCAAAGTCGAACTCATCAAACGCGGCGAAAAACTAACCGAAAAAATAGCCCCACAATTCAAAGCTCTCAAAGTAAAGAAACTCGCAACCGACACAACAAACCACGACATATACCGCCTACTCGCAAAAGCCCTCAGAGGCAAAGCACAGCTAAAGACACAAGGCAACCTCGTCTGGGAACTCCGCAAAATCAAAGACCCACAAGAACAAGAACACATGCGAAAAGCCGCCAAAACAACCATAGCCGGCATGAAAGCCGCCTACGAAACAATAAAACCCGGCACAACAGA
>JBGOYH010000194.1:0-4003 GCA_041479575.1 Bathyarchaeia archaeon
CTCTTGATTTCTGTTTAGATTTTGTCCTTTGATAGTTTTGCGATAAAGAAGCCGTTGCATTTGTGAGTGTGAGGAGCGCGCGCGCTGATAACTGTGGATTTGAGGTCGCATCGTGTCCAAAAGTCCGACCGGAAAGAAGAAAAAAGGAAGTAAAAAGGGTTCTGTGAAGTCCCTGTCACCCGACCTCGAAAAAGCCTCCTCGGAAATTTTTGTGAAATTCGTCACCTGATGTTAACTAAAGGGGGCTTTCTTATGGAAATTCGTCAATTTTCATAATAGGCGATATACTCATAGACCCATTTAGTATATGTATTCCCATTTGGCAGCAACGACTTACGCTAGGACATTTCGGCTGAATTTGTCTAATAAGTTTAATAACTATTTGACAATGATACTGCAAACTTTCGTCAATTGTAGCGAACTCCGTAGACGGTCTGATCGCTCCATTGACGGTAGCGGCAATTTCATCAGCCTCATCTTTTTTGGCTTCATATGGACAAATAATTGCGGCTTTATTCTCTTCCCATCTTGCCAACCCTTCTCCCAATGAGGGATGAACCGCATCAAGTCTGAGCTTCGGAGCATCGTTCAAAATTGTTCTGTAGCTATAAATCCATCCTGTTAGCCCAATGTCGTCTTCAGTAATTGAAGGGATCTTAGCAGACTTGAGGCGTTCTTCTTTAATTATCTCATAGATTTGGTCTGTGTTGGTAATTTCTTTTTCAAGTCTGGTCTTAACAGCATCAAGTAAGTCCGTTCTTCCAGCTCCAGTAATCAATCCATGACTCGTCTCTTGGATTTTCACAGAACTATCGGTGTAACCGATTATCTGCTTTGCCCAATTATAGAAAGTAGTTCGCGTATCTGCTGCCAATAGAACATAATTACCAAAATTGATTCCCAACGCAATTGTCATGATATTCAGAAGAAATGTTAAGCGTTGCCTTATAAAACCTAGTAAAGACGGTTCTGTGAAGTTGTCGTCGGATGTTTGGCCGTGTGAAAAATCGGTGATAGACATTTCGGATTTTATGTGAAGAATCGTCTAGCGGTTTTAGGTGCTAGGTCGATAGTAGAATCACTCGATCAACTTGATCTTAGAGGGAGGCGTTTCACGATCAATTCTAGCGGCACCTATTTTTTCAAGTACTGGTGCGACATATGAAGCCCAAGATGAGTGCCCCTTTCTACCACACCCGTCGAGAAACTCCTCAAACGTGTTCTTCTTTACATCCATTTGGTGTCTAGTTCCGATTTCGACCCAGCCTCTACCTCTAAGAAAATTAACAGCACTCTCCCAGTAGGGTTCCGAAACTGGGATTGGTGTCTTGTTTTTGCCTACATGAAAAGTTACTTTACAATTATCAGTGAATACCGTAAATGGCTTCTTGAGAGCAGGTGTGTGCAATTCTGTTCCATCAGGAATGCCATTTCGTATTCTTTCAAATATTGACATATTGTTCACAGTATCCTAGTTGTTGCGTTCTGGCTTATCTGTCCTTCTTATCTAGGTTCTGGTGCGTTATAGGGTGATGAGCTAGGTCTTTCGTCGTGTTGCAAATCGGGTGATAAGCCCATTCGTGCGTACCTACGAAATTCAAGATTTCTCGATTTTTTCACCAAACCCCTGAGAGTCTAACAAATTCATGATTTCGCTCTTTTCCCTATCTAAGTGGTACACTTCTTTGATTGCCTTTCTCAAGTAACCACGCAACTTCAATAAATCCTCTTTTTCGATTATATTTCTCTTTCCTGAATGAACAATTCCAGAACGCTTGCCATATAGTTTCTTAATTTGAGTGAAAATCTCCTTTGAATCTTCCTTGTTTTCTCCAAGAAGAACTGCCGTGTTTCTGGAGATCCTGTGTGTTACTTCATAATTAGAGTCAGTCAGTAGAGTCTCTAAGCCAATCATAAGCACTAGAAATGCAAGCTGCATATCCGAAATTTCATAGGACAACTCAAAGTTCTCAAATGCCAAATGCAAGAAGTCTCTCTTAAATGGCAATTTCACGGTTTGAATGAAACTCAGTAAGAAGGGTATTTCTGAAGCTTCAAGGTGACAAGGCTCAGATGAGACATAACGCCCAGATTCTGAACGCGTCCTTCCTTGGATTTCATTGTTCTGAACTTGATAGTAAAATTTCACTGGCATGCGAATATCTCCCTCTTTGAACAATCGCATCAATCGAATCATCGGTCCCAAATGACCTAAAACAAGTTCGTTATCGAATCTTGCTATCCTAGAGAATACTGTAGAATCGTTCCCAGATACACTCTCAAGTGATCTGCTAATAACATACATTTTCTGTTCAGAACCATTCAAGCACTCATAATGCCAAAAATACTTCTGTACAAGTGCCATTTCTGGAAGCTTTTCGAGGTTAGAAAGAAGCGTTATAGCTTCTTCTTGAGAAAAAGCCTCTATCTTGAATCCATGATTGAAATCCACTTGCAGAATCGATGAGTCTACGTTTGCCAAGATGCCTTTGAAGTACAGTTTGGCTTCTTGAGTGTTCATGATGGTCTTTCATGTTAGGAACTAGAAGGAATTATGGCTATTGGTTCTTTCAGTTGATGACCAATTTTTCTCTTGTGAGCCCTTTATGGGTTACCAGAGAAGACCTTCTGAGCCGTGGCTTGTCGTCAGGAAACAGGGCAGATTTCCCGTAAGAGTTGTTCCTAGAGCGCATTTTCGCACGAAGAAACGAGCCCAAAAAGAGGCTAGAGCCCTACAAGGGGCTTACAAACCTAGAAAAGACATAAAATTCGTCGTTCGCAAGGAAGGATTTAATCGGAAACGTTGGTGGTCTTGAAACCACTCTGTTTTTTGTGGATGGAAAGTGATAAAAGTGGAAGGAGGTGAGAAAGAAAGCGGAGAAAAAACTATGTCCAGAAGAAGAAAGAAATCGTCAGCATACTTGGTGTTTGTCTTTTTCGTATTGGGCTTGGCGTATTACATTTACTATTCTACGCATAATTTGATCTTTGCTCTAATTCTTATTGCTCTAGGTGTGGGCATTGCAATTTCTAACCGATAGGGTGAAAGAATAATTGGTCACCTTACTTGAGAAGGAAAAGAAAGAGAAGCAAAAAGAGAAGGAAAAGAAGAAAGCATAAGGAGAAGCGATTAAAGAAATAGTTCTCAATTGTGGTGCGCGTGCTAACGCATAACATCATACGCCAGTTCTTTCCTTGCGATCGATCGATTATTCTTCCAACCCCCTGAATTCGTCTTCGGGCCCGCGCGAATAATTATTAAGCACTATGGACAATACAACATTCTACAAGATAATCGTCGGAATAGTGAAATAAGAAAACAAAGAAGATTGAAAAATGACTTATAAGCAAAGTAATCGAAAAACTCGAAAGATTCATCGTAAGCACTCTAAAAAAAGGTGAATAGATTTGAGACAAAACAGAAGAGTGGTTAGAGAGCGAAGATAGAAGCTAGAGCTTGTTATTTCTTGATAAACTCCTGTATTTGCCGAAATCTTGTTTCCAATCGATCGATCGACAAAACCTTATCCCCAAAACCCAAATTAGTAAGCAACAGCGCACGCTAACCGAATTTTTGTATTCGGGTTCAGCAATGCGTGTGCGCGGTTCCGTTTCCAGAGTCCCGCGCGCGGATTTCATACTCTGTTGTTGGCGTGCGACAAGAGGTAATCTGTCAAGCTTCTGATAAGAGCTGCTCTTTTCAGTTCTTCGTCACTGAGATTAAGAAGACTCGATAGGTTTGCCGTAAAACTCCTCAAACTTCTTGATTCCGCTTTTGTAAGTCTTTCTCGTGTATTTGCTTGGAAGAGCCGAAAGCCAGTCTTCCATTTTTGCCATATCCATATTTTTTCACGCCCCTTGGATAAGGCAATTCTGAAGTCAGAATCCAGATTTCGAGTCGAGATTTACGCAATTGTATTTCGCAGTTCTCCCGCACAATCCCCTCTTTTTCTATGAAGTATGGAATTCGCACGTTGGACCATAGTCTAGGCAGGATTTAGGC
>JBGOYH010000195.1:0-3974 GCA_041479575.1 Bathyarchaeia archaeon
ATTACTGAAACAGCGGTTGAAAAAACAAATGGGACAGCTTCAGATCAGGTTTCTGGGTGGTACCCGAGAGGTTGGCAGGATAGCAATAGCGGCAAAGACCGAAAAAACCCAGGTTTTGCTTGACTACGGCGCCATGTTGGACCATGAACCAGGGTTCCCAATGCACCTGCCACCGAAAGAGGTAGACGCAATAATTCTATCCCACAGCCACCTAGACCATTCAGGTGCGATTCCGATATATTATATTCAAGGAAAGAAACCGCTTTATACGAATAGACTTACAACTGAGATGAATCAGCTTCTGATCGCCGACTTCATCCATTTGTCCAGTTATTATTTGCCTTTTGAGTTCTTGGAACTTAAGTCAATGATGCTAAACAGCAAGCACGTAGACTTCGACAGTGAGCAAAAAGTCGGAGACATTGGATTCCAATTCAAGAATGCAGGGCACATCCCAGGAAGCGTGCAGACCCTCATTGAGGCCGAGGGAAAAAGATTGCTTTACACCGGCGATTTCAACATTGCAAACACAAGACTGCTTGAAGGCGCAAAGATGAGTTACGGAGACTTGGATGCGGTAATAATCGAAAGCACCTACGCAAACGAAGACCACACCGAACGCTCGGAACTTGAAAGACGCTTCGTGGACGAGTGCATAAGTGTCGTGGAAAGAGGCGGCATAGTTTTGGTGCCGGCTTTCGGAGTTGGCAGAAGTCAAGAACTGGCCTGTGTTCTGGCGGCTCACCACTTTGAATATCCAGTCACCATTGATGGAATGGCTCGGGAAGTAAGCAGAATCATGATGAGTTACCCACAGTTCCTAAAGGACCCCAAAGCTTTCGCCGACGCCATACACTCAACAAACTGGGTTGAAGGATGGAGAGACCGTAGAAGAGCCGCCAAGACGCCCGGTGTCATAATCTCGCCAGCAGGCATGCTAAAGGGAGGACCGGCAGTCTTCTACACTTCGAAGATTGGTAAAAGGTCTGACAATGCAGTCTTCCTCGTGAGCTATCAGATTCCAGGAACACCTGGAAAGGAGTTGCTTGAGAAGAAAATATGCGTCATCGATGGAAAAATGAGGAAAATCAAAGCTCGCGTTGAGCATTTCGATTTTTCATCACATTGCGGAGCAAGCGACCTCAAAGAAGCATTGAAAAGACTTGGCGGAAAACCCAAAGTCTACGTGGTTCACGGTGCAGAGGGTAACTGTGAGCTTCTCGCAAAATGGGCGAAAAGTGAGTTAGGTTTGGAATCAGTAGCCCCGAAAACTGGCGAAACATTTAACATCTAGATGGAATGCGAGCGATGAAAATCGGGATTCTGCGTGTCGGTCAGATAGATATGCAGGCTATTAGCAGAATTCAGGAAAGCTTGAACTCTATTTTCGCAGGTTCTGAATCCGAAGTAATAAATGAAGAGATGTCCTTGCCTGAAGGAGCCTTCAATGAAACGAGGAAACAGTACGATTCAGATACAATTTTGAAAAAAGTAGAAGATTATGCTGGGAAGCAGAACCGATTCGACCACATTTTGGGAATTGTTGATGTCGATATTTTTGTTCAAAGACTGAACTTCGTGTTCGGAGAAGCTGACTGCCCTAGAAAGACAGCGTTAATATCACTATGGCGCCTCAGACCAGAGTTTTATGGGCAGTCGCCAAACAACGAGCTGTTCTATGAAAGGAGTGCAAAAGAAGCTGTTCATGAGCTCGGGCACACTTTGGGATTACAACACTGCCCAAACCCATTCTGCGTGATGCATTTTTCCAATTCAATACATGACACCGACGTGAAAAAGAACTTCTTCTGTACCAACTGCTCTATTGAAGTAGAGGCAACTGTGGCAAAACTGGGTGCGAACCTTGAAAGGCAAGTTTAACGCGAAGCCTGTTCACCTTACGCCTGTATTGATCAGTCTGCTAGTCGGGGTCTTGTGTACCTTTCTGGTCATAGAATCATCAATTGACCTTTATTCGGCAGCGCCCTTCCCGGAAGGCATCGGATCACTAGGCAACGGGCTCTACTTTGTCATTCTTGCTGGAATAGGTGCGTCTTTGTTGTATCTGCTGATGAAACGCAAGAATCTCCGTTTGATCGCCCTTATCACAGGTTTTGCTTTGACAGCTGCGACTTTTCTGGTTTCTACGGTATACCTGTATGCCTTGCTAACAATGTACTACGTCCCATACGAGACCACATTGGTTTTGGTCCTTGCCATATCGATAACGGTTGTAGCAGACTATGAGATTTTTCGAACAAACGGCATAGGCAACAGTCTGACAATAATGCTGCTTGGTGGATCCCTAGGCGCATTCTTAGGCATGGCAATACCCACGTTGAGCGCAGTACTTATCCTCAGTTTTCTTGCCGTGTACGATGTGTTTGCTGTTTATCGAGGTCCAGTCGGAAAGATGGCTCGCGAAGGACTTGAACAACTTCGAGGATTAAGCGTTTCCTTCAAAGATGTTCAGATAGGGCTAGGCGATTTGACCTTCTATTCAATGCTTGTAAGTCTTGTACTGTCAAACGCGGGTCCGATTTTCTGCGCCGCATCCGCAATCGGCATACTCAGCGGGGCTTTTCTGGCTTTCAAGCTTTTGGAGAAAAAAGGGATGTTCCCTGGTCTCCCATTTTCCGTGGCTTTGGGTCTTACGCCACTGATTATCTGGCTAGTTCTCTAGACTAGCAAGAGATAGACCAAGAGAAAACCCATTGTCTGCGCTACATAAAGCAGAGAATGGTCAACAGTCTTGTTGTTCATCCAGCCGTTGAAGCTAGTCGATCCAAAGAGAGTGTTGACTCGCCGAAAGATGTAGTCTTGCGACATAAAGTTTTAATCGCCCTTGAATCATCCAAACCTCAACTTAGAAGGTCGTACTCTTGGTTACGTTGAATCTTGACAAGATTTTCAATCCGAAAAGCATCGCCGTCGTTGGAGCCAGTGATGAAGAGGGTTCTGTTGGATATGCTCTCATGAAGAATTTTGTAGATTTGAAGTTTGAAGGGAAGGTTTACCCTGTTAACATTCGGAAACCCGAAGTCCTCGGACTTAAAGCCTATCAGAGCGTGGACCAAATTCCTGAACCAGTTGACCTTGCCGTAATAGCCACGCCGAGCAGAACAGTACCAGACGTGCTTGAAGAATGTGGAAAAGCAGGAATAGGCGGCATAATCATAATTTCGGCTGGATTCAAGGAAATCGGTCCTGAAGGCAAAGCACTGGAACAGAGAATCATCGAAATCAGAAAAAAATACAACATGCGCATTGTTGGACCTAACTGCTTGGGTGCCATTCGCCCGAGCAATCGCCTCAATGCCACGTTCATAAGCAAGATGCCCAAACCAGGCAACATAGCCTTCATATCACAAAGCGGTGCACTGGGCTCGGCTATTCTTGACTGGGCCATACATGAAAACATAGGCTTCAGCAACTTCGTTTCCGTGGGTTCAATGATTGACGTTGATTTCGGCGATCTGATAGACTACTTCGGCACTGACCCGAAGACAAGAAGCATTCTCATGTACGTTGAAGGAATAACCCGAGCCCGAGAATTCATGAGTGCAGCTAGGCACTTCGCCAGAACTAAACCGATAATTGTGGTCAAAGCTGGAAAATTCAGTGAAAGCGCAAAAGCAGCTGCGTCGCACACTGGCTCATTGACAGGCGAAGACATGATTTATGACAAGGCGTTCAAACGTGCAGGTATTGTAAGAGTGGATGAAATCGCTGACCTTTTCAACTGTGCTGAAGTCTTGGGCATGCAGCCCCTACCGCAAGGTCCAAACCTCGCAATAATCACGAATGCTGGCGGACCAGGAGTGATGGCTACCGATGCTCTGATTGCCCAAGGAGGAAAACTCGCCAAGCTTAGCCAGAAAACGATGGAGAAACTCAACAATGTTCTACCTCATTACTGGAGCCGAGGAAATCCCATCGACATTCTGGGAGACGCCAAGGCTGACAGGTTCAGA
>JBGOYH010000196.1:0-3962 GCA_041479575.1 Bathyarchaeia archaeon
CTTTTATTGCTGACTGACAATATCCAGTAGAAAGGTGACTTCAATGTTCAAGCTCAAAATGGCCGACGCCAAACTCCTGAAAGACATGGTCACATCAATCTCAATTCTCGTAGACGAAGCCACATTCAAAATAGACCCAGAAGGTTTGAAGCTGAGAGCGATGGACCCCTCGCGCGTAGCCATGATCGACTTTGAGTGGCCCAAAACAGTCTTCGAAGAGTATACATGTACAGAACCGACAAAAATGTGCATCAACATCACAGAATTTCTAAAACTGCTCAAGAGAGCTGGAAAAGATGAAACGGTCGAGCTTTCGCTTGATGAAAAAACTGGAAAGTTGCAAATTGCAATCACCGGAAAATACGCGCGCAACTTCACGATGCCAACTCTTGAAGCTTCAGAAGAAGAGGTGCCCACTCCAAAAATAACTTTCAACGTCAAGGTAAAAGCCACAACCGAAGGACTAAGCCAAGCAATAGAGGACGCGCAGCTCGTAAGTGACCATGTGAAAATAGAGGCTGACCCTGACAAACTAGTTTTCAACGCGTCAGGCGACCTTATGGGGGCAACAATCACCTTGCAAAAGGGAAGCGAAGCCGTGCTCGAGTTGGAAGCTAAAGAGCATCAGAAGGCAACGTTCAGCCTCAGCTATTTGGCTGAAATAATAAAGGCCGCATCAGCGACGTCTGACATCGCAACGCTTGAATTCTCGTCAGACATGCCGATAAAACTGGACTTCCATCAACCTAAAGAAGGAAAATTGACCTTCTACTTAGCACCAAGAATAGAAACAGAATAACATGAAAAACGAAATTCAAATGTCTTCTGCAAGATTCACCAAAACCGACTTAGCCAAGTATCCATTTCTTAAAGAAAGCACAGAATACGTAAGGAAACTAAACCTAAAAGTTGAAGACCTCATAAACCCCGAACTTGAGAAAGTTCTTGAACGAGCTGAAGAAAGAGTCGAAGAAGCAATCCTGTACACCATGGTTGAGAGAAAGGCACGCAACGAAGAAGTTGAAATACTCTCTTTTCCCGCAGCAATAATGCTCACAATCGCGACCGGAAGCTCCTTCATAAAGAAAAGATATGCCCTTGCTGAGGCAAAACAAACATATGAAGATCTTAAAGAGGAGAGCAAAAAGAGAATTTTGGAAATTGCTGGAAACTTGGGATGGAAACTAGGTCTGAACCAGCTGACCGCTTCTCCGTTTGAATTTGCAGTGAGCTTTGCGGACTATCTTGGAAACGCTACTCACTTGCGCGATAAGAAGTGGAAGTTGATCAACCGAGTTTTGTCTGATGGATGTGTGCTCTTGTCGAGAAACGAGACTGCAAGGTTACTGAGCGAAGAGGTGCGTAGGCACGTCGAAGAGAGGCTGGAAGTGAAAGACCTACCTGATTTTCCGAAGAAGATAATGGAAATGGCTGAAAGAATGAAGAAAACCACTGCGGAGAAAATAGGTCAAACAGAGATGGAAGAAATACCGAAGGTCATGGTTCAAGAAGCTTTTCCACCGTGCATCAGCGCGCTGTACCTAGCCTTTTCGTCTGGGCGACACCTCTCCCACATCGGAAGATTTGCATTAACCTCATTCCTAATTAATATTGGAATGCCTCCTGACAAGGTGATTGAACTCTTCAAGAACATTTCAGACTTCAATGAAAAAATGACTCGCTATCAAGTGGAACACATAGCAGGAGAAACGGGCTCCAGGACAAGATATACCCCGCCGAAATGTGACACGCTGAAAACACATGGAGTATGTGTAAACCCTGACGAATTATGTGGAAGAGTACGGCATCCATTGTCTTATTACAGGATCAGCATGAAGCGCGGTAGAAAACAGCCTTTCAAAACTGAGTAGGACGTAGTAGACCTTATATATGAAGTAAGATAATTGTGAACAATGTCTTTGAAAGGGAAGAAAAACTAATGGAGTCTTCGCGCGTAGAAGGAAATCTCAACATCAATTCTGAAATTGGGGTAATCCTCCCCACGTATTGCGAAGCGGCCAATATTGAAAAGCTAATTCTAGAACTCGAACATTCAAATTTGAACGTGTCAATACTGGTTGTTGACGATTCAAGTCCCGATGGGACAGCCGATATCGTGAGAGAGCTCCAGAAGAAATACCGCAACGTTTTGCTCCTCGTCAGAGAGAAAAAGCTAGGATTGGGAACCGCAATTACCGACGGATTCAAGGCTATTCTAGCAATGAAACACCCACCCAAGAGCATAGTCACGATGGACGCAGACTATTCTCACAACCCCAAGGAAATCCCCAAACTATTGGCTCCTGTGCGGGAAGGATACGATCTTGTCGTCGGAAGCAGATACGTCCAAGGCGGTGGCACTCGAGAATGGAGCGTAGGACGCATGGTGATCAGCAAAGTTGCAAACCTCATCACGAAAGTGAGAATAGACGCAAAGATATCAGACTATACCAGCGGAATGCGCTGCTACTCCACCAGACTTGTTAGAGGCATAATAAACGACCTGCACAGCCAGACCTATGAGATACAAATCGAAACAATAAGGCAGGCCAACGCGAGGGGTTACAAGATAAGAGAGGCACCCATAGTTTTCGTCAACAGAAAGAAAGGAAAATCAAAACTAAGCATCAACGAAATAAGAGACTTCCTTTCCTACATCCTCTCGTTGAACAGAAGATATTAGACACTTCGGCATTTACAGATGGGCCATGCCGTTAACGTTCTAGGCAGTTGGACTATCACTTGGCAGTTGAATATTTGGATACGCTACTAAAAGGGATGTAGGCACAGTGAAACTGAACATCCACTTCCGATCAGAGTCTCTGGAAGAACGTGAAGCCTGGTTAAGCCAAAAATTCCACAACATGGAACGAAGCGACATTCTGCTGTACACCGCAATAACACTTTATGGAATTTTCTTCTCCTGTTTGACAATCCTCAGGTATTACTCGTTCATGACTCGCGCATGGGACATGGGTATCTTCACCCAGTCCTTATGGACCACACTTTACGCGAACAAATTCCTCTACCACACATGCGAACTATTCGTAAACCCGAGCGGAGTTTTCTTCGGGGTACATTTCAGCCCAATACTATTCTTCGTTCTGCCCTTCTACCGACTGATCACAGCGCCTGAAACTCTACTAGTGATCCAGTCATTTATTCTGGCACTTGCAGCTGTCCCAATCTACAAGCTTGCAAAAGAATATGCCGGCGGAAGAATCGTGGGTCTACTTTTCGCATCTGTGTACTTGATGTATCCAGCAGTACAATTTGTGAATTGGTACGACTTCCATGTCCAGGCCTTTCTTCCCCTCTTTTTTGGATTCGCCATGTATTACATCGCGAAGGAGAATTGGCCCAGATACTTCTTGTTCTTTTTTCTTTCGTTACTAGTTGAAGAGCATGCTGCGTGGATTACAGCTTTCGTAGGAGTCTACATTGCTTGGAACCACAGGAGACAAATTCTCTCATCACTCAGAAGCAATGAACCTGCAGGAAAAAAGGCACTTGTGATTGCAGTTGCCACAATTGTGATAAGCGCTGCGTGGTATTGGTTTACGCTTTGGCAGAGAAACACTTTCTTCCCAACTAACCCAGCAGCCCTAGAGGAGTTTCTAGGTTCTCCGAACTTCCTCATACTAGGTGCGAAGGATCCTCTGCAAATACCATTGTTGGTAATAACAAGGCCGTGGAACGCTATCCAAGCTTTGGCATTTGACGGCCAATACAAGCTTCTCTATCTGGCGCTTCTTTTCGGTCCACTTGCCTACTTTTCATTCAAGGCTCCGTCTGCCCTAATACCAACCCTCCCATGGTTTGGATTCTCATTCCTGTCACAAACAATGGCACATCACGTATTAGGTAATCAATATCAATCCTATCTAGTTGCATTCATATTCACTGCTGCAATATTCGGATTGAGAAAAAACTTCTTGAAAACGCCCAGCTTGAAGAGCATC
>JBGOYH010000197.1:0-3953 GCA_041479575.1 Bathyarchaeia archaeon
CCAAACCCTACACTCGTACCCGCATGCCCTTGAGCGCTGAACGCCCAGACTTAGGTTGCTCCCTCCCGGGCCTGGCCAGGTTCGCCTGGTCAACATTAAAGACAGCTTCCCTACGAAAGTTGCCTAATGACCGCCAGCCCCAAGGGACGGATAGTCTTCGCTTCGGAAATGAAGGCCTCAGCAGCCTTAAGCGCCTCAGCCCCAGCTTTCGGCCCGTCATATAGAGGGTTTACGGTACAGGGGACCCCTACCCCCCCGCCTAAGACCCACCGCAAACCATTCTGAAGTCTTGCATGACTATAAAACTTTGCCCCAAATCAAACCAGTCTACCGCTTGCACTGTAGGTTGGAGCTTCTTCTCTCTCTTTTTCATTTCATTGTACAGGTATTCAAACCATTCCTAAATTTGAGGAAGCCCAAGGCGTTCTCTTCGGTCTTTGATTATTGGTGCCATTTTTTCCCATGCTTGCGTGATTGGAGTGCTGAGAAGGTCATCAACAAAGATCAACAGAAAAAAATGGGGCATTAGGCCCTCCTGAAACAGATTCTCACCGGTTTCAGAAAGAAAAAAGGGCTGTTAGCTTGTCGGTTGTATGTTGAAGGGCAGCACTGCGTATGCATGAGTGCCCGTCGCGTTCACCGCCTCGTAGCCCAACATCACATTGACACTGAAGTTGGCGTTGCTGAACAAGTCACTCTTCAACACGTTGACCGTCAAAGTCTGGCCAGAGCTGGCGAAGGTACCGTTAAAAAGTGCAGCTCCGCTGACCACTTCGCTACCAACAGTCCATTCACTTGGAATCATTACCCGCACTTGACCCGACCCAGTGTCCAGTATCAGAACATCTCCTGATTGCGAAACAATAGTGCCTTGAACCGTAGAGAGCGTGGCGTTCTCAGATAGCATTTGAACCAACTGAAGACCGTCTCCCATCATTTGTCGACCATGGCCACGTTCCATGTAACCTGGCCAAGTACCATTGCTGGGTAGAGTAATGTTGTTCGAATCGAAAAACGTCTGCATGTTTTGGTTGCCAGCCTGCTGCTCATTAGCTAATGCCAAACTGTTCTGCATCCCCGCGTATACAAAAGCTACGGCACTCAAAGCCAAGAATAATACCACAGCCGCAGAGGCTATCTTTAGACTTTTCCTCATTTTTTTGTTATCACCACCTGAACTGCATATTGGACCTCGTTCCAAACCGAACCGCGGAGCGTTATTATACCGTTTTTCAGAATTGTACCAGATTTAGTTCCTAATTCCACCACAAACTGAATTCATGGCCCACTCCAAGAATCACTTGGACAGACAGGTATTGCTCAGGCTTCGCGACTCACCACATTAACGCGCGCGCCATGAATCAGATTAGGGATAGAATTGGGTGAAATTCTGAAAAACAGTTTAATCGATAATTCGCGGTTCTCGATGAGTTGGAGGTCGAGAACAAGTCTGCAAAACCCAATCTCTTCAAAGAAGCTCGTCATGACCCAGAGAGTTGAACAATATACTTTCCCCCCTCCTTTCTCCTCTCCGCCCTGGGCATTGCGAGCTTCAGAGAAGATGGTCTTGCCGACAGAATGGAGGCGCAAGAGAATGAACACACAGCTACTGCTTGAAGAAAAACACAATATCCTAAAGAATAGACTCCTTGGCAACATGAAAAGGAAGCGGGTCTTGGAACTGGAGATCATCAAACAGTGTGAGCAATTGAAGAGAATAGAAATGTCGATGGAAAAGAACTCGCATGATTGTGGCCAAGGAAGAATAGGCTCAAGTTTGAAGGATGGATTGAAAATGGAGGAGGGAACGTAGAGATTATGACTGCAAAGGCAAAGCGGCAAGATGGGGAGTTCCCAGTCTCAGAATACCAGAGTTTGCCGCCGCCACCGAATCCTAAGCACAGCAACAAAAGGATTGCCGCAGTGCTGCTGACTCTTTTGCTGGCTATCGCAATGGTATTTGCACTGATCGTGGTGTTTCCACGCGGCACAAATCCGCCGAGCCAACAAATGACTAGTTCCAACTGGTCGGGTTATTGTGTAGTCTCAGATCTGAATACGCCGCAACCACAGGTCACAAGCGTAAGTTCCTCTTGGACGGTTCCAACTGTCGACGTTTCAATAGGTAACTCTTACAGCGCTGCATGGATTGGCGTGGGAGGACAATATGACAAGACGTTGATTCAAGTTGGAACAGAACAGGATTCAATAAATGGAAGAGCAACATTCTCGGCTTGGTATGAGCTGCTGCCTCGGTACGCTGTGACGATTGATTCTTTAAGCATATCACTTGGGGACAAGATTACAGCTTCGATATCTCTGTCAGACCGAGCCACGAACACGTGGTTGATAGAAATCTGTGACGTTACAGATGGGCTATCATTCAAGAAAAGCCTCATTTACGCATCCTCTATGCTCTCCGCTGAATGGATCGTGGAGGCACCAACACTAGTCAATCGCATCGCGACTTTAGCCAACTTTGGCCAGATTACTTTCACAGATTGCAAAGCAACCATAGGCAGCGAAACTGGAACAATCAGCAGTTTCCCTTCAAACCAAATCACATTGAATAGTCGTCAGAACATTACACTTATGACTGTTTCAACCTTCACGTCTGAAGAATCGTCTTTCACAGTCAGCTATGAGGGTTGGCGGATAATTGCGTGAAGAACCGTGAGCCACAGATACTACGCGTTTGTTCCTGCCTTCATCAACTTTCCGACTATTTCGTAGTCACTTGCCCTTTCCTCAAGGGAAGGGCAACATTTCGCATACGTGGTCTAGAGCGTGACAGTGGAGAGATAGCTGAACGAGAAGGTCATTTTTTCTTCTGGGAACAGTCCATGCAGACAGCAACGACCTTCACGTTTTGAAGAGGTTGCATCAAGGGTGTCAAACCTTTAGCCAACACAGTCACGTAGCCTAAGGGTTTTCCACATTTTTGACATCTGACTAATCCGGGAGCACTCATCTTTTCACTAGGTAAGGACCCTCTTCCAGTGCTTATAAGCGTCTTTCAGATAAACTTCCCCCCTCTTTTTTGAGTGTTGGGGTGAAGTTTTATCCCAAACCCAAACTGGATCTTCTGCTTTCGTGGGCATGATGAGAAGTGTAGAAGACATCGCAATCAGGAAAATCAGTGCCATAGACTTCAAGGATTTTCGCATGTTTCAGATCCCCTCATCGATCGATCAGACCTACTTTCACTGTGGATGGTTTGAACCAACGCCTGTGGAGATCGCGGTATTTTGCCTGCATCCTTTTATGTATCACTAATTAATCTCGGGGCCCAACGACACAATTAACGACACACTCTCAAATCAAGCTTGGAAAGGGGACGCGTGCGCTAGACTTGATTTTTTTCTTGTTCAGTTTCTGATTCTGTCTCATGAAGTGTGTCACTAAGTAATACTTGTTCATAAACGACTTATCTACGGTCCCTGTAGGTAGACTTCCTGTGAATTAGGCTTACTCTCGAGTACGCCTAGTGCTAAGTATATGAATCACGTAAACAGCAGGCGAGACAATGGGACTGCGGAGGAGAACATTAGCCATAATTGGCATTTTAGGCATCAGCATGATGGTAACAGTGTACTTCTTTTCTCATTCTCTATTGCTGAATAGCTTCGTAAAACTGGAAGAAACCAATGTTCACCAAAACGTCGGTAGATTTCAAAGCGCCCTGTCCGATGATGTCTCTGACTTGCACAGCAAGTCGGGCGATTGGGCAGTGTGGGATGACACGTACGCATTCATCGTTGCCCCTAACGACAACTACGTTAACTCAAATGTTGTGGATTCAGCTTTCACTGCTTTGAAGATCAACATTCTGCTGTTTGTGAACCTCTCGGGTCAGATTGTATGCGGCAGGGCCTACGACTTGAATAACATGACAGAAGTGCCAGTTCCAGAGAGCATAGAAAAAGAACTCTCTTCTCATGACGTTCTTTGGC
>JBGOYH010000198.1:0-3914 GCA_041479575.1 Bathyarchaeia archaeon
AAAGATGGAACGCCTGAAGAACATGCAAAAACGGATTTTGTCAAGAACCTCGCTCCACTGGCAGATTTGTTCGTCAACGACGCTTTCGCAGCTGCACACCGAGCCCATGTGTCAATGGTCGGCTTCACAGCCGTTTTGCCAAGCGCTGCAGGACGCATTATGGAAAGGGAACTGAAATCATTGGGCAAAGTACTTGAGAACCCGCGGAAACCGTGCGTCTTCATTCTTGGAGGAGCCAAAGCAGACGACTCACTTGAAATCTCCAAATACGTCCTAGACAAAGGGATCGCTAATTATGTTCTGACAGGTGGAGTTGTAGGCCAAGTCTTCCTAGTGGCAAGAGGCCTTGATCTAGGCAAATCCAATATGGAATTCCTAGAAAAAAATGAATTGATGAACTTGGTGCCGGGAATAAAGGAGCTCATGCACAAGTATAATGAAAGCATCAAGACTCCTGAAGACGTAGCTGTCGACATGAATGGAAAAAGAAAGGAAATCCCCGTGAAAGAACTGCCTACTGACTACTCCACATTTGACATCGGAGCCAAAACAGTAGATAACTACGCTCAGATCATACGCAAAGCCAAGTCAATCGTGATCAGCGGACCAATGGGAAAGTACGAAGACGATAAGTTCAAGTATGGAACGAAGGAAGTTCTCGAAGAGATTGCCAACTCCAAAGCGTTCTCATTGGCTGGAGGTGGGCACACGATAGCTGCCATAGAACTTTTCAAGCTGACAGGCAAAATCTCCTACATTAGCACGGCTGGCGGAGCACTCACAGAATTCCTGATGGGAAAGAAGTTGCCAGGAGTAGTTGCACTGGAAAAAGCTGCAACTAGAAAAACCTAAACTCCCTCATTTTTCCAGGTCTCACCTGTTTGACAGCAAGCCAAAAATAAACAGTCTTTTCATAGTAGAAGACCAGAGGATAACATCTTTGACAGACATCGTGTTAGTCTTTGAAGTCCATCAACCACACAGGATAAAGAAGAACTTCTTCTGGGACAATAAAATCTTCAAACATGTCAAGAAAGAGGAACTCTTTGAATATTACTTTGATAATGCCGCAAACAGGGAAATTTTTGAGAGAGCAAGCAGGAAATGCTATTTCCCTTCCAACAATATTCTGCTCGAAACCATTGACAAGTACAAAAACGAAAGAAAGCGGGTTAAAGTATCCTTCAGCGTCTCTGGCGTGTTCTTAGAACAATGTGAAATGTTCAACAAAGACCTGCTTGAATCCTTCAAACAGCTTGCAGAAACAGGATGCGTTGAATTTCTAAGCCAAACCTATTACCACTCACTTGCCAGCCTCTACCCTGAAAGAGAAGAGTTCATTGAACAAGTGAAGATGCATCAGCAGATAATGAAAGACCTTCTCAGCTATACACCAATGATCTTTGAAAACACGGAATTGCTCTATAATAACGCCGTAGCAAGAACTGTTGAGAACCTTGGATACAAAGGAATCTTCACCGAAGGAGTTGAAAGAATTCTGCGCGACAAGTCACCAAACTACCTTTACCTGCCAAAGGACTCTAAGAAAATCAAGGTCTTCTTACGCAACTACAAGTTAACAGATGACATAGGTTTCAGGTTTTCAGCAAGATGGTGGAACGAATGGCCACTCACCGCAGACAAGTATTCAAGTTGGTTGGCAACGACGCCTGGTCAGTGCATAAGCATTTTTCCAGACTACGAAACCTTCGGCGAACACCATTGGCCAGAAACAGGCATACACGATTTCCTTCGACACCTACCAAGCGAGATATTGAAGTGGTGGAACCTCCACATGTCAACTCCTTCAGAAGTCGCAGAGAAATATACGCCCGCAGGAGAGATAGACGTTCCAGAACTTGGCGGAACCGTTTCATGGGCAGACCTAGAGAGAGACGCAAGCTGTTGGCTAGGAAACACGATGCAATGGGCCTACTACACAAGTCTAAGAAAATTGGAACCATTTGTCAAAGAAACAGAAGATGAAACATTTTTGAAAAACTGGAGATACTTCCAAACCAGCGACCACCTCTACTACATGTTCACGGCTGGCGGAGGACCTGGCGAGGTTCATTCTTATTTTAGTCCGTACGGCACACCTGCAGATGCCTTTGTCACCGCGCAAGCAGCAATACTGGATTTTGAGAGCAGGGTAAGACTTGCGGCGGTCGTGGCAGATGAGCCGTTCCTCTTCTACGTGGGCACAGGGGACAAGTACTACGCAGGAAAAATGGCATGGAGCTTGAAGGGTTTTGCCAGAGCTATCGAAAAAATCGGCCTGAAGTCCATTGAATTTCACAGTAAGCGCGGGGATTTTGAAAAGTGGACTGAAAACTCGCTTCACGACAACGCGCTGACAAAAGAACTCAAGAACGCAAATCTAGTCAAGTTGAAGGGAGAACAACTTAGAAAGATGCTGGTCAAAATTGTGAGAGAAAGACTAGATTTTCTACAGGCTGAAATTTAGTTAACGACCCGGTATTTCTAAAAAAGATGCACACATGGTTTTATAAGAAAACACGTGAAGAATATTCATGTAGCTGAAAACAAGGTGGAAACATGCGAGAAGAGCTTCCGCTTTCGGAAAAAATCCTGCAAACACTCCACAACCTTTGCGCAACAGCGCCAGACCTAGCGAGAAGGAGCGAGGAACTGGCACAGGTTATGCAGATTGACATTAACGAGTTGGAAAGAATTCTGGACAACTACAAAGCAGAAGGTTTTGCGCAGAGTTTCACTGATAATGAGGGAAAGAAACGCTATTACTTGACTGGAAGCGGGATAATCAAAGTCTGCGCACTTTTCACGTAGGGAAAAGCCGATGCGTGTAGTAATCTTTTCTTGGGAGTATCCGCCTCGAATTGTCGGACAGCTTGCGGACTATGTGAAAACACTTGCTGTTCAACTTGCCAAGCATGAGACACAACCGTACGTGGTCACTTATGATGATTATCTGACAGGGGAGTATGATGAACCTGAAGGAATCAAGACCTTCAGAGTCACTAACCCCGTGCGCACTCACATTGGTGTTATCACATGGGTTTTAACTTTGAACCAAGAGGTTGAAAGAGTAACAGCCAACATCTACTACGAGGAGAAGCAACAGGTGAACTTGATAGATGTCCACGATTGGCATTTCATACCAGCTGCAGTCACCCTCAAGAAGGGCTTGAACATTCCCTTTGTTTATTCTGTTGAAAGTCTAGAAGACCATCGCTCTCATGGTGCCAACACACCATACAACATGGCTATCAAGAGCATCGAATGGTTAGGCATGTATGAAGCACGCAAACTGGTTGTCAAATCTGGATGGATGCGAGACGAAGTTTTTAGGCTCCACAAAGTTCCCCCGGAAAAAGTGAACGTCATTCCACCTGCCTCCACGGGTTGGATGAAGAATATCCTTACAGTCTACAAGAATGTTGCGGAGGGCGGAGCATCCTGATGAGCCGAGACTTGAGCGTGATGATGCTCACATGGGAATTTCCGCCGAGAATCATCGGAGGAATATCGCCCCACGTTTACTACTTGTCAAAAAGCCTAACAAGAAAGGGCATGAAAGTGTACGTCGTTACATGCGACTTTCCTGGGGCACCACAACACGAAGTATTGGACGGGGTGGAAATATTCCGAATAGATTCATACAAGAACCCTTCACCCGATTTTGCAACATGGGTTTACTTGATGAACGTTAACATGCAGAAGGAAGCTGCAGCCATAATCAAGGGCCTGGATGGAAATGTTGATGTTCTTCATGCGCACGACTGGCTTGTCGCAACAGCTGGAATCGGGCTGAAACATGTTTTCAGAAAGCCGCTTTTTGCCACGATACATTCTACTGAAATTGGACGCAGAAATGGCATTCATTTTGATTATGAAAGAATGATTCACGAAACAGAAGCATGGCTCACGTA
>JBGOYH010000199.1:0-3899 GCA_041479575.1 Bathyarchaeia archaeon
GATTTCACTGCCGGATATGGCACCCTTAGCCTCGGACATAATCCGACAGAAGTGCTGAGGGCGATACAACAAGCTGCTACTCTGCCAACTATATTTTCGTTTTATGTGGGTACGCATCCACTAGTCGGAGCCTTGGCTGAAGACCTTCACAGACTTCTTCCAGGCCACCCCGATATTTCGTGTTTCGGCAGTGGAGGAGCAGAGGCAGTTGAGATAGCGTTAAAGACCGCCCGTGCATCTACTGGCAAGAAAAGATTCATCTATGCCGATGGGTCCTTTCATGGGCTAAGCTTTGGAAGTCTCTCCGTCACTGGACGGACATATAGACGTTACTTTGAACCTCTTCTGCCCAATTGCGAAAACGTGCCCTTCGGCGGCCTTCAAGCATTAGAGTCGAAGCTGAGGCAGGGCGATGTCGCCGCCTTTATCGTGGAGCCCGTGCAAGCAGAAGGAGGCTGCAATATACCCCCAAAAGGGTACCTGGCAGGCGCACGAGAACTGTGCAACAAGTATGATGCGCTGTTGATTCTTGACGAGATTCAGACGGGCTTTGGCAGAACTGGCAGGATGTTCGCGGCTGAGCATGAAGGTGTGAAACCCGACATTATCGTTGTTGGCAAAGCGCTTAGTGCGGGCGTGTTGCCGATGAGCGCCTCGGTCACAAGCTTTGAGATTTGGAAAAAAGCCTACGGTAAAGAGGATAGCTGGGATTCTCTTATCTCGACGTTCCGTGGTAACCCTAAGGCCTGTGCAGCAGCCCTCAAGGCTATTGAGATCCTTGTGCGAGACGGGTTGGTTGAACACACAAGGAAAATGGGAGAGTACGCTCTACAAAGGCTACAGGATCTGAAGACGCGCCATAAGAATATCAAGAAGGTACGGGGGATAGGTCTTCTATTGGGGATCGAATTCCCTAGCGAAAACACTTCAAGCTTCATTCTTAGTAGGATGTTGAACCAGCATCACGTCATCCTTGGTAACTTTGACCACAGACCGGATATGCTCCGTCTTCAGCCTCCACTCAACGTCCAAAAGGAAGATATCGATCGCGTGATTGAAGCGCTTGACGAAGTATGCAGCAAAAGCAGCATTGGCCTTGCCCTCGGCGCAGGAGTAACGGCTTTGAGAAGATCGTTGCGTCCACCAAAGTGAAAAAGTGCCGCTTTTACTATGGAAGCAAAGACCTTAAGAACGAGTTTTTTGGAAACGTGTTTCCGCGCTTGCGCGTGCGTCTTTTTCTTGAGCGGTTCTGTTTTTTATTCTGTGCGCGGGGATTTTGCCATAAGATGCGGAACACTTTTTTCTTTTTGAGCATTGCCTCGTTGCAGCCCATTTCAGGATCGGGATCACAGCTTCTCTGAGCCCTTCTCCATCTTTCGTCAACGAGTACTCAACTCGAGGCGGGATTTCGGCAAATGATTCTCTCTTGAGTAGCTCTTCGGCTTGAAGTTGCTTTAGTGTGTCTGCAAGCGTCTTGGGACTTATGCCCCTCAGTTCTTCCATGAGTCTGTTGAATCTGAGGTTACCATAATTCCCGATTGCATTGATGATTAAAAGCGCCCATTTCTTGCTTATCACGTCTATGATTCCTTCAAGCGGACAAAAACAAACTACGTCATTCTTGTTCTGCATGCCCTCACTTTCCTCTTGGATAGCAACTATTTCACTATAAACTTGATAGCATAAATACTTTACTTCTAATAGTACCAGGAATAGAGGTGATAATAAATGGACGAAGATTGTGGTTGTGGAGGGCATCATCGGAGACATGAAGACCACTGTGGGTGCGGCATGCATGGGGACGGACACGGTTACAGAAGACGCTTTTTCACAAAGGCCGAAAAACTTGAGAAATTGAAGAGCTACGCCGAAGAACTCAAGAATGAACTGAAAGCCGTCGAAGAGAAAATCAAGGAAATGCAAAGCCAAAGGTAAGCTCAAAACGGTGAAGCCTAGATTATGTCTTCCGAAAACGCCATAGAAGTCACAGACCTGACGAAACGCTATGACGGTATCATTGCAGTGGGCAACATAACTTTTCACGTCAAGAAAGACGAAATCTTCGGTTTTCTAGGGCCTAACGGTGCAGGCAAAACAACGACGATAAGGCTCCTCACTGGTCTGACAAGACCCACCTCGGGTACGATCAAAGTCGCTGGCTTTGACATGATCCGAGAATCCAACAATGCAAAAGAACACCTAGGAGTTGTGCCCGAAGTATCCAACATCTACGATGAAATGAGCGCCTGGGATAACCTCATCTTTGCAGCTCAGCTTTACAGGGTGCCTAGAGATGAACGAGAAAATAGGGCGAAAGAACTTCTGGAGCTTTTCGGACTCTATGAACGCCGTACAGATCGTGCAGGCAACTTTTCCAAGGGAATGAAAAGAAGATTGACGATAGCCGCTGCTCTGATCCATAAGCCCGACATACTTTTTCTAGACGAGCCCACCAGCGGCTTAGATGTCCAAAGCTCCCGGATGATTCGGAACTTGACGAAGGACCTTAACAAAAACGGGGCGACTATTTTTCTCACCACGCACTACATTGAGGAAGCCGATCAATTATGCCAACGTGTAGCCATTATCAATCGAGGAAAGATTGTTGCTGTTGACAATCCGGAGAAACTAAAGGCCTCTGCTGAGAAGCATCAAATAATCGAAGTGAGTTTCGATCAAACGCAAAATCTGGAACGCAAACTGGCGAACTTGAAATATTCAAGCAAGATCACACAGGTTGGGGACAAATTCAGGCTCCACGTAGAAAATACTTCTGAGACAATTCCGCTCCTAGTTGATTTTGCCCGGGAAAACGGCTTGAAGATCATCTCGGTCAACACGTTGAACCCAAGTTTGGAGGATGCGTTCGTCGAAATGACAGGAATCAGTCCCGAAGTCATGACGACCGAAAAAGAACAAGGCAAGAAGGCCACAAGTCTTGGCTAGAGCATGGGCTGACAGTCTGATCAAAGCATTCTACATCGCGAAGAAGGACGCAAAAGTCTACTACTTCAAAGCACCAAACTTCACTTACGGCCTTCTAATTCCTGTTTCATTGTACCTAGCCTTCAGCATGGCTGGCGAAATCAATTCAAAGCTGGTCGTAGCTGGGTTGACTTCTCTCGTCATGCTCTTCGGAACAACATCGATTGAAGCGGTAGCGGTGGTCCTTGAAAAGCAGACAGGAACTTTTGAGAGACTGCTTGCCGCGCCAATTTCTTTGTTCACCATCGTTCTTGGAAAAACATTAGCAGGCTTTTTCTTCGGCCTCATACTCGCAGCTGTGGTTCTTTTCCCTCTGGCAGCTGTGTCCGGCACAATTGTCATGAACCCTCTCCTAGCCGTTGTCGCAATCGCTTTTACTTCTATGGCATTCTCAGCCTTAGGCATCGTCGCGTCTGCGTATGCAAAATGGGTTCCGGAAGCGCAGATGCTTTCAAACTTTCTGAGGTTCCCAATGGTTTTTCTTTCAGGAACCTTCGCAGCCTTGGAGGCCTTGCCCTCTCAATTACAAGTCGTTGCCCGTTTCCTGCCTCTCACATACTCTGTTGAAGCATTGAAAGGTTCCATTGTTGAACCAGCGGTGACTTACACTTACATCTTAGACATTGTTGCGTTGACTCTGTTTGCCATCGTATTGCTGGCCTTATCTACTAAGATACTCGAAAAAAGAATTGCATGATACCGCGAGAATCACCTATGTTCGTGAATCCACCCATAGTCAGCGTAGATCTTTCTTATCGCGGCTGAGGTCAGGAAATCGATGAAGCTCTCAGACAGCTTCACATTCTTACTATAAGATATTATGCCGGCTACTGTACTTCTGAAGACCTGAAGATTCTGGGGGAGCTCGATTATCTCGCAAGTATCTGGCCACACGCCTTGAAAGGCATTCCAGC
>JBGOYH010000200.1:0-3863 GCA_041479575.1 Bathyarchaeia archaeon
GATGGAAAACTGTAATGGGAAATTGTTTGTTTATGCATCAAGTTTTGCGTCCCGTGGAAAACGGTTTGAACCTGTGCGGGTTGCGGCGGAGAGAATGGCCAGGCACTTGAGGTTGAGTTTTGAGGTCAAGACTTTCAGGAAAAAGTTTGAGCCGATCTATGTCTACTACAAGAATGGCAGTGACGAACCTATTCCAATCTATTGCGTTAGCGACACACGGTCGAACATTGAGGAAATCTGTACATCTTTAAGGAACATGATGTTTGTGTTGTCCTTCCATCCAAAACATTCAGCTTTGCGGCAGATAAGGAAAGAGATTATGCAGTTTTCATAAATTTCAAGCTCTGATTTTCAAGCCTTATATCGTACACTTGATTTACGTCGAAATCTATGCCTAAACTCTCGTACTCTAGTTCGGTTAGGAACAAGATTATTTTCGGAACTGCGAGGTCCACTCTTCCAGGAAAGATTGGCATCTGTTGCTGTAATTGTTGAATGACGTCTTGCACGACCTTGGCTTCCTCTGTCTGGGGTCTAACCACTAGGTGTGGAACCTGTCGATCCTCAATCAGTTCTATGCGTTTTCCAAGGTTGCCGTCTAAGTCTCGAATAGACTCGATTTTTTGTACTCTTACGCGAAACATAGTTAATCACAAATTAAGAAGTCTGAAGAACGTTTATAGATTTCGGGAAAACCGCGTGCGTATGAATGTTATTTGTTACTCCATTTCGATCGTTGCTGGCGGTTTAGGCGTAACATCATAATAGACTGTTGACACGTCTGAGCATTTCTTGGTTATTCCGTCGGCTATTTTCTCCAGTGTTGGCCACGGTATTTCTGAAACCTTTGCTTCTAGGAAGTTTTTGGTTTCAACCGATCGTATGCCGATGACATATGGTTTCTTCTCCGGCACTTCTTTGATTGCATAGAAGACTCTTGCCACTTCTGGGTTTTCCGTGATGATTCTCGCTTGAAGAGATATGATGTTTTGCAGAGGTGTTTGATGAAGCTTGCCGTTCATCGTTTCGACTCTTATGCCGATTACTTCTCCATAACGTCTTTTTCCGCCTTCAACGCCTGTCGCCTTGTCCTTGAAGACTTTCACGTGAACATTTCTTGATGGAACATTGAGAAGACGTGCAGTCGTCTCTTGAACTCGAAGTACTCTTGGCTGCGGGGCTTCCTCATTGTCCATTATAACTGCAAAGTACTGTCCAGGTTTGAGTCCTTGAAGCTCACTTTCGGCGATTGCAGTCGCCTTTCTCAGTGTTTCTAGCTTGTCGCGGCGAATTTCGCCGACAACACGCACTGACAAGCCTGGGCCTGGGAAGGGTTGCCGTTCAGAGAATTCAGGCGGCAAACCCAACAGTCTTGCCACCATTCTCACCTGTTCCTTGAATAATGGTAAAAGAGGTTCGACAACCTTGAAGCCGAATCGCTCCATCGGGCTAATACCCATCTGCTCCAAAACGTTATGCTGGGTTTTCACGCCGCCCACGGTTTCTATTATGTCTGCACGTATAGTGCCTTGCACAAGAATTTTGCATTTTTCTTTCTTGGCTGTTTCGGCCAAAACTTGGTAAAACGTCTCACGAAACATTTTCCGTTTTTCTTCAGCATCCTTAAGTGTTTTCATTGCTTTCAAGAAGCGTTCACGTACATCTACTACTGTCGCGGGCACGTTGAAAGGCGGTTTTGAAAGCGTTTCGGCTACATGTTCTGGCTCGTCTTGCCTCATAAAAACGTCATCCAGAATGACACAGGCAAGGTTTTCGCCGATAGCTTTGCGTGTTAACACTGCGCATGTTGTGCTGTCAACGCCGCCTGAAACGGCGACAAGCGCTTTTTCACTGCCTATGTTTTTTTTCATTTCCGCTACTGCAGTTTCAACAAACTTCTGCGGATCGAAAATTTCCAATCTCGCACCCCTCCAACTCTGTTAGCAGTTTGCAGTTTTATGATTTGTGCATTTCGAAACGCGCGTGTCACGCAACACATGTCATCCTCACTCGAAGACTTGAAATTTCAACATGAAAACGCCTGAACAGCCAACAACGATTCCATCCACGTGCCCCAGGAAGACCAAACTGCAGGCCCGTGTGTGCTGAAAACCTAGGGGGGAGGGGGTAGGTCATTTTTGGCTTGAAAACAACCAAAAACCATGTTGAACAGTCCATACTGTAGGACTACACTTCCATGTCAGCAGCACCGTGCGCGTTAGCCATTTCACCTTTGAAGGTAACCTATCCACCCCATATGGGGAGGTTCAACATCCATTTGCCAGAGAAGAGCAATGAGCTCGCCGAAATGGTGTATGTTCTCAAGTGCTGCGTGATTTAGAATGTCTTCAACCCGAACCAACATAGGCGGCGTTCCTGGCCTCGAAAATTCCACCTTTCTTTCAAGCTCTGCAGGCGTCATCTTCGCCAAGTAGGCTTCCGTTTTCGATTCAACCTCTCCTGCACGCTTTCTAAGCGAATCCATATCATGAAACTCCTCTGGGCTTCGAGAGACCCAATCTTTCGTACGGCCAGCAATGACGTAGTTGACCAACCTATCTTCCGCATCAACAGTATGCAGAAAGATGTTCCGCAGAGAATCAAAACTCGCTCCACGACTTTTGACCACTTCTTCCCAAGGAAGCTTGGCAAGCTGTTCTAGGTATCTATTCCGAAGTGACTGACTATATTCCAAAAGATTCCTTGAATCCATGCGATTTACATCCTATAGATTCTAATTGCCTGAAAAAGTAGATAACAGTTGAGGTCAAGCACATTACTCAATTATTTTGAAGAAATCCCTCTCCGTCAAAATTCCGACAAGTGCCCCATTCTTGACAACAGGCAGAGCGCCTATGTCTTTCTCCCGCATAATCTTCGCCGCTTGACCAACATCAGTCTCCGGCTCCACCGTCAAAACGTTCTTTGACGCAATCTCAAGCGCTGGCGTGTTAAGCACTTGAATTATCGTTCCAGACTTCAAATGCTTGAAGACATCACCGCACCCGAAGAAACGTATAATGTCCATGGCCGTAACTATGCCCATTACCTTGCCGTCAGAAACTATCGGCAACCTTCTGAAGCCTTGAGTTGCCATCGTCTTCTCAGCTTCAAAAATCGTAGTCTTCGACAAAGCCGTGATAACCTTCTCTGACATGAGTTGAGCAACCGTAACACCGCTCGTCCTGTCAGCAAACAAAACCGCAATATCCCGCTCAGTCACAATTGCCTTCACACAGTCTTTTTCATCAACAACAGGCAAACCGCCAAGATTAGACTGTTTCATCTTCGCTAGAGCTTCACTTATCTTCGCCGAAGTCTTGATAGAAACAACCTTTTGAGTCATGATAAGCTTGATCGGCTCATTCAACGCCTTGAAAAAGTTCCCGCCGCACTTTTGCTGAATAATCTCGAATTTTCGGCCACCACCAAGGTAGTCAACTATGTCCGTCGCTGTCACGATTCCCTCCAAATGCTTGGTACCAGGGTTAGCGATCGGCAGACGCCGAAAACCTTCTTTCGCCATCTTCTGAATTGCGTCATAAATAGGCGTGGTAGCCGCAACCATGACCACTGGACTTTTTGCAACTGTAAGTATCTCGCCCTCATGCTTCTTAGAAGCACGAGCCCTCAGATCCAACTGACCTGTTCCGCGAAGCGTTCTTCTGTAACTTTCCCTTTTCAAAGAGTTTCCCTCTCACTTGACAACCAGTCTTGCAACATCTTCTCGGTCAACTATGCCAAGCAGCTTTCCGTTCTTGTCTTTGACCGGAACCCTTCCAACATCCTTAGAAACCATGACCCTCGCAACTTTGATAACTTTGGTTGAAGGCTCCACAGCAACCAAGTTAGTCTTCATAACC
>JBGOYH010000201.1:0-3859 GCA_041479575.1 Bathyarchaeia archaeon
AGAGGTTATTTGGACGGGGGAGGGTCCATCCTCTGCCGGTGCTCATTATGGAGAGAGAGTCGAAGACGAACTTACAAGTGTCTACCGTCAGCAAGGAGAAGAGGTTGTCGCAGACGCTGCACTTGCGTTCAAAGAAGAAGGTCTACAGGTTGAGAAGAAAGTCGTCGAACACAAGAACATTGTTGAAGCTGTAATGAAAGAGGCTGAAGAAGAAGACTATGATGTAATAATCATGGGACGCAGCGGTCGAAAGGAAAAAGAAGCTCGTTTGGGAGGAGTGGCAGAAAAGGTGTCACGTCACTCGGAAATCCCTGTTTTGATCGCCGGAGAAAAAAGGGCGGTCTCAAAGTTGCTTGTCCCAGTAGATGGCTCGGAAAGTTCAGACAAGGCGATCAAGTATGCCGCTTCATTGGCTAAGAGACTTGGCGCAAAACTGACTTTGCTACACGTTCAGGAATCACGTCTATTTGGTCATCGCCCCGAGTTGAGTCAGGCCATAGGAAAAGGCATCCTGTCTAATGCAGCCGAGAAGCTCAAAGGAATGACTTTTGATCAAAAACTAGAATCAGGAGATCCTGCTAGAAAGATCACAGAAATTGCTGAAAAAGAGGACTACGACATGATTGTCATGGGAAGCAAAGGGCACGGCGCCATAGAAAGATTTCTGCTTGGCAGCGTGATCAATCACGTCTTGCATTACACAAAACATCCGGTGCTCGTCATAAAATAGACCAAGAACACGCGCATAGCGAACAGAAATCAGCAATACCCAATTTCATCTCTAACATAACATTGTAGTACTGACGTAGTTCTATCCTTGAAAATAAGGGATATTTCTAGGCTCCAACGCGGCCTAGAATCCAGAAGAGCACAAGAACGGCAGCCAGATATCCCGTCACAAAGCCAAAGAACACTATGAGTTGCGGAGAAAGGTTTTGGGAATAGTAAGTCACTCCGGCCATTGCTGCCAACACTATGATACCAAAAATGTAGTTTAATCCATGTATCTTCCTCATCCTGCTAGCCTCTTTTCATAGTATATCCATTTCACTTCAATTAATATTTTTGACGGTCGATCAATATGCCTCAGTCATTAACGCGTCGGTGTATTTAGAGTCTTCGTCGGCAGCATTGTTTGGTACAATAATGTCTTACTTGAGGGCTGCTTCAAGCCTTCTGCTCACTTCGTTCCAGTTAAGGATGTTCCAAAACGCTTCGACAAACTTCGCTCTATCGTTCTTGTAGTCAATGTAGTATGCGTGCTCGAAAACGTCCACAACCATTAGTATTCTGAACGTTGGATACACGTTGGTGTTGTGTTTCTCAATCTGCATGATCATGGGTCTATTTGTCTGAGTACATCTTGCAAGCGCTGCCCATCCTGAGCCTTCAACACTGGTTGCCGCTGCTGTGAACTCCTTCTTGAATCGTTCGAAGCTTCCGAACTCTTTCTCTAACCAGTCGCCCAGCATGCCGCTTGGTTTTCCTCCAGCTTTTGCCGTCGGCGCTAGGTTTCCCCAGTAGAGCGAATGTAAAAGGTGTCCTCCTATGTTCCATGACAGCTCTTTAAGGGTAGACTTCACGTCTATGTCTGCATTTTCTTTTCTTGCTTTGTCAAGTTTCTGAAGTATCGCGTTTGCGCCGTTGACATATGCTTGATGATGCTTGTCGTGGTGTATTGTCAATTGTTCCTTAGACATGTAGGGTTCCAGCTCTGCATAATCGTACGGCAGTTTCGGCAAGACGTAAAACTTGTTTTGCTCCATACATTTTCCTCCTCTGCTGAACATTCTCCCTATTGAAAATTTTAAGCTTTCGCAAATCCGATCAGAGCTGACGGAGCAGGACCTTTCAGCAAAGCGTTAATATTCTGACTACTAAATCCTATGAATAGGTGAAAATGTCTTGCCGATAGATCCTGACTTTCAGAAGAAATGCAAAGTTGTAGGCCAACATCAAGGTCACGACGTTTGGGGACCCATTGAACCACCCAAGAAGCAGGGCATACATGGAACCACTGTTGCAGTCGACTGGGATGTTTGCACAGGTGATGGCGTGTGCATTGAAGTCTGTCCTGTAACATTGTTCGACTGGGCTGATGCGCCAGGGCATCCCATTTCTGAAAAGAAATCTGATCCTGCGAGAGAACAGGACTGCATAAAATGCTTGGCATGCGAAACTCAGTGTCCAACGCAAGCGATAAAAATCACCCAGTAACCCGTAGGTGACTGCGAAAACCCCAATTTCTTCTTGTTTTTCTTTTTCAAATTTCCACGAAGGCTGACGACTTGCGAAAGGTTTTTTATGCCATTCTCCAAGCTCTACTGCCTGAGGAAAGACGATGAAATCTAAGCCTAACAAGACGTTGGATTGTGTTGGCTTGTATTGTCCTGAACCTGTTTTCAAGACAAGACTGGAACTGGACGAGATGAAAGTCGGAGAGACGCTTGAAGTTTTAGCAGATGATCCAGCGGCAGAGTCCGACATAAGAAGTCTTGTCAAGAACTTGGAACAAGAATTAGTCAGCGTCACCAAAAAGGGAGACACCGTTCAGATATTAATTAAAAAGGTTAAGTAAAAAACAAAAAAAAAGGAAGTGAAAAATATGAGCAACAAGAAAAAAATATTATATGTCCAAACAAGCGGCGTAGACAACCCTGAAAGAGCTTACGCACCATTCATTCTAGCCACAACAGCTGCAATGATGAACATAGACGCTACACTCTACTTTGTCATAAAAGGCGTCACGCTGGTCAAGAAAGGAGAAGCTGAAAAAATCAAGATGGGCACTTTTCCTACTCTCAAGGAGGTCATGGACCAAGCAATAAAAGCCGGCGTGAAACTAGTCGTCTGCGAGCAGAGCTGCGGTTTGTTGGGAATACCGCGCGGGGATTTCACAAAAGCAGCCAACGTTGTGGGTGCAGCAACCCTTAACGACCTTGCTCTTGAAGCAGATGCAGTATTGTGCTTCTAAGAGAACCGCCTATGTCGGCAACACGACGAATCAACATGGATCATGCAGCAGGCAAACCAGTGGATCCTCAAGTCGCAGAGGCAATGCTGCCCTACATGAAAACATCCTATGGCAACCCTTCGTCTCTACACGCGATAGGTCAAGAAGCCAAAAGGGGACTTGAAGACGCAAGGGCAAGAGTCGCAGAACTCATTAATGCCGAGAAAAAAGAGTCTATTATCTTCACTTCAGGAGCAACTGAAAGCAATAACCTGGCAATCAAAGGAGTAGCTTACCGCAACAAAGACCGCGGGACTCGAATAATAACATCCAATGTTGAACACATGTCAGTTGTCAACCCTTTCAAATACTTAACCACGAAAGGGTTCGAATCCGTGTTTCTTCCAGTTGACAAGTATGGCTTCGTTAATCTTGAAAAGCTGGAGGAAGAGTTGACGGATAAAACAACCCTCGTCTCCATAGTCTATGCCAACGGCGAAATAGGAACAATTGAACCCATAAAAGAAATCAGCAAAATCGTTCACACCAAGAATGCCTACTTGCACGTTGATGCCACGGCTGCTTGCGGGCAGATTCCGATAGATGTAAAAAACGAAGGAATAGACCTGCTCACGATCTCTTCAAACGACATGTATGGCCCAAAAGGTGTCGGAGCCCTCTACATCAAAGAGGGGATACGTCTCGAACCGTCACTGCACGGCGGAGGACAGGAACGCGGCATACGATCGGGAACCGAAAACCTGCCTGGGATAGTTGGCTTGGGGAGAGCTTCTGAAATAGCCAAAAAAGAAATGCCGGCTGAAAGCGCCCGCCTCATGAAGTTGAGAGACCGACTGATCGACGGCTTGCTCAAACCAATTCCATACTCATTCCTGAACGGACACC
>JBGOYH010000202.1:0-3855 GCA_041479575.1 Bathyarchaeia archaeon
CTTTCCATTCTTCTCTGAGGATACTGTACAGACAATCGTCACACCATTTTCCTCGATTGAAACCACTCTTTCGAATTATCCCTTCTTTCGTGAACCCAGCCTTTTCAAGAACCCTCTGAGAAGCGATATTACTCACATCAGTAGTGGCTTGAACACGCATCAGTTCTCTTGAAAGGAACAAATAGTCAACCATAATCATTATAGCCTCAGTACCG
Source organism: Bathyarchaeia archaeon (assembly GCA_041479575.1). Lineage (GTDB taxonomy): Archaea > Thermoproteota > Bathyarchaeia > Bathyarchaeales > Bathycorpusculaceae > DASPPK01. Next base: position 216 of record JBGOYH010000202.1, read on the forward strand.
TAGCCTTTTCCTCTTTCACTTGTACCGAGATAATAGTATATTTCTAAGAGTTTTCCGTACATATTGTGACCTATCTCCCCGATTTTCGTACCATCTTTTTTCTCTATGAAGAACCATTTGGTATCAGCGGTGAGGTTGTCGTATCTCTTCTCCCATTCTGTTTTGGACAACTGCCGAAGAGGACTGTATTCGCCATAAAACTCAGAATTGCTATTCCAATCTATCAACAACGGCAAATCCTCTCTTTCCACGATTCTCAGATTCACAGTCTTACCTTCAAGCAACTCAACTCACCAATCCATACGGTTACTCTTGGTTCAGCTATAACTTTTCCGCAAAACCTAGTGTGGGTTGTGCTAGATTTATATGTAAACCCCCTAACAGCAATAATGAGGAGTCGAACTTGAAGATACTGGGGATATGTGGTAGTCCAAGGAAGGGGAATACTGAATGGTTGATGAGAGAGTTGATGAGGGCAACTGAGAAACGTGGTGGCAAAACCGAGTTGTTTACGCTCAGAGATAGGAACATCAAGATGTGTGATGGCTGTTTAGTATGCGAAAAGACAAACACGTGTCACATCAAGGATGATATGCAGGGAATCTACGACAAGATGCTTTCCGCTGACGCTGTTGTGTTAGGCTCTCCAGATTATATGGATGCTCCTACGGCGTTAGCCATGAACTTCATCCATCGTATGTATCCTCTTTATGGCAAAATCAAAGGAAAACGATTTGCGAGCGTAGTAGTAGGGCAAGTCGGTGGACAAGAAGGCATCACATCCAGAGGGAAAGTCGAAGACTACTTTAAAGCGATTGCTGGGTTGTTTGAACTAAACTACGTAGGGTCACTAAGTGTAGCCGCTCGAAACCCCAATGATGCCTCAAAAATCACCGATATTGCAGAACAATTCGAAAACCTTGCTACAAAAATCTTGAATCAGTCATAACCAGCCATTAGTCTTTGGCTGTTTAGCCATAACTTTTCCGCAAAATCAGAAAACTGGTTTGGAAAGGACTGATAAACGAATCCTCTATTCTATATCAATCAATTTGCTTTCGTCAAATCTGGTCATCTTGTGTCTTTTTTGCTTTTTCTGAATTCGTTCTCAAGAATGCTCATCATGATGCCGTCGCTGTATGCGTTGTCATAGAAGTAATCATCTCTTTCAACGCCTTCCTTCTTGAAGCCTAGACTTTCCCAAAATTTCAGTGCTCTTTTGTTGAAACCGACCACGCCTATCGAAATTCTGTGAAACCCCAGTTGTCTAAAAGCATAGTCAAGGAGTAGATGACCCACCTCAGTTCCGTATCCTTTTCCCCATTCATCTTTCTCCCCGACTATGATAGTCATGTCTGTGTTACGCCAAGGTCTAAACATTCTCAACAATCCAGCCTCCCCTATCACTCGGTCACCCTTCTTGAGAACAATCGCAAACCAAACCCGATCCTTATCAGCCAGCAATTCTCTATACCATTTCTCTGTGTCCGCTCGACTCATCGGCGCTACTTCGCCTATCAGTTTCCTAAGTTCAGCGTCATTGGACCACTTCTGAATGTAAGGCAAATCATCTCTGCAAAGAGGTCTGAGAAGGACCCTTTCACCGATAAGTGATTTCCTTTCCACAGTCTTCATGGGTTTGCCTTCATGCAATTCAATTCACCAATCCACACAGTCTATTTCGGTTCAGCTATAACCTTTCCGCAATGCCCTTTCCTGACTCAAAGGGCGTATACTCGATTCCGATAATACCTATCCTATACTGATACTGCTATGTACTGCTACCTGAACCGTGTATACAGCCTAGCAGCTGGCATTTTTCTCTTGCAGGGCATCGTCGTCAGGTTGGTTGGGGTAAAGTTTTATCCAACAACTCAATTAAGTTCTTAAACTCCAGTGAAAGCTAGCTCCATCGACTTTGGGGAGAATATGGTGGTAGGAAGGCGAATAGAATGAAACTATCCTATAATGAAATCTTCAAGCATTCTGACTTACTCAATCCAATCTCTGCAACGACTTTGCTCTTGGCAGGCAAGCTTGCTAAATTGGAACCGAAAAGCATAATCCTCGACCTTGGAAGTGGAAAAGCCTTTCCTTCTCTTCTGTGGGCGAACACATTTGAAGCCAGAGTTGAAGGATTTGACATAAACAAGAATTACGTTGAATACGCAAATTCACGTGTCAAAATGCTGAATCTTTCGCATCGAGTCAAGTATTCCTGTGAAGACATCAGAGAACTAAGACTTGACAGAAAATATGACGTGGTAGCTTCCCTAGGACTTGGAATAGCACAGGTATACGGAGACAACAGTGATGCTTTAAAGATTTTCAAAACTATGTTGCATAAGGATGGCATTCTAATCTTGGCAGAACCCGTCTGGTTGGTGAAACCTGTCTCCTCGGAAGTGCTAAAAGCTCTCGGCGAGGCTGAGGACAGCCTTCTTACAGAGGCTGGAATGCGGCAGTTGATGGAAGAATCTGGGTTTCAAGTGTTGGGACATTTTGTTTCTTCGAAAGAAGACTGGGAGCTCTATGTCAGACCTATCTACACCGCCATGCACAGAATCATTGAAAGCAAGAGTGAACTTGCAGACGAGGCTCGGAAAGTCATGAATGGCTTCAAAACGGAATACGATGCTGTGGGTCAACACTGGAATATGCTCCTCTGGGTTGCCAAAACCCACTAGTTCATCCTTTCCCTTTGAGGAGGAGGGGATAAACTTTACTCCAAAACCCAAACCCCTGATTTGACTGCGCGCACAGCAGAGCACGCCTTATGCGAAACACTTAATTTTCAAATTTGCTATAGTCGGACTGGAGGTTTTGAAGTTGTCCGAAGCAGCGAAGATTGCTCTTCTTCAAGAAGTGATGAGGGAAGCGAAACGAAACGAAAGAGGCGGTCTCTTAGTCTGCATTGTTGGCGTTGTATTGGCGGTTGCAGGATTCTCAACTATTTCGCTTGCTGAAAACTCGTTCAATCTCGGGATTCTCGGGATAGTGATCGCCGCGATAGGTTTCGTCGTATATCTATATTACGCGCATGTATATCTGAGGTTCGTGGGACAATTGGCATCAATGATATCAAAAAGTGCAATTCCATGTCCACACTGCGCGAAGCCTCTGCCGGAAGGCGAGTTTGCTTTTTGTCCTTTCTGCGGATCCCCGATCAGGTCCAGCGCGCGCGCTAAAGAGGATTGACGAAACGAACAGTATTGCATGAACTGTATCATCACCTCATTTACGTTAATGACTTGGACATGACTGGAACAAGAGAGGAAAGAGCTGCCAACAACTATTCGAAAGCGTTTATGAGCCGACATTCTATAAGCCGCTGACGAATGTTGTGTGTTTGTAACTCTGGAAAAAGACAAAACAAGCTTATTCAGCTCAATAATAACATAGGAAATATATTACATCCATGTGTATCCATAGGTGAAACACTCTTCACCAAACGGATAAGTGACTGGCATGAACTCTTGATTAGTGTGACTCCGAGTGCAAGGAAACAACGATTGGGATTATGATATTCACAGAGCAATGTCGCATTGTTTGAATAGGAAAATCATAGAATGTTTACATGATGAGAACTTGGGGTTTACGGAACTGTTGAACAAGGTTGGTGATGATGGTAATCATGGCA
>JBGOYH010000203.1:0-3817 GCA_041479575.1 Bathyarchaeia archaeon
TAGTCAAGCTCACCCGAGCTGTGAGTAGCATAGGAAGAAACAGAGATCTTAAAACACGTGTTCCAACCGATGGAAATGACGAATTGACAGGCCTGGCAAAGTCGATAAACGGAATGTTGACTGATATCGAGGATAAGACGCTAAAATTGCGAAAAGCAGAGCATCTTGCAGCCATCGGTCAGTTGGCAGCGATGGTTGGACACGATTTGCGAAATCCTCTGACAGGAATCAGTGGGGCCACATACTACTTGAAAACAAAGTTGGAAGCAAAAATGGATGCCAAAGCAAAGGAAATGGTTGAAACCATTCAGAGGGCAATCGCTCACTCGGACAGAATCATAAATGACCTCTTGAAATACGCAGAGGAGATGAAGCTTGACATATCCGAAACCGAAACAAGATCTATCCTGAGTGAAGTCTTGTCCCATGTGAAGGTTCCAAGCAACGTTAGAATATTGGATAAGACTCCAGAAGCACAAAGAATCAAATGTGATCAGGAAAAAATGAAAATCGCCTTCGCCAAACTAGTAGAAAACGCGTTTGACGCGATGCCCAACGGCGGAACGCTCACAGTGGAGAGCGTAAAAGTGGAAGAAGGTGTTGCAGTCAGTTTCTCTGACACGGGTGTCGGAGTTCCGAGCGAGATCATGACAAAACTCTGGTCACCCTTTTTCACAACCAAAGCTAAGGGAATGGGTCTCGGACTGGCAATCTGCAAACGCATAATAGAAGTGCATGGAGGCACAATCTCAGTGGAAAGCTCTGTAGGAAAAGGCGCGACATTCACCATTACAATCCCGACCGATCTGAGAACCAAGCAAGAAGATTCCGAAATCTTCATGGCGCCTCCAGAACATCCGCTATCAACGCTAGAAAAACAGAGGAACAATGAGCGAGTTTTGAAGGAATTATGAAGCACTCCCAAGTTGCCGCATATTTTAAAAGGTTCTTTGGGTTTGGGATAAAACTTTACCCCCATAAGGAGAAAAATCCTTTAGCAGGAAGAAACGATTGATTGTTATGACAAGAATTGATGCTTTAGATGAAGCAGTCATAGATAGCTCGCCTATGACAGTCTATAAGGCTATTTTGAACGAGGCAGCAGGTGTCACGCATTGGTGGATGCCTCATTGGGAGTCAAAGCTAAGAGGGGACATACCAATCGACCGTGAGGGCGGAGTTTTTGACATAACGGTTCATGGCAAACACGCAACTAGGTTTTCTGGCAAGATAACGAAGTTAGTGGAAGCCAAGTCGATAGAAGTAGAGTTTGTAGGCGACTTCGTAGGGACTGGAGAATGGACATTTGAGCCAACAGATGGAAAGACGAAAATGCGTTATCGATGGAACGTCAGACCCAAGAGACTATCGTTTGTGCTCCTCTCCCCATTCATAGACATGGGAAAAATCCATTCAAACGTGATGCAGAAAGGATTCAAAGCATTGAACAGTTACCTGAACAAAAAATAGCCACGCTTCTGAAAGAAACCGAGAAGAGGGTGGTTCTGTTTTCATTCTCTTCCCCTTGAGGGGAAGGGTAGGGATAGAGTGACATTTTATCATTCTAACAGTTTTCCTGCCCTAGTGTTTTCTTGCCGTCGTTCTCGTTCACCCTGCGGGGTTCAAGTTGCTGAAGCAAAATATTCTCACAATTAAAATACCGTTACGAGCCTTGGTTCAAACCCCAAAGTACATTTACTCAAGCTTCAAAGCTGCTTTAGAAACCCCGCAGGGCTTGTGAGCAGCTACCAAATCGTGACCTCAACCGCAGAGTGTTCTCCCTGACCGCTTTCCCGCAGGTTAGTTGTTGTTGGGGTAAAGTTTTATCCCACACACACAAGATAAGACTTTACCCCAACCAACCAATTCTAACGTGCTTGGATTCCTGCTCGCTGAAAAGCAGTAGAAAAGAGCAGGGCGTTGTGCCGGGCTGCTCTATGGACGCCTTTCGCGTTATTCAGAGGCATTATAGCTTCGGCTGGAGCAAAGCGCGGCGTAATATGCCTGCTGAAAAAAAGAGTTAATGTTAACGCAGGGCAAAAAGGCTTTTTCCTTGGTTGTTGTTATTATCATAATAAGTATAACAATAATAGTGTACCGATATACCGACACTTTTTTCAGGGAGACTATGGGATGAAAACCATCGAAATCTTGGATGAACATTCGAGTTCCTAGCATATCTTGCACGCCAGGACGTAACGTTACCCGCAGTTCTTGCTGATTATCTTGAATGGGACCGTTATACAAAAGAGGAGATCAAAGCACGCGTTTAAATACTGCAAGACTTCACAGTCACAACAAGCTTCTGCTTAGCTAGGGAAATATCGTTTGTAGCTATAGAAAGCTTGTTTCGAACGTCATCCTTGTTCTTGGTCAGCTCACCCACAACACCCAACTTGTCATTGAGAACCTTCGAGTTTCCTAATGTTTTCTCAAGTCTTTTTCAGCTCGTTTGTGTTCTCTGACCTCTTGCAATGTTGTTTGGAGAAAATCTCTGTCCCTAATACGAATACGCGTCACAGTCAAACTAGCATAATATACATTGCCATCTTTGTGTTTCAATCGCATCAAGAGATCAATTGCAGCAGCATGTCGTCCGAGGTCTTCAATTGACTCCTTCCTCTGTTTTGGATTTGCGTATAAGTCGGTTAGGTTGATCTTTTCAAGCTCTGCTTTAGAGTATCCAGTAATGGTCTGCATAGCTCTATTGGTATCAACCACGACTCCGTTAAGTGACAATATGCCAATGCCAATTGGGCTCTGTTCAAAGAGAAGCCGGTAGCGTTCCTCGCTTTCTCTCAACGCTTCTTCTGCTCTTGTAATTTTCAAAGCTTGGCACATACCATGTGCTAGTTCGCCATAAACTGTTTCTGGCTCACCTAGCTTGTTGAAGTATCCATCAGCACCAAGGTTCAATGCCTTAATAGCTACTTCTTCTCTGCCTCTTCCAGTAAATATGACAAAAGGAATTTTGTCACCTTTCTGTCTTAGTTCTTTGAGAAACTGTAAACCGTCTTTTCCAGACATCATGTAGTCTGAAACAATCACATCGTATTTTTTCATCTTCATCTTTCCTTTGGCCACATTAGCAGAAGAAGCAGTGTCCACTTCGAAGCTGCCCTGCAATTCCAAACATTGTTTCGCAACCCTCAAAAAACCAGCTTCATCATCAACGTGCAAGACCTGTATCATATCTACTTTAGTTGAGTGCTTCACGGCAAACTTTTCTCTTGAATCTAGCCGCATGACTATCTGACCCCCAATCATATGCACGAGCGTATTGCCGCTCTCTCGCGCGTGCTTCCAATGAACCGCTGTTGAAGGGGGGTTGAGTGTTGTCTCCCTTCATTGTTGTAAACCTTTTTGAGCTTCTTGATATGGTCTCCAAACGATGTTGCGCTCTGCCTATCGAACTTGATTTTCAACTCGGCGCATAAGGTTTCCAAGATCGCCTCTTCCAAGATCGGCGCGGCCCCGAGAACCTGTCCTCTTCCGGAGCCTAGCATGTTTCTGAGTGCCATTGAGAATGTGTTTGGCTTTGCGGGGATTTCTTGAAAGGCGCATCCTTTCTTTTTCAAATAGTCGTAGATGACGCCTGCGTTTATGTCTCCGAAAATGTATCTGATTTTTTTGTCAATGACCCGCAAGAGTAAGCCATCGAATTTGTCCAATCTTTGTGCCTCTTTCTGATAGTGAGATTTCCTACAAGTGCCACTTGCTTATAATTTTTTACTTTCGGCAACTTATTTTAGGTTTTGTGACTAATTGTAAAATTGTGTGTCTCTCTTTACTATGCATGAATTTTCTTATTGGAAAA
>JBGOYH010000204.1:0-3776 GCA_041479575.1 Bathyarchaeia archaeon
ACATCATGAAAGCTTGCTCAAAAGTCTTTATCGCTTTTTCTTTATTGCCATCTAACAACTGATGTCTGGCAATATGAAATAAATCTCTCCCAATCTTCTCTCTAATGATTTTCCAATCTACAGGAATGTTATGTTTTCTACAGAATGCTATTCCGTAGTTATCAAATACATAATTATCCAAATCCTTATCACTCCAATTATCTCCATGCTTAACCCAGATCCCTAAAATCTCGTCTATGAACTTGAAATTGCCTATCAGAGTTAGTTCCAAATATGTAGAATAATCTACAAATTTGCTACCAGAAGGTTGGATGAAGCCACCAATCTTATCCAAAGCGTCTTTTCTGATCATCACAGTATTGCTTACGATGTCAGTTGACACAAGTAAGTTTCTTAGCCAATCTACTTTTCCAATATACTTCTTGGTGTTCAATGGATAATATCCTAAATACTTATGATTTTGATTTGCATCTACGATAGCGTACTTACCAAAACTGAGAATAGTGCCGTCTGCAAGACTATCAATTTGCAATTCCAACTTGCGCTTAGGGTACATGTCGTCCCCTTCCAGTATCGCAATGAAGTCGCCTTTAGCGAGTTTCAACCCGCGATTGTACGTTTCTGAAAGTCTATGAATACCCACATGTTTCTGTCTAACATAGACAATTCTTTCGTCATCGAACTCGTTCACTATTTCCTCAGTACTATCCGTAGAACCGTCATCAACTATGACTTGTTCCCAATTATCATAGGTTTGAGCAAGAACGCTCCTAATACAATCAGCTATGAATTTCGAATGATTATAAGTTGTTGTTAACACTGTTACTAGTGGAGTCTTCATCATTCTACCTCCTTCACCTAGTGAACAAAGGCTCCAAAATGTATACTACTCTCACATTATTATTTTGGCGACCTTCTTGCTTGCTATGTGCCAACCTTATGCATCCTTCCTATTGTGAAATTGCGCACGAGTTCTGTGGCTAATGTTGCATCGGCTAACGAGCAGATATTTTCATGGAAAGTTGTTGGATATTAGCGCGCATGCGTGTTCCTAAATTCGGTTTTTAAGCGTATTAGGTGAGTCGCGTATCTCTTTCTTCAGGGGGTAATCCATGAAGAGATGAAGAGATACGAGACTCTTGAGACCTTGTTTGGCAAGGTCGATACATCATTTGCTGAGAAGGTGCTTAATGAAGCTTACCATCCGAAAGACTCTGCCGGCAGACCACCGAGGAAACCGCTTGGCGTCTTCAAGGCTCATTTGCTCAGAAGGGTGAGGCACGTTCCGAGCGACAGGATGCTCGTGAGGCAGCTGTGGAAGGATCCGAGGTTGAGGCGAATCTGTGACATAGAAGAAAATGAACCTCCATACGGCATAGCTGTCCTGTCTCGATTCAGGAGTAGGGTTGGGCCTGAAAGGCTTATGCGAATCGTTGATCACGTCATCGAGACGCTCGTAGAGAAAAGAAGAATCAAAGGAGAAACCGTGGCCATGGATTCAACGTTCATCAAGGCGTGTAGCCGTCGAAACCTTGACAATCGTACAGGCTACAGCGACCCTGAATCGAGGGTTGGAAGAGCGGTCAAGACGAGAGACCTGGGCTACAGGCTTCACTTGACGGTGGACTGTCGAAGCGAGATGCCCATAGCCATGACAGTGGCTCCGGCAAACGAGAACGAGAAGAAGCATTCTTTGAAGCTGTTTGAGAAGGCTTCATGCCATGTGAAGCCTGAGAGGCTAGTGGCAGATCCACAGTACAGTTCCCAGAGGCTGCGAGACGTGGCCCTTAAGCAAGGAACGGTGCCTGTCATTCCGTACCCGAGAAACCAGCAGAAAGGCGTCAAAGGCATTCTCAGAATCGACAGGAAATTCAAGAGTCACGGCCCTCAAGAACTCAGACGAGCCTACAGGAAGCGCGTCGCGGTCGAACGAGTCTTCAGCAGACTCAAGAACCTCGCAGGCTTAACCCTCCACAACCTGAGAGGACTGGCCAGAATAACGTTCCACGCTCAGCTCTGCCTGCTCATCATGCTCTTCACAGCCCAAGCCGCCATAAACACGCACAAACCAGGCAGATCCAGAAGCATACGGTACTTCGCAAACTAATTTAGGAACAGGCATGCGCGACACTTGAAACAGCCTAGGCGCGAGTCATTTTTGTTGATATGCGACAGAGTCAAGTGCTTGCTTGAGATCGTCGATCAAATCATTTGTATCTTCAATGCCTACTGAGTAGCGGATTAGACTTTCCGGAATTCCCAAAGCCTCACGCTCCTCTTGCGTACACTCTACATGGCTTGTCGTTGCAGGAGGACCTGCCACTGTTTCAACGGCACCTAGGTTTGCGGCAAGGTGAGCAAAGCGCAGGCGCGGCAAGAAAGCCCGAACGGTGTCGAATCCTCCTTTTAATGCAAAACTTAGGACACCCCCAAAGCCGCTCATTTGCCGTCGCGCGATATCGTGATTTTCGTGAGATTCCAAGCCAGGGTAGAAAACTCGTGCAACAAAGGGGTGTGACTGTAGGAAACGAGCGATCTGTAGCGCGCTCTCGTTTTGCTGACGTATGCGCAGGTGCAGTGTTTTCATGCCCCGCAGAAGAAGATAGGCAGCCGCAGGGTCCAACGCTGCACCATTAATTTCACGGTAGTGATAGATTTGCGTGACGAGATTTGCGGGACCGCAGACCACGCCGCCCATGGCGTCGGCGTGACCGCAAAGAAACTTCGTAGCGCTGTATATCACCAAATCTGCACCGAGGTCAAGAGGTCTCTGATTGATAGAAGTTGCAAGAGTGTTATCAACAATTACAAGTGCGCCGACCTTATGTGCAGCTTCAGCTAGGCGCGAAATGTCTAGGATTTTAAGCATAGGATTTGTGGGACTTTCTAGATAGAGAATTCTGCACCCCTTAGCAGTCTCAACCTCGATCTTTTGGTAGTTTGTGGTATCGCACAAGGACACATCAATCTGAAAGCGTGGCAAAAATTCGATGAACAACTTACTCGTACCACCATAAAGATCCTTAACAGAAACAATACGGGAGCCTGGGGAAAGAAGCGTGAAAAGCGTATTACTAATGGCAGACATCCCAGTGGAAAAACTTGTTGCTGCCTCTGAGCCTTCAAGCTGTCTCACTTTCTCCTCAAAAGCTCTGACTGTTGGATTGGTGTTTCGACTGTAAATATATCCCGGCTTTCTTCCTTGGGCAACTTCCAGCCAATGATCCACATCTCGATAGCCGAAAGCTACGCTTCTGACTATGGGAATCTGAGTTCCTCCACCCAGGAAATCCTTCTCTTCACCGGCCCAGACACATAATGTTCCTGAGTTGGCACGACTATTTTTGGACACAGTATCCTGAACCTCCATGCTCATTAAAATCCCCGAAGCATATTAGATTTTCCTAATCACGATGATGGGACATAAACGCATAGGAGACATTCTGACTTGCGAGCAACATGTCAACCTATGAGACGGGCATGCAACGACTTTTGTGAAACCAGAAATAAACGCAACAGTATCATTGACCTACTTCAACGGTCGATGTGCAGGCTCTGATAGATAAACGCCTCCAGGCCAGACATGCGCAAAGGCATACTCTGGCTTTTCAGCGCCTTCCTCAAGCATGAATGTGTAGCGCGCATGCGTGTTCCGAAAATGGTTAAAAATGGTTTTAATTCCGTTCTGCAAACTTCTGCGGGTTCGAGAAGGCTGGTTGCCGCAAGGGATTCAGGAACAAATGCGAAGTCCAAAACTGTCCCCAAATCATAAAAGG
>JBGOYH010000205.1:0-3749 GCA_041479575.1 Bathyarchaeia archaeon
CCCCGCAAAAATTACAGTAGACTGAAACTGAGGGAACTTGCCTGCTGCAACTTGGACAGGTCAAGTATTGCCCAGACAAAGGAAGGGGAATCAGAACCCAAGCTCCAACATTCAACCCGCCCACTTCGATTTAACAGAGAACGTCCTGTCTCTTTTCTCTTCTCATTTGTTTCAGTGTTGTCTCTCTATGAAAGCCTACATTAGAACTCTGTCTCAAACGCTTTCTAATAGCAGTCTCTCACCGTCGATAGCAAAGAAGATTAACAAAGAATGCAGAGAGAAAATGAAGCTTGACCGTAGAGGGGGTGAAAACGTTGACAACGATGACTGTTGAACTAGACTTGGACCGAATGGAGAAAATGAAACAAGAAGTGCTGGAGCTAATTGGAAAAATGGTAGAAGAATATGGGAACGTTTCTGTTATAGAACTAGAGATGGCGTTGATAGAAGGGCTGTTGAAAGCAAGAGAACTTGGCATGAAAAAGACGGAAGACGAAAGTGAAGAATCCGACGTAGTTTAGAGACAGCTAGTGCTTACATTTGTCAAAACACGAAAATCTCCATATAATATCTATGTTGGAAAATCCCTGTTTTGACACTTTCAGCACATGATTTAGGACGCCAGTCTGCAAGTCTGAAGACTAAGCTATGCATAAGGCAGAATGTCTGCCAATAGAATAATTGAAGTTGTTTCTGTGTTCGTTGCTGTCCAACTCGGAAACGTATCGTTGCCGTAGTAGTCTGTCATGAAACCACCATTATCATTTTGACAGAACCACACCCTATCAATGAGTTCTTTCTTGAAGTCAAAATCTCTGTTTAGAATTCGACTCGTGCAATAGAAGAGACCCAGCTTATAAGTCGCATAGGTATGATTGTCATAGAATACAACATCCCTGAATCCTTTCCCATCTCTATCCCACGATGCCTTTGCCATTTCGAAATAGTAGTCAGCTCCTGAGTCGTTTTGTCTTCTCCATTCTACGAGTGAAGCATAGCACAGCAGATCTGTATAGTTTGTGAAACCTAGGTTAGTGTTAATATTGGTTCCCTCAGTCATGAGAATGGAACCATAGTAGGAGTTGTTGAGAGCAATTGTTTCTGTGCCTTTGAAGAAAAAGTACACATCATAGCCCAGCAGAGCTTCAAGCTTGTTGTCCAAAGGAAAACCCGACTCTGAAACACTCAAGTTGTATTCGTTGGAAATTCTTCTGATTGTGGCTGTTATGTTGTCTGAAATTGTTGTATTCCACTGTTGCAAAACATAAGATGCTAGAATGTTGTCATGCCCGACCCAATAGAAGTTTGAATCAGGATGTTCATAGCATAAGCCAAGTGTTGAATTGTAGGAACTCTCAAGATAGTTGTAGGCTCTTTCTCTCTTAGAAGGCTGGTTACGAAATTGGAAATAACCATAACACGCCAAACCCCCTATCAGAATACCAACAAGGAAAACAACAACGACGGATTTCATTTTCTCACAAATATCGAGTCTGATGTTTTGACATCTTAAATCTTGTCAAACTATGAGAAATCGGACTGCAAAGGAAAAAGGAGAAGCTTAGAGCTACTTGCGCTTTCTGAACAGCTTTACTCCGTCGACATCGCAGATGTAGTCAAAGCCCTGCTCGATGAGCTTTGCTGCTTCATCAAGAGTTTTTGCTATTGCGCAATGATATTCTTCTGAACCGAAGTCCATGCACTGCAAGTAGAACAAGGCTGTTTGCTCTTCCAATCTGTTGCTATTGAGCTTCAGCAGTGTACTGATGATTTTCCCTTTCACATCAGCGTTTATATTGCAAGAGCAGAGTAATCTCGTGCTAGGGGCCCGTAGTCTAGGCTGGATTGGCAACTGAGTGGCGACATCTCCCGTAGCTCCCCTTTTTTCCTGACGAAATACGTGAATCGATATCGAATTTGAATGCTGGTCCGTTATCACATCAATGTTTGCCTGAGGCAATCTTCTTCAGAATACTATTTACTGAGGTGAAGACCGTCGCTGCATATTCACCCCTTTCTGACGGAGCAGCAATGAGGTATTCTGCAGCGCTTGTCGGTCCGGCAGAAGTTTCAGATGCAAATGAGGTCTGCAATAATTCTATGGACTCAGCTACGAAAGGATTTTTTGATGCCCAAGATGACAGAAGCTGATCAATTTTCTGGACTGAAACAAAGATAGAGTAAATGTCGTAGGGATCTTTGATTCTGTTGCCGTCATTGTCAAACGCGTGGGCTTTCAGTGCGATCGATGCGATTGGCCCGGAGACTAGGATTTCTGTCTCACCAAGTTTTTGGGTGAAGTTATCTTCGAAGGCAATCGAGCATCCTTTAATCACGACTGGAGATAGACCCTGTTGTATTCTGTAGGTTGATACGTCATTAGGAACATGTTCTGGTTCGCAGAGAAAATGAACTTCGTAGGTGATTTCTTTATCAGTCCTTGAAAATTCAAAAGGTCCAGTTTTCACGTATCCTAGCTTTTCGACCATTAGTCGTTCGATTCTCGCATATGTTTTCATTAGTTCCAGGGAAAGAACAAGATCGACATCTCTGGAACCCGTATGCTCAAATCTGCCCAACGTAATGAAGTACGGCGCCCACCCGCCTGTAAGAACATATTTTTGCCGTAGGTTTTTGTTGCGATTGAACGTCTCACTAATTTCATTCAATGCTTTGTATGACGTTTCGACTTGTGCCCTTGTGTAGACCACGTTCGATCGCCTCTACGGATTCAAATGCTAGTTGTGCCTTTTCCAATTCCTTCATTGCCGCGTCAGTTATGCGTGGAGCGACTATAACACCTTTTGCTTTCTTGGGGAAAGAGGAAATTGCCTTTTTCAACCGATCCACAGCTTCGAGTTTTGCGGTCGTGTTCTTACATTCGACCAAAATGTATTCCTCAGTCTTTGGGTCAAAAAGGATGATATCAGGTTGCTGTGCAGAGCCTGTCGATCGCGCCTTCTCAGCGATTAGTCCTTTTTGCTCGAAAAACCGCGTGGCAAGTTCAATTATATCCATTCCTCGAGTCTTTCTTTCAAGCTCCTTAGTCAAGAGCCGTTCTGCCGCTTCTCTCGTTCTATCTGTGAGGTTGAATAAATCTAAGACCAGCTGAACATCCGAAACCACGCAGACCGTACCAACCCTGTCATCTGTCGTATTTCTAACTCCGTAAAGAACTGACTCATCTTCGACTATTAGAAAAATTACATTTCCACCGATTTCAGCAATTTCAAGATTTAGATCATCTACGACTTTTTTCAAATCGTCTTCATTCGTGAGGTACATGTGAATCTCTGCAGGTCTAATGTACTGCGTGAGAAGGTCTGTCGCGAATGGTCCGGTAAACGCATATTCCAGACCGTATCGCACGGCTGTCTTTGCCAGCGCCCTCCCTATTTCATATATTGTACCTTGAACGTAGTACGTCTTGTGTGGCCAAAGATTCGGGTCGTAAGACGATGCCCATCTTCTGAGTAGTTCTTCCTCCTTACGCAGCTTCAGGCGCAATGATCTATCTCTAACCAGGAAACCCATGTCGATTAGCCTATTTGTGACTATGGAGACCATGCCCAAACTGACTTTGGCTTCCGATGCCAGTTCTCGGGTTCTCCACGTTTCTGAAGGCTTTGACAGTAGAACGCGGACTACTCTGCTGGATTTTCCTGTGAATATGCTCCTGACCATGATAAGATCATTGTTCAGTGAGCTATTTATATGTTCAGTTTTATTGAACTTGTTCAATATTTCAC
>JBGOYH010000206.1:0-3740 GCA_041479575.1 Bathyarchaeia archaeon
GCAGTGAACCGATAGAAAGAAGAGTTTCATACCTTGGCGACAGGTTAAGAGGCAACCGTTGCCTCATTTGCGGGAAAGAATACTTCGAAATCAGAGACTACTGCGGGAACTGTGGAAGAAAAAGCTACGGGAAAATGGCAGAAACCGACCTTTTCTACGAAAAGGGAACTTTGGAAGTATGCACGCTCGTCAATGAACCTACAAACAAGTTCATAAAACTTGGAAACTACATATACGGAATAGTTTCATTCCATGACGGGAAGATACGGGTTCCTGGAAGAGTCACAGACCGGATGCCAAAATATAATGAAGACGTTGATTTTGCATCTCTTGAAGGAAGAAGTGTTGTGCCGAGGTTTCGAAGACGCTATTCAGTAGACAAAAGCGATGTCATTCCCACAATCTCTCTCACGTTCACTTTTGCCGACGAATACTATCCCCACCAAGAGTACAAGTGTGCCAAACCAAAGAAAGAGTACGATTCGCCGGGCATCGTTGGCTATGGAGTCTATGCTTCAAGATTCAGAATCAAGGAAGGAAACATTGAACGTTCAGTCCCATTCATAGATGAAGACTCTGTCACGGCTGCGGTTGAAGCTGGAAAGCTGGCGCTGATACATTCTGGGGTTGACAGCACACAAATCGGCAAGATCTATGTGGGTTCAGAGTCAAACCCGTACGCCGTCAAACCCATAGCGTCAAAGGTTGCGCAGGTGCTCAAACTCGGAGAAGAAGACGAGGATGTGCAAGGAGTCGACGCAATAGACACGGAGTTCGCGTGCAAAGCGGCCACAAGCATGTTCAAAGATGCGGCTTCTCTTGTCAACTATCCCAAGTCGAACATCAAATATGCCATGGTCACAGGCACCGACAACTCGCAAGCCGCACCGAGAGACTGCCCAGGCGGAGAACTGGACTTGTTTGTCGGATATGGTGCAGCCTCCTTCATATTCGGAAAATGCGATGTGATCGCTGAGATTGAAGGATGGTACTCCTGCACTTCTGACACACCTGACTTCTGGCGAAGAGATGGTGAACCTTACCCGATGCATGGAGGCAGATTTACTGGAGACCCGGCATACTTCAAGCACGTCAGAAAGTCATCCAAGAAGCTGATGGAAAGATTAAGCCTGAAGGTCGGTGATGTGAACCATTTTGTGGCTCATCAACCTAACGTTCAGTTTCCAGTGCGCATTGCGAAAGAGCTGGGTTTCAAGGAAGAACAGTATCTGCCTATGCTTCAGGTGGCCAAGTTCGGCAACACCTATTCTGGTGCTTCACCGGTAGGTTTGGCTGCCGTTTTGGACATTGCTAAACCGAATGAGCGGATCTTGGTTGCAAGCTACGGTTCAGGCGCGGGAAGCGACGCTTACTCGCTCATTGTCACAGGTCAGATTCTTGAAAAGCGGCAGAACCAGAAGCTTACAGTCAAGTATCAAGCAGACAATCCCTTCTTGGAATTTGTGGATTATACGACATATAGAAGATTGAAAGCTGGAATGTAGAAAACCATTAATAACCCTGATACAACTTAAGTGCGGAGTTTAATAAGTTGCGTATACCGAACATACTTGAAATCATTTATGCGCCCCATAAAGCGTTCAAGAAGATGGCTGAAAACCCGACTATCATAGCGCCGATTCTCATAATAGTTCTTTATCTTGTCGCCAACGTAGGTTACGCTTACCTGAGCGCTTCTAAAGTGTATGTCGAACAAATGGTGCCCAACGGTGTGACACAAGACGAATGGACGCAAAACAGCACGTTGTGGAGATCGAATGCCCAAGTCTCAGAAAGCAGCGACGTCATCAATGGAAGCAATTACCTGAGCGCGCAATATTATGGAAACGCAAGCGTAGCGTTCTCGGCTACAGGCAGTACTCAAGTATGGATGGATCTGGAGAGCATAGGCACAGTCAATTGTTCAAACCCGAATGGCTATGACAAGCTGTCTTTCCGCGTCAAGTGGACAAGCCCGACGGCGAAACCCGTCAACGTTACTATTCAACTTTTTTCTGCCAACTCCTCAAACAACTTCTACAAGAGTTTGATGGACGATTTTGCAGACTCAGCCTATAACGCTTGGAGCAATGAAACGATCTCGCTTGCTTCTGAAGGTTGGTCTGCCAAAAGCCCTAGCGCCGATTGGGGCAGCATTACGGGTTTGAGACTGGAATTTACGTGGGAGGAAAGCTCAAACCTTACAGTGCTGGTTGACGGTCTGTTCTTCCATGGGCCATCCTTGTCAGGGATAGACATTTATGGCACAGGTTATCTGCTTAACGTTGCTTTTGCAGGTGTTATGCAATTTACGATAACATGGGTCATTCTTGCCGGTCTGATCTATTTTATGTCCAAGAGCTTCGGGGGGAAACTTGTCTGGAAGATTATGTTGGTGGTTATCGGAACAACTCTCATAACAATGGTCGTGCTGGCCATTGTGAACGCTATTGCGACGGCCACCGTATCCAACGTCAGCTATCCATTTGAGCTGATTACAGGTTTCAGGGGAGAAGCAGCTGCTGACACTGCATATAACAAGATTGCCGATCAGACCGTACTTGTCGATATAATCGGAAGATATGGATGGATAGCCATACAAATCTGGACAGCTGTGCTTTGTTCAGTTGCTGTTCGCATGCTAGCAGGAGTCTCATGGACGAAAAGCTTTCTCATAGGAGCGACAGCTTACGTGATTGACCTGATAATCGGGTCCTTCCTTTTCGGGATATGATTCTGAGGCAAGCGAATTTGTGAGAGAAGGACACATGCACTTTTTGTTTCTAAAAGCTAGCGTTTGCGATGGCAGCGGTCCTTGAAGCCCAAAATGTAAAAAAGAGCTATCACATGGGAAAAGTTGTTGTCCCCGCTTTGTCCGGAGCAAATTTCCAGGTCAAGGAAGGCGAGTTTTTGACGATCTTCGGACCTTCAGGAAGCGGAAAATCAACCCTCCTTCACTTAAATAATCTTCGGCCTGCATCCAGCAAGAAAAGCTTCCAAACTGAACTCTTTCGAAGCGTTACGCTATGAATAGTAGGCAAAACTTATATTGTTGAAGGGCTTTTCTGCAAGTAAATCAGTCTTAACCGAGGCTCAAGTGTCAACTTCGGCACAATGGGTTTTTGCGAGAAAGACTGGTTCGGCGAATAGGACGAAAACACAACATGCCAAGAAGGCTACCAGATAAAACCAAAAACGCACCGAGAAAGCCAAGAAGGTTCGGAAGTCAAAGCAGGTATCGTCCAAGCAGACCGTTCTTGCAGACGAGACCAGTGAAAGAAAATCAAGAGATAGAAGTTGTCATAGACGACATAGGAAGCAGAGGCGACGGAATAGCCAGAATAGAAGGCTACCTCATTTTTGTGCCCGGCTGCAAAATTGGAGAACGCATCAAAGTCAGAATCAGATCAGTAAGCGAAAAATTCGCCCTAGCGGAAAGAGTTACCTGAGCTGAGAAGATGAGCGTGAAAATAAAAGAATTGCGCGATGGAATGAAACGTGTCAACGTAAAAGCCACAGTGACTGAGAAATCTGATCCACGCGAAGTCATGTCCAGGTTCAAAGACCAAACATACCGTGTTGCAACAGTCATAGTAACCGACGAAACAGGGACGGTAAAGCTGACTCTCTGGAACGACCAGATTGAAATGGTAAACGTAAACGACACAGTAAGAATCGAAAACGGTTACGTCACGAGCTTCAGAGGCGAAATCCAGCTCAACGTCGGAAAATTCGGTACA
>JBGOYH010000207.1:0-3720 GCA_041479575.1 Bathyarchaeia archaeon
CATAACTACGGTGAAGGTTTGGAAGCTGGTTACAACGCCACACACGCTAGACTCTGGGTAGCGCAAGCAGCCAACTATCCTGCACCGTCCTTCAACGGTTCAATGACCATCGCGACGTTGACGTTCCAAGCGTTGCAGACTGGAACAACGCCTCTCACACTTGCGGACACCAATCTGGGAAACAGCACGGCTCAGCCTATAGACCACGCTGATTCAAGCGGTTCCGTGAGCGTCTATTATGGTCGCTACATGCGCAGCGACACCAAGACCGTCAACGGCCTGAATGCATACTTGCTTAATGCTACGAGAACGACCAGCAGTCTTTATCAGAGCGCAAATGCAAACGGGCAGGAGCCTGTCACGTGGGGAATAAGGGCATGGGTCAGGCACTCAAACGGCGCCGAACAAGAAATAACCCTGGACGGCCAGACTGGAACGCCTAAAGCGCAGGTGTCAAGGTCAAGCGGCTATGGCATGCAAAGCAACACCGTCTCGGTGACTCAAAGAAGTTTGCAGGCAACAGACTCTCTGGTCGTGCGTGTTTACATGGACATAGGAGGCGGAGGCTGGACGCAGGCTGCAGCCTTCACGACGGAGCAGCTTGGAGCCACCACACTTACAGGCACTACATGGACGGTTTACTACTATACGTCGGCTACATACAACAGAATTACTGACAAGACATACGGCAGATACTACTGGGGATCATCTACATACAACAGTCGAATACAAAACCTCCGATTTGGCTAAAAACACGGCCTGCAATATCTCCTTTCTCTTTCCGATGATGTGCGCCGACCCGTTCCTTCTCCATGATACACTAACCACGTCCGTGACGGACTCCGACTTTCTCCCACAAATGCAAAGTCTTCTTTGCCGATGAATTGATGCTGAAATCCCTTCTCCGGCGCCATTTCACTAGTTAAAAGCTATTCTTCAGACTGTTTAGGATAAGGGGCCTCAAATGGCTTCCAAAGCGTGGTTATGGCAACTGAATACGTTGACAATTGGTGACAAAGAATGTGTGAGATCTACCGACATTGTCTCCTCCCAAGCGCGAAAACTAGCGCGCCCTCTGGCGCAGCTTTATTCTTGGATCGATGTACCCATATAGAATGTCTATTACGAGGTTTGTGAGGACAAAACCAGTGCAACAAACGTTGTACAAGCAACAACCACAGGCACATCAAACATACGTGCAGATGACACGGGGAGATTTCCGAATCCAGGAATAATGAAAATTCTTTCTACGATTACAAGACGCGCGCGGTCTTTCGTCCTATTTCGCGGCTTCGTCTTTGACTTTTTTTAGGGTATCTCTCACAGTTTCAATCGTGTATTGTACGTCTTCATCGGTGTGAGCGGCGGAGAGGTGGCATCTTTTGTAAGCATGTGGAAGGATGAATATTCCCTTGTTCATCAGTTCTCGGTGGAATTTCTTGAATTCTTCGGCATTAGATGTTAATGCGTCTCTATAGTTGCGGATTTTCTTTTCCGTGAAGAGAAGTTGGAATACGGACCCGAAGCCAACAGCCTGCGCTCTAAGCTTGAGTTCAAAGATAACTTCGTTAAGTTGGTTTCTGATGTGTTCTCCAA
Source organism: Bathyarchaeia archaeon (assembly GCA_041479575.1). Taxonomy (GTDB): domain Archaea; phylum Thermoproteota; class Bathyarchaeia; order Bathyarchaeales; family Bathycorpusculaceae; genus DASPPK01. The sequence goes on from JBGOYH010000207.1 coordinate 1,597, forward strand.
GATGGAACAGCTTATGGTAGACGCCGCCGTTTTCTAGTTTCCTGATTGTCGCCAGGGTTGCAGCCATGCTGATGGGGTTTCCATTGAAGGTTCCTCCATAATCCACCTTTCCTGTGGGTCTGAATCTCTCCATGATATCCTTCTCCCCACAGACAGCAGCAACTGGAAAACCATTTGCCATTCCTTTCCCAAATGTAGTCAGATCAGGTGTTACATTGAATAACTTCTGAGCACATCAGTGAACGGTGTCGCATCGAAGTTTTTGCCAGTGTTCCGAATTATTGCTTCAACAGCGTATATGTCTCTTAGACGTGCTGGAACATTGCTGTGGTAGACAATCATGGTTTGAGTGTGAATATTTGGAAGATAATCTGCGATTTTGGTTAGGTCCTCGACATCTTTCAGTGTGGAAGGTCGTATATTGCCCGAATCGATGTCAATTACGTTGGCGGCTCCCCCCACAGGGTGGCTGTAAATCTTCCCCTCCTCAAGAGAAATATTGTATTTTGGTTCTCGCGTAAAATGTTACGTGTTTAGGTGTCTTTCTAATGCATTCTTCAATCAAACTGGACGGCATTTTGGCTCTTTTTTCATCATATTCAACGTCCACGCCATTACGAGCCAGAAACTTCAAAAAATCATTCCCATGAATCAGAACACCGACTTCTTCCAGGATTTTCAAGCTGGAAGTGTGTATCCTCTCAATTTGGTCACGAGTCAAAAATTCTAGCTTCAATTCCATCACTGAAGTCTTTTTGTTTCTAACTCCTAGGTTAAAGCCTTAACGCATGCTATGGGTAAGTTTTAAACACGTCAGCTCATAATTGAATTCGGGTATTGATGTGAAGATAATCGTGTTAGGTTGCGGTAATATAGGCTCAGTCATAGCCAAAGACGTGGCTGGAAGTCTGCCCTCCGCTGAGGTCGTGATTGCTGATGTAGATAAGAATCGCGCTAGAGAGGCAGCATCGCGGATCGGTTTGAAAAATGTCAGTTGGGCTCAAGCGAACGCAACGAACCGCTCAGAACTCTCATCTAAATTGAAGAGTTTTGACGTAGCCGTAGGCGCATTGCCTGGCGAGTTAGGATACCAAGCGTGCAAGGCTTCCATTGCAGCAAAGGTGGACATGGTTGACGTTTCCTACATGCCTGAAGATGTCATGACGCTGAATAACGTTGCTCTAGAAGCAGGTGTCAGCATCGTCCCAGATTGCGGAATGAGCCCGGGGCTCTGCAGCATGCTGGTGGGCCGTGGGGTCAGCAAGCTCGACGAGGTGGAGAAGGCTCATATGCTGAACGGAGGGCTTCCAGAAAAGTCTGTGCCCCCGTTGGGTTATGTGATAACGTGGTCTGTAAAAGACCTCATAGACATGTACTCTCGAAAAGTAAGCATAGTGAAGGATGGCAAGGTAGTTCAAGCAGAAGCCATGAGTGGGCTCGAAGAGATAGATTTTCCTGGTGTCGGCAAGTTAGAGGCTTTCTATACTGATGGCTTGAGAACACTACTTTACACGGTAAAAGCCAAAGAAATGTGGGAAAAAACACTGAGATACCCAGGGCATACCGAGAAGATAAAGTTGCTCAAAGCTTTAGGCTTCTTTGATTCGGAAACAGTGGAAGTTGCGGGAACAAAAGTCGAGCCGAGAGAAGTGACTGCAAAATTGTTCGAAAGGAAACTGAAAAGACCGGGAATTCCCGACATTGTGGTCATGCTTATCAAAGTCAGCGGATCGAAAGGTGGCAAGCGGATTGAATATGTTTATCGTGTGCTTGACCACTATGACAAGGAAAACCAAGTTACATCTATGGCGAGAACAACAGCATACACGGCTTCTGTTGTGGCCCAATTGTTGGCGCGAAGAGCAATAGAGGACAAAGGTGTGATTCCACCTGAGAAACTGGGAATGAACGAAGGATTGTTTGAGAAATTGAATAGCGAGATGAGAAAAAAGAGAGTTTTGATCAAAGAGGAAAAGAAAATGTTAGATTGACATTTTCCTTTTTAACTTCATATTACAATCACAAATAACATCTCTGTCCTAATAGTGAAGTGTAAGGGCGAAGAACGATGGAAAAACTGATTATCACGGTAGCCCCAACGGGCTCAGTTCCTCAGAAAAAAGG
>JBGOYH010000208.1:0-3697 GCA_041479575.1 Bathyarchaeia archaeon
AGAGGTTGTTAGGGGAGATTTTGAAAGACCTAAGCAATGAAGTCCTTTCAGGGATTAATCTCAAAGAAAACAGATTACAGACAGATTACAGCACTCAAGAATAAGCTCTCGCAACGAAAAAACAAGCGTTCAGAGACTTCTCACACTCAAAACAGCCAAAAAACCCAAAAAACGAGCTAGCGCGCGCTCGCTCTATCTTTTTAATCATATTGTCCTGCTATTTTCAGCGGTGTTGAGGCTGTTTTGACGGCAGAATTTGTTTTGTGGAAGTTGCTCATTTGCGTTTTCTGAAAAGTCTTAACCCGTCAATCTCGGTGACATACTCGAAGCCAGATTCGATTAACGCCGTAGCCTCTTCAATTGACCTAGCAACCTTGTATGAATAGTTGCCTTGGTCAATGCTTACTGCGTTTGCAACGTGACATATTTCAAAGTGTTCTCTATTCGGGTATGACCCAACATTTCTTTGACAAAGAATATGTCTCTCGTCTTCAAGTACGTCATTGTAGCTTTCCAATGCCTAAATGTGTAAAGGCTAATCTGCCCCAATCGTGGACTTTTCAATTTGTCAGCTAATCGTTTACGCTGTTTGGTGAAGTTTCGAGTGAAATGGTCAAGTTCGATGCTGAACCTATCGGAACTTCCCGACGGACTGAAAACAAAAACGTCCCTTTTCCCAAAGCCCCCAAGCATGTTAAGAAATCTTTCAGTTACGGGTAATATTCTGGGGTTACCATGCTTGGCAGTTCTAACATTGACAGTCTTTTGCACAACATCAAAATCTTTCCATTCCAAACGCCATGCTTCGATTGGTCGTATACCCGTTTCTTTCAACAACTCAAGAAAACATGCTAATCTGAACCTTGACCCGCTAATCAAAGCGTCAAGTTCTGATTCCAAAGGAATGAAAGGCAATTGTTGAACCACATGGAACTTACGCAATTTCAGTTCTGGAAGACCGTACATTCTGAGCCAATCACGGTAAGCCAACAAGACGATGTTTTTGGTTCCATTCTTCCAAGTGCACTTGTTAAGAAACTCCACCACAGAATCTGATTCAAACAAGTCCACATGGATAGCTAAACTCTTTAGGGCTCTGATTCTGCGTTTGATGGTTCCCCTTTCTAAAGTTGTCTTGGTTAAAAGGTATGATAGAAAGTTCTGGGGTTCCTGTAAAGTGCGGGGGGTGGGATTTGAACCCACGAACCCCTGCGGGATAGGCTCCTGAAGCGTCCGCGTCGCTTTTTGCAACTCTACGCCTTTGACCAGGCTCGGCGACCCCCGCTTTCATCCTAACTGAATGTTATGCGGAAATGTTTAAGAGTTACTGTAACCTTCTACGTAAAAACGGTGCAAAAATAATGCCGACTCACGGTTCACTCTCAAAAGCAGGAAAAGTCAGGTCTCAGACTCCAAAAATACAGGCTACGCCGAAAAAGAGCCCTGGTCCAAGGTTCAGAAACAAACGCAACTACGAGAAAAGGGTTGTTCTTCAAAGAAAGCCTGGGCAAAACTGGGTCTAAGCTTTTATTTTGTCTTTCCAATATTCTTCCATATGCCAGAGTCCAATATCGTACTTTTCAATTCAAACGTCATCACCTTAAACCCCAAACAGCCCAAAGCGGAAGCAATATTGCTTCAAAACGGCAAGATACTCGAAGTAGGCTCCAACAAGGAAATCCTCAAACACAAATCTGACAGCACAAAACTCATTGACTGTAAGCATCACACGGTTGTTCCAGGACTTGTTGACTGTCACGTCCACATGTTGGAATTCGGCTTTTTCTTGCAAGAAGTGAACCTGAGAAACACGAAATCGATAGGAGAAATGCAACGCAAAATCCGTGAACACGCCGACAGAAATCCTCAGCTAAACTGGATCTTGGGTGGAAGATGGGATCAAGAGAAATTCGCAGAAAAACGTTGCCCAACCCGCTGGGACTTAGACGACGCGATTTCCGACAAACCTGTCTTTCTCAACCGTGTTTGTGGACACCTTTCAGTCGCCAACAGCAAAGCCCTGCAAATGGCAAGAATAACAAAGAAGACGAAGATCAAAGGAGGAAAAGTGGACTTAGACTCTGCTACAGGCGAGCCCAACGGCGTCCTCCGAGACAACGCCAGAGACCTCGTTTGGAAAGTCGTTCCAAAACCCAGCAAAGAAACAATCGAAAACGCTTGCCGCCTCGCCTGCAACAAGGCTGTGGAAGCCGGACTCACAGGAGTTCATTGGCTAGTAAGTTCTGCCGAAGAAGTTCGAATCCTGCAACGACTATGCACGGAAATAAAGCTTCCGTTGAGAGTCTACCTTGGCATCCCAGTGGAGCATTTGGATGAATTGGTCAGTTTGGGATTACTTCCGGGATTTGGAAACGACATGCTCAAAGTGGGCTTCATCAAGATTTTGGTCGACGGATCTCTGGGGGCGCGCACAGCCGCGCTTAACAAAGCGTATTCTGACGACCACAAAACACGAGGGTTAATGCTTTACACACGAAAGAAGCTTAACCAAATGATTATGAAAGCTCATAGTGCTGGGCTGCAGCTGGGTGTTCACGCAATAGGAGATCGCGCGGTGGAAAATGTTCTCGATGCCTACCGAAAAGCGTTGAAAAAAGTGCCGCGACGAAATCACAGACACCGAATTGAACACTGCTCCATTCTGAATCCAAAACTGATCGACGATATGAAACGCCTTGGATTGGTGGCTTCTGTGCAACCGCACTTTGTCATTTCTGACTTTTGGACTACCGACCGAGTCGGGTCTGAAAGAGCACGTTGGGCCTACCCATTTAGAACGCTTCTGAAGAAAGGTGTGGTCGTTGCTTCAGGCTCAGACTGCCCAGTTGAACAGATCAGTCCCATCTTGGGCATTTGGGCGGCCGTGGCAAGAAAAGACAAAGCAGAAGAAGTCCTCGCTGTGGAAGAGGCCTTGAAGACATATACTGTGAATGCTGCCTATGCTTCTTTCGACGAGAAGAAAAAAGGCACAATTGAACCAGGAAAGCTTGCGGATCTTACGATTCTTTCGGATGATCCTATGGGAGTACCAGCGGACAAGATACGGAACCTCGCCGTTGAAATGGTCATCGTCGATGGCAAAGTTGTCTATTCCAAGGAATAATGATGGGACCTGTGCTGTTTATTTTAGTGTGTAATGCTAATCTGGAGTGGCTGTCGTGAACTTGGACGAAGAGAAGCCTTTAGAAGAGATAATCAAGAATCTCATGGAAATATCGTCTCCCACATCAAGCGATCTGAGCCGTGAGAAAGCACGAGCAGCGTATAAGCATCATCTTGATAGAATACCCTCTAACTCTGAAATAATTCGTGTTCTCAAACGTGAAGAAAGACGCAAGCTTCTCGCTCTTCTGCGAAGAAAACCCTCACGGACAATATCAGGTGTCACTGTTGTTGCGGTGATGACGGAGCCATACCCGTGTCCGCAAGATGAGCCATGCGCCTATTGCCCCGGCGGACCGAAACAGGGCGTTCCGCAAAGCTACACGGGCTATGAACCAGCGGCAATGCGCGGCCTGCAGAACAAGTTTGACCCTTACCTTCAAGTAAAGACGCGTATTGAACAGTTGGAAGCAATAGGACACAAGGTAGACAAAATAGAACTCATAATTATGGGTGGAACTTTTCCTGCCACGCCACCAGAATATCAAACCCAATTTGTTCAGCGCTGCATAGA
>JBGOYH010000209.1:0-3679 GCA_041479575.1 Bathyarchaeia archaeon
CGGAAAGAATTGACTTGTCAAGACGCGAGATTACAGCGCGCGTGCGCACGGCATTGGACAATCTATCCTCAAAGAAAAGCGTCAAGTACGCAGTATACCTCATAGCAGTAGCGCTGTTTTTCGCCTTGATTCTTTTGCCGCCTATACTTGGAATATTTCTAAAATGGGACACAATGCAACAGGTTCTGAGTCAACCAGATCGCGTGTCACGCGCACTCACAGCTGTTGAAAATTCCTTCACAGTAGCCCTGCTTGTCTCAGCAATAGACCTCGTGACAGGCATCCCGATGGCATGGCTTATTGCGCGAAGAAAGTCAAAATGGATCAACATATTGGACACGTTATCTGATATCCCATTCATTGTTCCTACAGCAGTGCTCGGATACTCATTACTCCTTTTTTGGAGCAAACCTGAAGGCATATCGGCGCTGTTTGGAGGCTCACTTGTATCACCAGGATGGCTCCTTGTCGTTCTCCTACACTTCGCATTCTCATATCCAATCGTAGTCAGAGTTGTAGTCGGAGCACTACTAGACTACAAAAGAGAATATGAAAACGCCTCAAGAACACTTGGAGCACCACCACTTACGGCGTCGAGAACAGTGATCTTCCCGATCATAAAACCATCATTAATAGCCGCTTTTATTCTTGCATTCGCAAGGTCAATATCAGAAACAGGCGCCACATTCATAGTCGCGGGATTATTCGAGAACGGACCTGTATTCATACAAAACATGAAAAACGACTATGCGGCTGGCACGGTTACTCAAGCTGTTTACGAAGGGTCAACAGTCTTTGCGAGCTTCATACTGATAGCAGTTGCAATAGGAATCTTCTTTGTCATCAGAGTTCTCGGGCCAAGACTGAAGTTGCCCGTAAGAAGAGTTTGGCCAACCTTTGAAAGAAAACTGAGCTACTCAAGAGCAGCTTCTTCCAGAGACACCGTCACACTTGTCATCTTCCTCGTGATCGTGCTCGTTCCAGCGCTGTTTGTGGCACTTCCAGCGTTTGGAGCGGTCTTGACTGACACTTTGCCGAAGTCTCTGTCAGGCTCGGGAGTTTGGGGAGAGTTTTGGCAGGGTCTAATCACATCCTATCTTCTAGGGGGAGTTGTTACCATTCTGAATGTTATAATGGGTTTGCCCATGGCAATCATGATTGCCAGGAAAAAGTTTGGATCACTGATCTCAGGAATACTGGATGTGCTCGTTAATATACCGTTGGTCGTTCCGTCGATAGCCCTAGGAGTCTCGCTTGCAATCTTCTGGAAGGCGAACTTCGCTTTCATCCCGGAAATCTGGTTGTTGATTTTCGCTCATGTGGCAATTACCTATCCCTACTTCGTGAGATCAATGTCTGCGGCTGTTGAAAGAATCAGCTTTGACCTGGAAGAAGCATCGCGAACGCTTGGAGCCAAGCCACTAGCGGTTTTCAGAACAATAATCTTGCCGTTGACCAAATACTCAATACTTTCAGGTGCCATAATGGTTTTCACGAGAAGCGTAAGCGAGACCGGTGCAACCGTCGCTGTTGTCACCACTTTGAAGACCGCACCTGTCGTTCTTGTGAACTGGGTCAAGCATCCTGAACAGTTTACTTCTTTGGAAACGGGTTTAGGCAGCGGTTTTTTAATACTGTTCTCCTTCCTCATATTGTTAACATTGAGATTTGCCGTTAAAGGGAAGGGAAGATATTAACATGATTAATAAACAGCCTGTAATCTGTCAGTACCTTCAAATGGTCAGACAGTATGTGGAGGAAGACTGATCGGTGCCTGACGTCCGCATTGAAAACGTGACAAAAAAGTTTGGCAAGCTTGTCGCCGTAGACGACGTTAGCCTCCACGTTCATGACAAAGAATATTTTGCCCTTCTCGGTCCAAGCGGTTGTGGTAAAACAACCTTACTTAGGCTTATCGCAGGATTGATCCAACCTGACGAGGGCAAAATCTACATTGGAGACAAGTTGGTAAACGATGTACCGCCAGAAGACAGAGACATCGGATTCGTCTTCCAAACTTTTGCTCTTTTCCCACATATGGATGCTTGGAACAACGTCATTTATGGCCCAAGAGTCAAAGGCTTTGACATGAAGAAAGCGGGTACTATAGGACACGAAGTTCTTGAAATGGTCAGACTTGATAAACGTCTAGATGCTTTCCCCAATGAACTCAGCGGGGGAATGATGCAAAGGATAGCTGTAGCTAGAGCCTTGGCAGCTGGAGCCAGACTTCTGCTCTTAGATGAACCACTTGGACAGCTGGACGCAAAAGTGAGGAACGACCTGCGGTATGAAATAAGAAAAATGACCAAGGACCTGGGGTTGACAGCGATTCACGTGACTCACGACCAAGCTGAGGCTATGGCAATCTCTGACAAAATTGCGGTGATGAAAAAGGGTAAAATCAAGCAGGTTGGCACTCCTATTGAGCTTTATATGTCGCCTGAAAACGTGTTTGTAGCCAACTTCATAGGAGAGTCAAACTTCCTGGAAGGATATGTCCTGGAGAGAGACAACAAGGAAACATTAATAGAGCTTCGTGGAGGAATAAGAGTCCAAGCCGTCAGCAATGGCTTGAATAAAGGTGAAAGAGTGGTTCTGGCTATCAGGCCTGAAGCTTTTGTAGTCGAAAACGGAATGAAGGGAAAGAATTCAATTTCCGGCGTGGTGGAAAGAGTGACTTTTGAGGGAACAAATGTACGATATGAAATTGTTCTTGAAAATCAAGACATGATTGTGATAGTTAAACCCTCGATGATAGGAGAATGGTTCAAAATTGACGAGAAAGTGAATGTCAGTTTTCCGTCGGAGAGGGCTCACATGTTTCCATATCCAGAAACAGGACTGAAGGAGGAGTTGGCTGTTGAGTGAGTTGATAAAGTGGTTTGCAAAACGTAAAGAAACCAAAGCTTTGACGACTGTTCAGCGCCATTTGGCTTTGACGACAGGCATAGTTGAGGACCTTGAGAAAGCGATAAGAGCGGCGATAAAAGGCGATCTGAAAGAAATGCAGACGTGCATTGAAAGAGTTACCAGCAGCGAAAAGGAAGCAGACAGGTTGCGCAGAAACGTCATGGATGAAATATCAACGGGAGAACTTTCACCCACCGACAGAGAGGACCTGATGGACCTAGTCAAAAGAGTAGACATGGTTGCCGACTGGAGCAGGGAATCCACACGTATTCTGGGCGCCATACCAATGGAATACGTACCAACATCAATCAAGGATGCGTCAATAGAGATGGTCGTAAGCGTCAAACAATGCACTATTTCTCTTCAGAAATGCGTTAATAAAATGATGACAAAACCTGAGGAAGCGCTCCAAGCCGCTGACGCAGTTGAACGTGAAGAAGAGAAAGTCGACGACATACATGAAAAAGCCAGAATTCTCTTGGGAAAAGAAGACTTGCCGAGGGCGGGCATAGCTGTATTAATAGGCCAGCTCTTTGAAGCCATAGAAATGATTGCAGATTCATGCGAAGATGCCTGCGACCAAGTTAGAGTCATAACAGTCAGAAAATGAGGTGATTAAGATGGTGGAAACTAAAATTGACATATCAGAATTGAAGAATGAAGGAAGCGATTTGATAAAGGAATTGACCGCATATCTGAAAGAAAAGACAAACTCCAAGGTTGACGCAGGAGCCAACGACATTGTCATCAAGGGCGAGGAAACAAC
>JBGOYH010000210.1:0-3650 GCA_041479575.1 Bathyarchaeia archaeon
GCTTCTCAGAACCTTCAACAACTCGGGTTCGAAGGCTTCTGTGTTGACCAACAAGTAAGCTACAGGCATTTCCAAATCACAAGGAACAAAAGTGTCGGCTCAGTTAAAAAGTTAATGCCCAAAGGAAATTTGTTAACCGCAGATTTACTTCTTAGATCCCCTTGAACCCGCGCTGCGCTTTTGCGATTTCCCAAGTCTATATCCGTCGTTAAGAACTTAGCGCGCGTACGTGCACCCTTACTTCTTCGATCCTGGCGGTTGTCATGTTTTCTATGACTTTTTCTAGTTCTAAGACGAAATATCGGGCATTTTCAACGTCTTTTCTTACAAAGGCTTGATCAAGTTCTCTCTCCACGTAGTACTGAATGTCTATCCTGGCTTGTTTCGAATTTGAGATGTCGCTGGCCAGGCTGCGCGCGCGCTATTGGCGGGCTTGCCTTGTATTCTGCAACATATCAACAGAGGGTGCCCGCCAGAGTTAAATACTGTTTTCCTAGAGATGTAATCTGATCCTGTGGTGAACTAATTGACAAGGTCCATTCGCGATTTCAGAGTGAGTTTTCGGAAAGGATGGAAAGAGATCGCTGACAAGTGCAAGATTATGGATTTCCTAAATCAGAGGGAGGGAAAGAAGATAGTGTCTGATTTCTACGCCAAACTGAAGCAATGTGACGGCTCAAGATTCGTCGAATCCTTTGGGAATGCAGTCTCCGACCTGGCAGATCAGAGTTATTCATATATGCTCATGCCCTCTCCCCTAGGAAAAGCTTACCAACTACTGGAAAGCAATGCTCTAGATTGTCTCATGAAAAAGGACCTGCCAAGGGGAGACGCCATCAGCATAATAGCGATTTGCATTTTTTGGATCTTGCATGAACAGAATGTGGAGGTGTGAGTGAAGAATGGCAAAGAACGATATCAAAGAAAAACCTTCATGGATATTCTATCTCAAAGCATTTGGCGCCTTTTTGATTGGCTATTGTACAATTGAAGCAGGTCACGAATATCTAGTTGATGGATGGCAGAATACCTCATTTACATACTATGGCGGTCTCGTGGTGTTTGGGTTTGTAGTATTCATTATCAGTTTGATCTATGAAAAAAGGTGGGAAAAACCTCTTATAAAATCTCCTTCTTAGTGGACTTCTTCAATGAGGTCTTTTATTCCATTTCTTGCTTCTATTCCTAGTTTTGCTGCTCTTTCTCGCACTATGTCAGCGAGCAATCTTCTTTCCACTATGTAGCTAGATTTTCCTTCTATTTTCCTCACATAAGGCAAATAGAGTGATTTTGAGATATTTCGCGCCTCATCGATATCCTTCTTAGCAATCTCTCGAACATATGCAAGCATATATTCAGTGATGCTTTCCATTGATATCCTTAAAGGATTGTCCACCGATAATCCTTCAGGTCTAAAATGTGACAAGAGAGCTGGTGAATCGGACATGTAAGGCACTATTGTACCTGAATAACATGAAAGCTTTGGGATGTCCTCTGTAGTGACTTTGTGACCTTTAAAATTAATGTCACATTTCCGTGATGTTTGTGCACACATTTGCCAGTCCCTCCCTTATCTTCTGATAAGATTGTATACATTTGCTAATAAATAAATCTTTTGGTCAAATTTCTGGTTAAAACGTCAAAAAATAGTAAGTATAATGTTTATTATTTACCAATCATAATATTATCTACAAATGGAATTTTCTCACATAACGATAATTCCTCTTCAAATAGGGCGCGAGCAAATCTAATATTCAGGGATATCAGTTCTGTCTAGCGATGTTGCAACATATGACCGAAGACATTTGTAAGGAATTGCTGGAGAAGAAGTACGTTGAAGTCAAAGCAGACGAAAACCTAGGAAGAAGACTTAACCGTTGTTTAAATGGGAGAGTCTTCAAAATTGATGGAATTTTCTTCTTGTATTGTATTTGGTTCTGTAGAGGCTTAGTATGGCAAATGAGCAGTTGGTGATTTTTTCTTCCATATGGTAGAAACTACTACCACCATTGCTTAAAAATTTTCCCCATTTTTTCCCACCAGAGTTGTTGTCTTGGAGATTAGCGCGCGCTTTGACTACCTGCGCTAGAAAGACGATATGATGCTGTTCGTGATCGCAAAAGAAAACCGGTGCAAACGAGGAAACGGTGTAAAGTGGCAAATCAGAGCGTAAATTCCCATCTGCACCATGAGTCTTTCGGATGCTTGTCTGGCGGACAAACCACACAATCTACTCTTGCGTCAGGGTTCAACGTCTTCGCAAAATTCTTCAAGTAACCAAACCTCACCTTTTTACACGGAAACTCTTCCAGCCCTTTGCTCAACCGTGCCTCCTGCGTTCTACATCGATCTATTCCCAAAACCGCTTTTCGATTGGTGACTTCAATCGTCTTGAAAGGTTGATCCAAGGCCCAACTAGATTTTCGCAGCAAATCCACAATAGCAGGTACATCAGGCCTTTCACCAACATTAAACATCTTCTGCAGGCCTTTTGCCTCTATTTCCGCCATTGCCTCCCAAACCCCTGCATCTATTTCCGTTGCCGCTTCCGTCCCAAACTTCTTCTCAATCCCCAAAAAATACAATCCATCAACTCTCCACAGGTTTCGTATCTGCAGGAAAAAGTAGTCCAACAGTTTTTCTGTCTGCATTTTCTTCAACATTTCTCGGTCTTCAACGCTTCCAGCCGGATAACCACTCATATGCCCGTTCACCTTGACACTAAAGCATTAAATAACAAACGTTATTTAATCTTTCAAACCATCGCCTAAGACGTGTGCACGCCTATGCTTGACCAACTATTAAACACAGGCTTCCTTGGCCTAATCCAAGGCTTAGCCGAATGGCTCCCCATCTCAAGCACCGCACACCTCAAAATCGCCGAACACTACCTAGGCTTAACAACCACACCATTATTCAACCTCATCCTCCACCTTGGAACCCTAATCGTCGTCGTCTTCTACTTCAGAACAGAAGTCAAAAACATCCTCTCAGCCCTCGCACGCGTAGACTTCAAAAGCGAATACGGAAAAATGATACCCCTAATCATAGCAGCAACAATACCCACAGCCATAATCGGATTACTCTACGTCAAATACCTCGAAGACACACTGGGACAACTCCTAATCATCGGAATAACCTTCATCATCGGTGCAACCCTTGTCTACACGTCAAAACTCGGCAAAGAAAACACCGAAAACATAACCTACCCAATCGCAGTGATAATGGGAATCGCACAAGGCCTAGCAATATTCCCAGGACTCTCAAGAAGCGGAGCAACCATTTCCATCGCGCTCCTAGTTGGATTGAAACGCGAAAAAGCCTTCAAATTCAGCTTTCTCCTCTCAATCCCCGCCATACTAGGCGACACACTCGTAGAAGCCTACAAAGACCGCGGACAAATCGCCACCTCAGGCATAGGCTCAACCGAACTTCTCGTAGGAGTTGTCATCGCAATGGTCGTAGGCTACGTCGCCATCAAACTAGTCTCAAAAATAGTTGCCACAAAGAAATTCCACTACTTCGCATTCTACACCTGGCTGCTAGGCGCAGCACTGATAATTCTCACGCTAACTGGCCACTGACCACTTAGGCTTACCAGACAAAAACTCCCTCAGAAACACAACAAACTCCTTATTCTTCCCGTAAAC
>JBGOYH010000211.1:0-3618 GCA_041479575.1 Bathyarchaeia archaeon
ATAGCGTTTTCGTCCCGCCTCTGAGACTTTCTGTAGGTTGCTTCTTCACCGTTAAGCAGTGACGAGTTTACTAATTTGCTCCTACACAAGTTGTTCACTTCAGATTCGGAATCCGATATCCGATGTATCTGTTTCGGAAATAAGGCTTTTTTAATCTAGACCCATTATTGCTTGCGAAGAACTAATGAAGACCATCAAAATACCAGATGAAACATTCGCTTTTTTAGCATACACTGCACGTCAAGACGTAACTCTACCTGCTCTTCTTGTTGATTACCTGAAGTGGGACCGTTATACTAAGGCCGAGATTAAGGCTCACCTTGATGCATTGAACGATGCATGTAACAAAGCCTGCGCTAGAGCGCGGAAATAGATGTCGACGCAACTCTAACCCGCTGTTGTACTTAGATCAAGCAATTCGGTAGTTTTCTTTGCCATTCGAATTTGTCCTAGGTATCGTTATGACAAAACGTGCTCCTATGCCGCTTTCGCCCGTCTCTTGAATTGCCCATCCATAGATTTCCATCATTCTTCTTATGAGGTACAGCCCGTAACCCGAACCTTTGCCTGTTGTGAAACCTTCGCTGAATAACCTAAGCTTGGTCTTACGAGGTATGCCAACTCCATCGTCCTCATATATCAAATTCAACTGGTCTCCATAATCTGCACAGTGGACTTTGATCTTGGTCAGTTTCTCTCCGTGCTTCAGAGAGTTGTCAATTAGGTTGTAGAAGAGCTGTACTAACAGTGAGTCTGCCCTAACGCTCAGTCCATTGCAGTCGTTGGTTACTTTCACTGTTTCCAAGCCGGGGAACGCTGAAATCGCTTCTTTGAAAGCCTTTTCTACATCAACGTAGGCTAGTCGTTTGGATCCAAGCATCTCATATGCCTTGGCGAAGTCGAGAATCCTGACGATTTGCTCAACTTCTTGGTCAATCTCCTGCAAATATTCAAGAGTCTCGTTTTTTCTATCGGGTGCCCTTCTTGCAAGGTATGTATTACCGACAATAGCCGAGAGCTTGTTCCGGACATCATGTCTCGTGAGACCACCGACAACACGCAACCTCTCATTCATCATCCCCAACTTCCTCTCACTGTTTCTCAGAGATTCTTCCACGTTCTTCCTTTCGGTTATGTCTGTACTAATACCAATCATTCGTAACGGCCGACCCTCACCGTCGTAGTAAGCTCTTCCTTTCTCACTTATCCAATGTCGCGTACCGTCAGGCCAGACTGTTCTGTACTCAGCATTGAAATCACGTTTGTTCTCAATAGAATCCCATATTTCATTGTTGATTCTGCTACGATGTTCCGGATGAACATGCTTGAGCCAGCTTTCACGCGAAGTCTCTAGACAACCTTGTCGCACGCCGTGAACTACATATAGCTCAGGTGACCAAGTACTCTCCTTTTCCAGGAAATCGTGGTTCCAAACTCCGGCTCCAGCCGCTTTCAGCGCCAATCTTAGACTTTCTTCGTTTTTTTCCAAGACTTCTAGAGTTTTATTGCGTTCGGTAATATCCTCGCCAGAACTTAACGTTCCGATTATCTTACCGTCATCATCTTTCAGAACACGATTGTACCAACTCACCGTCCTCTTCTCACCGTTTCTTGTAAGGACAGAATTCTCATGTTGCTCAGACGGCTCCACTTGCCCTTTGATAAGTGCTTTGAAAAATCGTTTCACTTCTTCTTTGTTTTCTTTGGGCAGACATGTTTCAAACCAATCTTTCCCTACAAGTTCGCCTTCTTTGTATCCAAGAATTTCATACCCCTTTCTGTTCAACAAGGTGATTGTTCCATCGGAATCCAGAGCAACAACAGCATTCCCAACGATATTCAAGTACTTCTCAACTTTCTCCTTCTGTTTCAAGAGTTCCTCCTCTGCTTTCTTACGTTCAGTAATGTCTATGATGATCGCTTGAAAGCCTAACACTTTTCCATTAATCTCAAATCTTGTCGGTTTTGTCATCAAATATAAAACGTCCCCGTCTTTGCGAATTCCACGAAACTCGAAAGTCCGTGGCTCTTTTCGTGACACAATGATTTCCTGGAACAGACGCAGCACTTTGACTCTGTCATCGGCATGCAAAAAGTCTGTCCAGGGGCGGCCCAACATTTCGCGAGCGGAGTAGTCCCACAAACCCGTTAACGTTGGATTGACATACGTTAATCGACCACGCAAGTCACTAACGGCTATGGCTATACCTGCATTATTGACCAGAGAACGGTATTTCTCCTCTGACTTCAGCAAAGCTTCCTTTGCTTTTACTTTTTCCACAGCGCTAAGAATATCATGGGCTAGTTCAGTGTACACTGTTTCTGGACCGCCATGCTTGTCAACGTAGTTATCTGCGCCAAGGTTCAATGCTCTTATGGCGACTTCCTCTCTGCCTTTTCCGGTGAAAATAATGAAGGGAATATTGTTTCCTTTCTCTCTCAGCTCCTTCAGGAACTGTAATCCGTCTTTTCCCGACATCTGGTAATCAGAAATCACAACATCGTACTCTGTTTCTCCCAGCTTTCTCAAAGCCTCTTCAACTGACAAAACAGTCTCCACTTCGAACGGGCCTTGCGCTTCCAAAAATGACTTTGCAACCTTCAGAAAGCCTGAATCGTCATCGACGTGCAAAACCCTTATAGTTTGTCTTAACGCGGTCCTCAAATCCACAATGGCTTTTGTCGAAGGTTCAGAAATGGATTTCACCATCTACGTCTTTTTCTCGTATCTGAGCATTTGCTCGGCAGTATATGAATTGCTTCTAAATCCATGCTTAGAAGTTAAGGCTTCTGAAGCAAGTCTATGAATCAGCGAATTTGCGCATTCAGATTCAGAACCAGGCATAGCGTCACGCCTCCGTGCGTCTACAACTGAAAGCTTGAGGCTCCACATTTCAGCCTCAAGTATCGGAAAAAATGGACAGAAAGACGGAATGGTTGCGCTGTCCTTTCTTGCAGATCTCGGTGAGGAACGTTTGCCCCTCCTTTGTCAGTTTGTAGACTCTTCTTTTGCCATCAAAATTCCCCTCGATGGAGCCTTGTCTCTCAAGTGAGTACAACATGGAGTACACCGTACCAGAACTAACAAGCATGTGAAACTTGTGATGGAAATACTTGATTAACTCATATCCACTTGTACAATGATTTCCTCTGAGCAGTTTGAGAATCACTATGTCCATGAAGTCTTGGATAAGTCTAACGTCAAGGTCAGTTTTCATCTCGGAGTTCGAATTCGACACCACATAGCACGTGATATATGATTAGCATATAGTTTTTATGTGTGTGTGACAACACAGTCACACATCTGCGTGGCTACCTGACAATTCATGCAAAACAATCAAAAAAACGGAAGAGGCAAGCTGGAATGAACCCCGCAGCGCCTACTATACTGATAGTGGATGATGATAAGGATGTACGTGAGACTCTTTCCTCAATACTGCAATCAAAAGGATATCGGACAACAAGCGCCGCGAGCGCACGTGAAGCTATCGGAAAGACGAGAACTCAATTCTTTGATCTTATTTTGCTCGATATCAAACTGCCAGACATGGAAGGCACACAACTATTGTCACATTTCCAGAAGACTATTCCGGAAGCATTGAAGATAATAATCACAGG
>JBGOYH010000212.1:0-3581 GCA_041479575.1 Bathyarchaeia archaeon
TTCCCTTTGCAGAGAACATCCTTGCTGCAGCTATTGCTTCTGTCTCCGTGTCCTCTTCAGGTTTTCTCCCTGCCATCACCTGTATCGCTGGGCGCACAAGCAAGTGGAAAACCAGCAAAGCAGACGTTGGATGGCCAGGAAGTGAAAACACCAATTTATCACAAACCACTGCTGCGGTTGTAGGCTTTCCAGGTTTGATTGCTATACCGGAAAAGATTACACCTGGTTTTCCAAGGGATGCCAATGCTTTCGGCATTATGTCCTTGGGGCCAACTGAGACACCGCCCGATGTTACAACCATATCCGCCGAGTCCAGAGCGTGCCCTAGCGCGGTTTGAAGTTCGGCAAGATTGTCTTGAAAGACTCCCAGGTAGATCGGCTTTCCACCGCTTTCGAGGACAGCTGTGCTTAGGCTGTATGCATTTATGTCATAGATTTTTCCAGGAGCCAGCTTTTTTCCTGGTTCGATTATCTCAGGTCCTGTTGAAAGAACTGCTACTCGTGGGATTCTGTAGACTTTGACTTTATCTATGCCCAATGCGGCCAAAGCGCCGATTTCTCTTGAACCCAGCAGTCTTTCACGTTTCAGAACAGTTTCTCCTTTCTTAATGTCGCCGCCTGCCTTCATTACATTTGCATGTTTCACGACAGCAGTAAAAACATGGACATGATCCAATTTCCTTTCAGTATGCTCAGCCATGACAACAGCATCTGCACCTTCTGGAATAGGTGCCCCTGTGACTATCTCAGCAGTCTCATTTTTCAGAACTCTAATATCCGGCAATTTCCCGATGGACACCGTTCCGCAGACCTTTAACGTGATAGGTCTGTTGTCTTCTGCACCAAAAGTGTCTTCAGCTCTTACAGCGTATCCGTCGACGGTCGATCGATCAAACGGCGGAATATCCATTGCTGCAACGATGTTTTCCGCTAGAACCCGATCAGCTGCTTCCAGAAGCGGAATTTCTTCAACACCCAAAGCCCCAGTTCTGACTTGGCTTTGTATGGCATTTTGAGCCTCTTCAAGCGATAACAGTCTTCTGAACATCTTCACCAATCACGCTCAGATTATCAAACATATGAACCGAGACGATATCGCCTTCTTCCAAGCCTTCCAAGTTTTCTGGAACAATAACATAACCATTAGACTTCGTCATAGTCGAGAACAAACCAGAGCCTCGAGCACTGATTGGCTCTGCGAGGAAGTCATCATTCTTCTGAAAAACTCGCACGCGCACCAGATTCTTTCTTCCAAGAGTTGTCGCAATTCTCTTTGTGATTTTTGCTTTCAACACAGGTCTCGATTCCACCTGCTTGAGTCCTAACATCTTACTGACTAGCGGTCTGCCAAAAACTTCAAAACCCAACATAGCAGCCACGGGGTTGCCTGGAAGCACTATTATGGGTTTGCTTCTCACTATTGCCAGTGCAGTTGGCATGCCTGGACGCATCGCGACCCCATGAGCTATAACGCCCGGTTTCCCGAGTGCATTGACGGCTTCTGGAACAAGATCTGGCGCGCCGACGCTCGTTCCCCCAGAAGTGATTATTGCATCAGCCTTCTCGAGCCCTATCTTCAACTTTTCTGCAATCTCATCAACGTCATCTTTTGCGATGCCCAAGTCTAAGGGATCTGCTCCTAACTCCACGCACAAGGCAGACAAAACAAGTCCATTGGATTCAAAAATCTGGTTTTCCTGCAACTTGGCACCCAACTCTGCAAGTTCATTTCCAGTTGCCAAGACGGCGATCATGGGTTTTTTGAAAACCTTTACTTCACTGACGCCCAAGGCCGCTGCTAGTGCAAGATGTTGGGGCTTGAAACGTGTCCCTGCTTCAATCGCGATTTCTCCTTTCTGTATGTCTTCCCCGCGTCTCGAAACGTTTTCCCATCGCGTTGTAGGACTCCAAACCTCAACTCTGTTTCCAACAATTTTGGTGTTCTCCAGCATCACGACGGCGTTTGCACCTTTCGGCAGAGAGTTACCCGTCCACACTTGTTTTGCTTGGCTTTTTCCTATTGCTTTGCTGTCCGTGAGCTCGAAGATTTTAGGTTTGGTTTGACTTGCCTCTACGGTTTCCTCAGCATCGACAGCATATCCGTCCACCGCTGATCTATCAGTCCTTGGCAGGTCTGTGCTAGCTATGATGTCTTCGGCTAAGATGTAGTTGAGGGCTGACTGTATGCGGAGAGTAACCTTCTTCGGCTTGAATTCTGTTGCATGAAGGAATCTCTCCAGTGCCTCATCGACTGGAACAAGCTTTTGAAATCCTTTCAAGCGAGCCAAATGCATACCTATAAACAGCACTATTGGACAACGTAAAAAATGTATCGCACTTGTTTCGTCAGTTCTTGTCTTGTTCTTCTCGAAGCATATCGCGCATCTTTATGGCATCCAAGTCCAAGATTGGACTTTCGCTAATAATCGTCGGCTTCATGTCAAACTCAACTATGACTTTTGCAAGCAGCCTGAAGTCTGGTCCGTAGCGTGGCTCTTCTAATGTGCGATGACGTCTTTCGCCTTTATCGGTGAACTCGATTTTTGTGAAGTGGCAATGCATCGTCTTGAGTGCTTCTGTTCCAAGTCGGTTTTCAATGCGTTCCACAACCTTGCGGAAATCGTCAACCTTTCGAAATCGTCCGAAATCCCTGGCGTGAAGGTGAGACCAATCGATGACGAGCTGTGTTCGTTCCACTGTTTCGCACAGTGTCAAGACTTCCTCCAAGCTTCCAAGCTGGTAGATCCTGCCCATGGTTTCTGGACCTATTTTCACATTTCTAATTCCAAGACTCTCCACCCTGTCGACAACTTCCCGCAACGCTTCAACACACATCTTCAGGGCTCGTTCATGAGGCATTCTGCCGTAGACTCCAGGATGAAAAACCACGACATGAGCACCTATCCATTCAGCAGCGGTCGCACATGCCGTTAGACGTTGTTTGCTGTCTTCGACGATCGTGTTTTTCCCGCAGAAGTTTATGAAGTAAGAGCCGTGAAGGCTCAGCCAAACATCGTTCTGTCTAGCTTCATACCCGAATTTCTCAGCTTCTTCTTTCCTCATTTGAGGCTTCTTTCCCCAATGGACAGCTTCATATTCGAAAGCGTCAAGACCTTCTTCCCGCAGAAGCCTTGGAACATCTAGCAAAGTAGCCTTCATTAATCTGAACGTTGGAGGAACCCCAGCCGGACCGAATCTGGGGCGCAGACTCATCTAAATCCCTTAGAAACAGCTACTTCTTGTACTTGTAGACTCTTCCCAAACGCTCTCCGTAAATGAGAACCACTATCACCGAAATCCAAGCTGCAGCATTCTGCAAGACCAGATATTTGCCAGCATCGTCCAGAGAAGCCAGTGGCTTGATCAATCCGCCGAGTCCAAGTCCGAAATCTCTGACTCCTGGCGAGTTTGCAATGAGCCCATCGGTAATCGCTTTACCCATGCCGCCGATCGGTCCCAATGCTTCTCCAGCACCTTTTACCCAGTTGTCTACCGAATTAACGAAGTTGAGGAGTCCATGGTTATTCTGGTAGAGGCTTGACATGCCATCATAGATCAGCTTCGGGTACGCGAGAAGAGAA
>JBGOYH010000213.1:0-3557 GCA_041479575.1 Bathyarchaeia archaeon
ACTTGCAGAAATGACAAAAGAAGAAATGCACCACGCCATTGCAAGCCACGGTTTTGACTTGGAAATAAATGCCTACGAAACCAGCAAAGCTGTAGAAGACGCGGACTTGATAATAATCACTGCTGGTTTTCCCCGTACGCCTGAAATGAGCAGAAGAGACCTCGCCGCCAGAAACGCGTCCGCTGTGCGGGAAGTAGTAGAAAACAGCATGGACAACAACCCGAATGCATGGTATTTCGTAGTAACTAACCCTGTTGACGCCATGGCTACTTTGGCCAACAAGACGGCGCAAGGCAAGAGGCATATCATAGGAACGGGCACAAACCTTGAAACTTCAAGGTTCAGAACCATTGTGAGCCGCGAACTCAAAGTCTCCATTGGCGCGGTTGAGGCATACGCTGGCGGTGAACATGGAGAAGCAGCAGTTCTTCTGTGGAGCACAGTAAAAATTGACGGGTCGCCACTAGACGAATACTTGGAGAAAACGGGGAAGAAGCTTGACAGAGGATTGTGCGACAATTATGTGAAGGAAGTGAGCCGGCAAATCATAACTTTTCTGGGCGGAACAAGATATGGACCTGCAGGATCCTTTATTGAAATAATCCGGGGAATTCTACTCAACACTGGAAAGGTAACAAGTTACTCTAGACTCATGAAGTTTGAAACCACACCTGAACCAGTCTACGTCACTGTACCAGCAAGAATAGCGAAGTCTCTTGCACCAGACATCTGGGATTTGTTAACCAAGCCAGAGCAGCAAGCTATCAAAGAAGCGGCTGGAGCAATTTACAAGACCTATCTTGAAGCAATTGGAGGCAAGCATTGACTTTGAAAGAGGCGGTTGAAGACTACAGATTCCCTGACACGATGAGTGTTGATGAGCTTGTCGTGCAGATGGAAAAGGCATGGGGTTTCACAGCTGGGAAGTTGGCAGTTGGTCTTAAGATTCTGGAGAAAATGGTTGCGGACAAAAAGTGCGTTAAGTTCATTTCTTTCACAGGCAATCTTGTGGCTACGGGAACTAGGGGCGCTTTGAAGGAGCTTGTGAAGAGAAAACTTGTTGACGTTGTTGTCACAACCTGTGGGACCATTGACCATGACGTTGCAAGGTGCTGGAAAGACTACTATAGGGGCTCGTTTCTGATGAGTGATGCCAAGCTTCGTGACAAGGGGATCAACCGCCTGGGAAACGTTTTGGTTCCAAACGAAAGCTACGGTGTGATAATTGAACAGAAGATGCAAGGTCTGTTGCAGAGTTTGTGGAAGGAAGAAATCAGGGAGGTTTCTTCAAGCCAGATGTGCCGTGAAATTGGAAGGCGCATATGCAATGACAGCTCTATCCTTTACTGGGCTGCAAAAAATAGCATACCTGTGTACGTGCCGGGCATAACTGATGGAGCTGTTGGCTATCAGACTTGGCTTTTTTCACAGGATCATGACTTCAAGTTGAACCTTCTGAAGGATTCTGGGGAACTGAGCGAGATTGTTTTTAACGCTAAGAGATCTGGTGCGTTGTTGATTGGTGGGGGTATTTCGAAGCATCATACGTTGTGGTGGAACCAGTTTAAGGACGGACTTGATTATGCTGTTTACATTAGCACGGCTGATGAGTGGGATGGCAGTTTGTCTGGTGCTAGGCCGCGAGAGGCGGTTTCGTGGGGGAAAATAAGTGAGAAGGCAAAGAGGATGATGATTGAGGGTGACGCTTCGCTGATCTTGCCCTTGATGGTGGGTGCGCTTATAACGAGAATTGGGAAGATTAAGAGACGCCGCTGAAAATCCAGGACATGTCTGGAGCTTTTCTCCTTGTCTTTACTCTTTCACAGAGTGCGTGTGCAATCAGGGGCAAGGCTATTGTGGCGTCGCAGTAGACTACGGCTCTTTTTCCGCCTTCGTCGATTTTGCCCCAGCTTATTGCCTCTTCCAGTGTGCAGCCTGATAAGCCGCCCCATTGTGGTGAGTCGGTTGTGATTTGGATGGCGTATTTGTGGGGGTAGTAATATTCTTTCAAGCCTTTTCGGAGATGTCCTTTCCTGCCTGGGACTCCTTCGTCCTTTGTCTTTGGCGAGACGGATATTGCTATGAGTTGTGTGAAGTCTTTGGGCACGCCGCCGCCGATGTATATGACGCCTACGTCTTTGGCTTTTTCGCCTATGCTGACGAATTGGTCGAACTCTTTCACTGAGTCCAGCATGATTGGGTGTCCTTTGTTTTTGGCCATGAGGAATGCTTCGCCGTAGGCGCTGTCGGCTATTGCGGGGGAGAATACTGGGACTTTGTTTTCTGCGGCTGTGGCAACTATGCTTTTTACGCCTTTTTTGCTGAGGTATTTGCCGAATTCGTTGAGAAGTTCTGCTGAAGTGTAGGCATAATTTTTCCTTAGTTTCATGATGCCGTCGGTCATGAGCGTTTCCATTTCGCGGTAGTCGGTTTCTTTTCCGAAGACGTCGTAGTATCTGTTTACGTCTGCTTCCAAGAGTTCTTGGTCGTTGACTTGGTGGGAGCCTTGCCAGTAGGTGTAGCCCATGGCTTCTACAATGTCTTCAGAGACGTTTGCGCCTGTTGATACTAGAACGTCGATGTAGCGGTTTTCGATTAGCCAGTTGATGATTTTCCATTGCCCTGCTGTGCTCATTGAGCCTGCGAAGCCCATTACGATGGTGAGTTCTTTTTCTTGTAACATGACTTCCCAGACGTCGACGGCTTCGCCGAGTTTTCTGCCTTGGTAGGCTGTTTTGCCCATTTCGGCCAATAGTTTGGAAACGCTTTTCTTTTTGACGTTGATGGCTTCAACTGTTCTGTTGAAGTAAGATTTTTTCATGTTAGCGCCCTTTCATGAGAATACGTGGGTGGTATATGAAATTTTCTTTGGAGAAGACGCGGGTGGCTTTGTAGGCCTATGGTATGGACTGTTCAACATGGTTTTTGGTTGTTTTCAAGCCAAAAATGACCTACCCCCTCCCCCCTAGGTTTTCAGCACACACGGGCTTACAGTGTGGTCTTCTTGAGGTATGATTATGGTATTGTCCTTGCCGTTCGCGCAGTTTTCATGTTGAAATCTCAACCGATTCCCATGATTGAACGAGCTAGACCCAGAGGTATGGCAACGGAAGTAAGGTAGGTGGTCAGACTGAAAATGGTGAAATTCAGGCTATAGCGCGCGCTCTGACGCGGTATTTTTATATCATGCCCTGTCCGTCTACTTTTGAGGAACGCGCCATGGTCTTCGGTCTTGCCCGAAAGTCCAAATACGTTGAATTGGAGAAGCAGAAAGACGAGTTAAAGGCGTACATGAATGTCCTGACCGCCGAGATGGGAACGCTTCGAAGAGAAGTTGCAGAGTTGAAAATGGACATGACAGCCTCCAAAATAAGGACCCGTCGACTTCAGGAAGAGACGAACACTCTTCGCATCCAAAGACAGGGACTCAACGATTCTATCGAAATCTTCACCAAGGAAAGGGAGATCTTTCAAAAAACCATTCAAGACCTCTGTCAGGCCGTAAGGAAACAAAAGCGCACGCGCTGACTTTTCTTATCTTAGATTTTCTCAACCAT
>JBGOYH010000214.1:0-3535 GCA_041479575.1 Bathyarchaeia archaeon
CTCTTGACTCCGAATTGTGTTCGGTATTCGATCCCTATCTAATGAACAATTGTAGATACACCGATAACTGCGGACAAGATCATGAGAACAACTCCAATTATCATCAAGATGACTCCCTCTGAGACCTGCTTCGGCCTTTGGTCTTCCAAGTATTCTCTGTACATTTCTGGGTCAGCCGTTGTTGTTCTAATGTCGACGGTCTTGGGGTTTCCCATGCCTGCGGCAATGTACGCTCCAAAAACGAAGATCAATAGTCATTCCAAGAAAAGGACGTCCACGAAACTCAGATGCAAATAAACGGCTAGAACAAAGCCCAATATACAGAGCGCTAGCAGGAGCACCGAGATTCTCTTCCAAAACCCGAAGGTCGAACCCAGGTTTTCCTTTTCCATCCTGAGCAAATAGCTCTATCACTCAAACATATTACTACCGCGCTCAGTGCCCGTGTGCTATCCTGAACCTACTCTTTTCTCATCAGACGAGTCGATGCAACCACGAGGAGAAGATTTGAATAGCCTAAGGATTCTCTTAGAACTGGTGATTTGGAATTGGGTGAGCTTAAAACAATAATGGCAAAGATAGAATCCGACGTGCTACTTGTTCCAGAAGAGATCAGAAAAATCCTTGGCCCTGACACAAAAATCATTGCCGGCACAGCCGCAGTAATCTTGTTTTCGGCAGGCACCTCCTACGCAGATGTATTAAGAAGTCTCGAAGTAATACAAGAAGATATACAATTTCGCTTATCCAAAGAGAAGTCAGAAGCATCAAAACAAAGAAAGACATAACGCGCCAGCGAGTTATGAAGGCACCACAGTTGCGAGCAACAGGGAATGCGAGCAAATGAACGCCCTGACACGCACTACGCTTTCTTCCCATAGTTGTTCGCAAGCACGATTGCATCATATATATCGACGAATTTGTCGCCGTTTAGGTCTGCGTTAGCGTTCCAGTTTGGACTACCTGGCTTAGAGTTGAAAGCTCTGGCAAGAATGATGGCGTCATAAATGTCAACGACTCTGTCCAAGTTGATATCGCCCGGGATTGCCACAAAGAAAACTTGCACATCTGTCGCATTCGTGTTTCCCATGCTGTCAAAGAAGTGTATTTTCCACGCCACGGTTACTGCGTAACCTATTGTCCGATTACACCAGACAAACTTGGCTGTAACCCATGTGTTTGCGATCCCTCCAAAATACTGTGGCTGCGTCAATGGCCATCTCACGTAATCAACACCATGCTCTGAAACGCTCCTATGCAAGTTGTCATGGCAAAACATTGGCCAACTACCATGGCCAGGGCCGATCTTGAAAGCATAAAGGGCCCCGTCGTTCGTGATAAACACACAACCATCCCCAATGCTGGGGCTGCCAAAACCGTAACTACTTAATGGGTACGACCAAAGCACACCTCCATCTGTTTCGTTTATCACATAGAACGTTCCATTGAGAGATTGACAGTAAATAGCGCCGCCGGCAGATGCCGGGCTGCAGTACATGTAGCTTTGCAAAGTTCCGTTGTGAAGCGGCACCGTCTGCCACAACTCACTTCCAGTCACCAGATCGTAAGCCCACATCGTCCAATCGTTACATGGAATGAAAACTTTGCCATCATGAACTAGAGGTGTCCCCGTACTTCCCTTTCCTTCAAATCTTCGAATAAATCCCCCATTTGTCTCATTTAGGACGTAAGTCGACCAAGTCCTCTCAGTACTATTATACTCAACCTGTATGAGCATACCATCATAAATCACAGGCGACGTGTCCCAGGATCTTCCATATATCTGACTCCATATGGCCTGCCCAGTTGTTGCGTTGAAAGCATACTGCCCAGGCGGGTCATAGACTGAAACGAAAACCACGCCGTTGTCATAGGCTACCGAACACACGATTAACCCTATGTTTTGATGCCACAATACACTTCCATTCGTCTTATTAAGAGCGTATACCCCAGCGCCATACGTGGTGTAGTAGACATATCCATCATTGACAACTGGGGAGCCAACCCAAGTGTAATCGTTCGGTTCTGTGAAATGCCAAATCTCTGCCCCATTGGTCCCGTTCAGTGCCATAGACCGCGGGAACGGGGTAGGCTCCCCGTACGGTCCTTCACATTCTCCAACATACACAATGTCACCATCTATGTAAGGAGAACCATCACATTGTCTAACAGTTGTGTTCCAAAGTATGTTCCCATTCGTACCGTTCACTGCGTAAAGGTTGTTGTCTCCTTTGGAAGGAGCGTAAAGCACGCCGTCTTTGTAAGTAGCCGTACCAAAGTTATCAAACCCTCTGACGCTGTTTTGTACCCAAAAAGGCGTCATTGTGGTTTCGTTCGTCCAAGTTCCTGTTTCATTCGTTGAAAGAACAGCTCTTTCTAGGGACAGCGCGTCAAAGCCATCTGATTGCAGTGTGACGTATCCATCGGGTGGTATTAGCGATGCGGCTTCCCTCTGGTTCCTCCATTGTGGATTGTCGTTTGCGCTCAAACGACTATTCACTTGACCGACTGCGAGCGTAACAATCAATGCGGAAATGGTCAAGAGTGCCAGCAGAGAAATGATATCTTTCTTCGAATGCATAGTATCACTGAAATACTTTGACTTGAAGCCCTAATTATATTTTCAGGATGAATCTTCTACGGCGCTACATGTGTGTATGAATGCGAAAATCTGGAATAGGCGCGTGCTCCCTACGAACTATTTTATCCGTTGCCGTCCGTGTAACTCTGAGATTTCATCTTTTTGTCAATCTAATGCCTTTTCATCATCCGGCAAGAGAAGGAGTGCAGTATCGAAAATAAAAAGTGTTCGCACAATGAAGACTCTCACAAAACTGTGCGTTGCTCGCTGGATCCTTGAAAATCTGAATTCTGAATGTATATTTTCCATTCATAAGACAGTTAAATAGTACCAACTAATTCTGTGCGTAGAAGCTGGAGAAAAGACCATGACCAAAACATTAACACTTAAAGAGAGAAGAGAGCTGCAAGCCAGAATGTCCAAGGTTTTCAATCCAAAGATCAAAGGACTTTCGACAGAATTGCAAAAAATATTGCTAGATGACCTGGTCACCGCCTTCCAAAATAGAATAAACGTGCTAATTCGCGCACAGGCGAAAAGAAGCTACTAATGGAGACTAAAGAGAAAAAAGACTTAACACTAATCCATAAAAGCTTTATATGGAAAGGGTCGTAATATGGCGAAAAAGAGGTTTAGACGATGAGACGCTCCAAACTTGAGATGTACATAGACATACTCAAGGTGTTGGCACACCGTGGCCCATTGAAGCTCACTCACATCATGTATAAGGCCAACGTTAATTGCAGCGTTCTGAAGGAATACCTGGAATTCTTGATAAAGCAACAGCTTGTCGAAGAACGTACCGTTGGCAAACGACGCACTGTCTACGCCGTGACTCAGAGAGGCATAACCGTCCTCAAGTACTTCAGAGAGCTGAAACAAGTTCTGCCCATAATCGAAGAAGCACGCGCGCTAAGCAACGGAATGCCCGTACCTTACTAGACAACCTCCCAA
>JBGOYH010000215.1:0-3529 GCA_041479575.1 Bathyarchaeia archaeon
ACTACTCAGAGTCGGACAAAACTCTGCCCCAACCAACTTTTGCGATACTGCGGAAAAGTTATAGCTGAACCGAAAGTGACTGTGTGGATTGGTGAATTGAGTTGCTTGAAGGCAAGACTGTGAATCTGAGAATTATGGAAAGAGATGACGTTGACTTTCTAGTTGAATGCCGTAATGACGTAGATTTCTGGGGGGAATACAACCCTGTTGCCGAGCACATTTCAAAGTCAGAATGGATGAGAAGATTTGACAATCCTTCGTCTTCAGCAATTTTGACTGAGGTGGAGACATTCATGATTCAGAAGAAGGACGGAACCAGAATAGGGTTTATTTATCATCGGTTGAATCAGCCATACAAGTGGATGGAAATTGGTTACTTTTTTGTTCCCAGTGAAAGAGGGAAAGGATATGGAACAGAAGCAGCTCGGTTGATCGTTGACTACTTATTTCTGTCAAAAGAGCTTGCTCGGATTCATGCAATAGTTGAAGTGAGAAACAGGGCATCTCAAAGAGTCTTGGAAAAAGCAGGTCTCCAAAGAGAAGGAACAATGCGAAAGTGCCTCTTCAACAGAGGAGAATGGAGAGATTACTATCTCTACAGCATTCTCAGAGAAGAATGGAAAGAACCAAAGATACTGACAAAGACCATTTGAGTTGTTATGTGTGACCTGCCTTTTCTAGGAACTTCGTGATATGGGGCAGCACCAAGTGGCTTTGGCTGACTCCGACTTCAAAGTGGCCCAGACCTGGGAAGGAGACGAATTCCGCATTGGGCAAAAGGTTGGCGCATTTCCTCGCGCCAGCGTAGCACTCATCGGCTTCGCCAACATAAAACAGACAGGGCATAGTCATGTTGGGCAAAGCGTCCTCAAGACTGGCTCGCCACTCGCTCGCTGACACAAACGCTGCCAGCGCCTCTGTGTCGTTAGATAGGATTTTGGCTCTCGTCTGCGGCGTCATCTTGATACCCGCTTCTTTCTCGAACCCCTCAATATGCGCATCCATCCCTTTCTTGAGACGTTGAAGCCACCAGCGAATGCGCGCGTGCGGACGCGCATACGGGCTTTGGCCGCCTATGATGAAGGAATGGAAGCGTTCAGGAGCGTATTTAGCGAGGGCAAAAGCCATCCGTCCGCCTAATGAGTATCCCAGAAAGTGTGTCTTGCTGATGTTGAGGGCATCTATTACTGCAATGACGTCAGCAACAAGCAATTTTAACTTGTAAGCTTCTGGATCGTGAGGTTTATCGCTGCCTCCGTGCCCGCGCATGTCCATCAGAATAAGTGTGAAGTCCTTTTTCAGAGAGTCCACGTATCCCAGCTCGTGCCATTCCTCCAAATAACCTAGTAGCCCATGCACAAGTACCAACGGCGATCCATTGCCTTCAACTTCATAGTGAATTCGGACTCCTTGATTGTTGGCATAGGGCACAGATTTCACCGGGGTTGGCTTTTTCTGCTACACTATATAACTCTTTAGCGCGGCTAGAATTGAGCTTCTTTTCTCTCTGGTTTTTCAAAGGTTCATGATGTAGTCTTTAATATTGATTCACCTAGCGCGCGCCCTAACACAAAGGTTAATGAGACGACAGATAACAATGTGAAGCAAGAGGTGATAAAATTGTTGTTTTTGGTGACTTTGGTTCATTCTCCAGAGCTGTGTTTTGGGAGAAAAGAGTACAACAAAGAAGGCAAAGAATGGTTCACTGGAATGAAAGCCTCAGCTAAAAAGTACGGCGTAAAGGTACATGGGGCTTGGGTCTGTCCCATAGAACACGTTTTTTACATGATGCTAGAATCTGACGACTTCAAGGCAGTATCAGGTTTTCTCAGTCCACCTATATTGACACATCACAATGGAAAAATCTCTCCGCTAATCACTGTAGAAGAAGCCTTTGAAACGGTAAAACCATAGCCTGATTTAAGGATAACATTTGCAGCGGGCGCTAATTCTATTTTTTGTTCTCGTTCTTTTTCATACGGGCCTTAACCAGTTTTTTTATGAGCGTAATGGGAAGTCTCTTGTTCAGAGGAAAGCGGACAGTTGCTTTGGCAGTTTCATAATCTGCTAGTTCATTTTTGTGTTCTTCTATGACTGGAGGAGGTACGTAGAGTCCAATGTGTGCTTTCGTAAGACGAAAGTAAATTAGCCGCCCTTTGTAGTCATAATAAGGCATTCCGTAACTGATACGTTCCACGCCAGTAGGTGCGGCTTCTCTGATTGCTTCTCGTAACTCTTCAAGTTTGCCCTGAACTTCTTTTGGCGCCCTCGAAATGTATTCGTCCACATCTTTTGGCGCTTTTTTCCCAACTTTAGCCATAACGAGAATTGAGATTGAATTGTTTATAATGCTTGGGAATGATTTTAGGAAGCGCGCGCGCTTTCTTGAATTGCGCCCGCTCGCATCATAAGATTTTTATCAAATGTTGGCTGAGATAGAATTGAGGATGGGAAATGAAAATCGGTTCCATCGTTGTCAAATGCAGAAACTTTGACAAGATGTTGGCATTCTGGCAAGAGGCGCTTCACTATGTTCACAAAGAACCTGTGAAAGGCGGCTTTGTCATTCTGCACGACCCTGAAGGAAGAAGCCCCAACATCTCTTTGGACTTGGCGCTCGATGAGGAGCGTTTGGGAAGTAGTAGGAATCCGCGCTTGCACCTCGACCTCTATACCGACAACCAAGAAGGCGAGGTGGAAAGATTGCTTAAAATCGGAGCGACCCGCCACCGCCAGACGTATGACCCTGAAGACGACTTTATTGTGTTAGAGGACCCTGACGGCAACCTCTTCTGCGTGGTCGACATAACGCGCTAATTCGTTTATCAAAAAAGAATTCCTTGCGAAACTAAAGATTAAATGCGCCTTGGGGTTTGACTGTAGAAAACTGATTAACGAGTTTCTGGAAAAAAGAAGTTTAAAGATGAGAGAGAGGGATAAAACTTTACCCCAAACCAACCAACAACATGCGCGCGCTAGGGATAAATGGAAGAAAACACCAATTCTTCAAGCGGAGGATTTGAGAATGAAGGGCATAGTTGTTTATGACACCTCCTACGGAAACACTAAAAAAATTGCAGAAACCATAGCA
Source organism: Bathyarchaeia archaeon (assembly GCA_041479575.1). Lineage (GTDB taxonomy): Archaea > Thermoproteota > Bathyarchaeia > Bathyarchaeales > Bathycorpusculaceae > DASPPK01. The sequence continues at coordinate 3,092 of JBGOYH010000215.1, forward strand.
GAGACACTGAAAGAGTCTGGAATAGAAGTTGATCTCTTCGATGTGAAAACCGTAAAGAAGTTAAGTGGAAAGGACTATAGTTTCCTTGTACTTGGTTCTCCAACCCGATTTGGCACAATGAGCTTTGCAATCAGAGGTTTTTTGGGCAAGGTGAAGAAGGAGGAATGGGTGAACAAGCCTTTCACAGCCTTTGATACTGAAAATCCTGAAAACATTGAGAAGAAAGAAGGCAGTGCAGCCGAAAAGATTGCTGAAAAGCTCAAAGACAAGAAGATGAACCAACTACTGCCAGTTCTGAAAGCCGTTGTGTTGGGGCAAAAGGGACCCCTCGTAGAAGGCGAAATTGAGCGGACGAAAGACTATACAATGGAACTCGCCATTAAATTGAAAGAAGGCACAGTCTGAACCTTTTAGCGCGCGCGCTTTTTGATTAAAGTG
>JBGOYH010000216.1:0-3509 GCA_041479575.1 Bathyarchaeia archaeon
TTGTACTGCTATTTCTTGATGCTTTCACATAACTGGATGTCAACAAATGGGTTAGCAGGATGGCTTATTCCCAGTGAATTCATGGATGTAAACTACGGGAGACAAGTGAAAGAGTACCTCTTGAATCAAGTAACACTTTTACGCATACACAGGTTCAATCCTTCTGACGTTCAGTTCAATGATGCCCTTGTTTCTTCAGCGATTGTTTGGCTTAGAAACAGTATTCCAACTTCTGATCACACCGTTGAGTTTAGTTATGGTGGCACGCTACTTCAACCCTCTGTTTCAAAACATGTTCCTACGGGAATACTTAAAGAACTTCCTAAATGGTCAGGCCTTCCGATTATTTCGTATAGTCAAACTCTAGGCGGGGTAACTGCGAAACTTGGAGATTTCTTCAACATCAAACGTGGCATAGCTACAGGCGCCAATGAATTTTTTGTGCTAACCCAAGAGAAAGCGGAAAAACTTCAAATCCCCGCGGAGTTCCTTAAGCCAGCTCTACCGCCACCCAGATATCTCAATATTGCAAAAGTCGAGGCTGATCACGAAGGCAAACCAATCCTGGATGAAAGTTTTATGCTCCTATCTTGTGATCTGCCAGAAGAAAGCGTAAAAAAGAATTACCCAGCACTCTGGAATTACTTGCAGCAAGGTAAAGAACAAAAGATTAATGAACGCTACATCTGCGGGCATCGTTCTCCTTGGTATTCTCAAGAAAATCGCCCTCCTGCACCATTTCTCTTTAACATTATGGGTAGACCTGACAATTCAAAACGAAAACCCTATCGTTTTGTCCTCAACAAATCCCAAGCCACAGTCACAAACGTCTATCTTATGCTATATCCAAAGCCCATTCTACAGGAATTGCTGAATCGAGACCCCTGTCTACTGGAGGAAGTTTGGAAGGTACTAGACGACATTCCACTAAGTGACCTGCTAAGGGAAGGGCGTGTTTACGGCGGTGGCTTGTATAAAATTGAACCCAAAGAACTTGGGCGCGTGTCTTCAGGCCAGTTGAACCAGCTAATTTTAGCGCACCAGAAAAGACGAATCCACGCAAATACGCTGGAGAACAGCCAAGACTGAGCGATTTAGTGAGCAGAAAATATTCCACATCAGAATTTCGTATGTCACCAATTGTTTAGACTAACAATCCCTGATTGCGACGGCTAACCCTGAATTCATAAAATTTATCCATCAAGAATCAATTTCTCAGTAGTGGATAGTGACAAACAGGACGGTCTCTGTAATGGAAACAGACCAGTTGATTAGGTAACTAAAAGCGTCAAATCTTTATGCAGAATGTTCATGTGGAGAGGAATTCAAGCTCTCGGATGCAGTTCTTTTTGATGGGACCAAATCTTTTCCAGAAGAAGCACTTGAAATTCAATCGCAACTTGATGATGAACTTGAAAAGCGTAATGCCGAGTTAAAGAAAAAGAAAAAACTTGCCCAGAAAGAGCCGAGATCACACCCAAAACCGTTAATATCGGAAAAAACCTTGAACGAGCACTGCCAACGATTAGAGACTTCAAATGGATAATGCCACACAGCAAATTTCTCGGCGACCCAATAGACCTTATAGTGTTCAATGGCCTTTCCATGGGCAAAGTGGACTCTATGAGCTTTGTTGAGGTCAAGAGCGGCTATGCCAAACTCAATAATCCCCAAACCTCCATCATATATACCCACAGAATTTTCTTAGCAAGATGTCTTTACCCGAGGGAGCCCTAATTGACAGTTTGATGAACATCTTTTTTCTGCGAGCGCAGACCAACATCAGAATTGGAGACAAAAATCCTCTTTGCTATTTCAAAGACTTCGAAAAACAGAATCCAAAGCGCTTCGATGAAATTTTGGAGTCACATCTCATTCCAAGCGAGTACATTGAAAGACCAGAGTTCAGACCCGATGACTATGTCGAGTTCTTGAATGCAAGAGCTGAACTATTCTGCAAGAAGATTAGAGAGGCATTGCCAGATGTCACTGTCAAGGTAGTTTAGTACTCGCGCGTGTGCCAGAGAAAAAAGGGAAGGTGCGGGAGATGTCTCCATTGTGGGCGGGTTCAAATCCCAGCGACCCCACCATAACACTAGCACCACCTTTTGGGCTGGTTCACTTGGGTTTTCTGAACAGTTTGACATCATTGAAGTCGCATACGTACTCAAGGCCTGCCTCTACCACCGCGCAAACCATTTATCTTAAATATGCAGAGGCCAAACACGAATCGATTTTCCGCACCATACTTGGAAAAAGAGAAGAGCGCGTGCTTTAAAATAGTCGAATGCAGGATTATATTATTAGGGACGGATGTGCCGATCAATGAACTAGATCTGTTTCTCACCTACAAATGCAACCTAGAATGTGATCACTGTTTTGTTTTCGGAAGTCCTGATGCAAAGGGAGTCATGAAACTGTTGGACATAGAAGAGATCCTGAACCAAGCAGAAAAAGTAGGAAGCATTGAATGGATCTACATAGAAGGTGGTGAACCAGTCCTCTATTACCCAATCCTCTTGTGGGGAATGAGAGAAGCAAAGAAACGCGGATTCAAAACGGGGTTTATCACAAATGCCTATTGGGCTACATCGGTTGAAGATGCGAAAGAATGGCTTAGACCTATTGCAGGGATAGGCATACAAAATGCGATCATAAGCGATGACCTCTTCCACTATGGAAAAGACGAAGAAAACCTTGCGAGATACGCTGTCCAAGCCAGCAAGGAGCTTGGGATACCTGTAAGCAACATCAGCATCGAGGACCCAAAGCAGTATACGAAAGAAAAGGAATGGAAAGGAAAACCCGTCATGGAAGGCGCTGTGCTTTTCAAGGGAAGGCCTGCTGAGAAGCTCGCTGAAGGGTTACCGAGGAAACCTTGGGAGACGTTCGACAAATGCTTAGATGAGGATTTCTCGAATCAGAAACGAGTGCACATTGATCCTTTTGGATATGTTCATTTGTGTCAAGGGATAACAATGGGCAACCTGAAAAGGACGCCGCTTCAAGTCCTGTTCAAACAGTTCGACCCGCACAAACATCCCATATGCGGACCGATTCTGAAGGGAGGGCCGGCTGAACTAGTCAGAACCTACCATGTTCAACATGAAGAAGGCTACGTAGACGAATGCCACGTGTGCTATTCGACTCGTGTGAAGCTGAGGAAGATGTTTCCTGAGGTTCTTGCACCAGATCAGATGTACGGAACCCACAGTTGACTACTGCGGCGACAACAACGCTTGCGTTGGTGTTGGGATAAAACTTTACCCCACACACACATGAATATCAACGGCGTTGTGGGACGCCCACTGTGACTCTTCAGGCAACGGCGGTGGGCTGAAAACGGCATGTGGCAGGCATGCGCGCGCGAGGTAGGTTTGAGGTATGAACGAATTAGTTGAAGAACCGCCAAAAACTTTAAATTGGCATCTACAATGTATGCTTCTGGTGTTTTTTTGGTTAAAGTGAAGAAACATTCTGGAGTTACGCAGGATTTCGATAAGGCAAAA
>JBGOYH010000217.1:0-3500 GCA_041479575.1 Bathyarchaeia archaeon
ATTAGTGAAAGACGTAGCCGATGCCTACAAAGGAAAGATCGTTTGGACCAAAGTGGGAAGCGTCACCGTTGCCCAGACGATGAAAAAACTGAAGGCCAAACTTGGCGGAGAAGAAAACGGCGGGATCTTTTACGGCCCACATCAACCAGTTCGCGACGGGGCAATGTCCACCGCCTTGATACTGGAGATAATGGCAAAAACTGGCAAGAAACTCTCCAAACTCATTGAAGAACTGCCTGAATACTTCATTGAAAAAGACAAAGTCGAATGCAAAGAAGAGCTCAAAGAGCAAGTGCTAGAAAAGCTGATTTCTGAAGTCAAAGGTTTGAACATAAACACCGTGGACGGCGTCAAAATCTGGTTTGAAGATCAAAGAGCCATCCTCATAAGACCAAGCGGAACAGAACCTATCTACAGGCTGTACGCAGAAGCCAAAACAGAACAAAAGGCCCAAAAACTTGTCAGCGAGTACACTCAGATGCTCAAGAAAATAGTCAACAGCCTGAGCCGCTAGTCTTTCAACCCATTTTCGCGGAGAGCAACCCTATGTCCACACCTCTAATAATTGCGAAGCTTGAAGACCTCAATACCCCTGAAAAACGCGGAAAATACACAGCGTGTATAGTAGGTTGCGGTCAGGTCGGAATTGTTCACGCTGTCCTCTTTGCTGAGGCAGGGTTCAAAGTCATCTGCTTCGATTCAGATCAGACTGTAATCAACAACATCGCGAAAGGAAAGGCTCCTTTTTCAGGAGAAGAAATAGAAACTAAACTGAAAAACCATGTAAGGGCTAAACGCATAACAGCGACAATCGACATCAAAAAAGCGATCGCCGAAAGCAACATCATCACCTTAACGATTCCTGCAAAAATCGACTCCAAGAAGAAAGTCGATCACTCAACCATAGAAAGCATTTGCAAACGAATAGGTCCAAACCTTCAAATCGGATCAGTAATCATGTTAGCGAAGCCAGTCGGAATAGGAATCTTCGAAGGCACAATCAAAGAAACCATTGAAAACAGTTCGGGCTTCAAAGTTGGAACAGACATCTGTTTGGCATACAGCCCGTTCAATTCTTTCGCCGCGCAGCGTCTAGTTGCAGCCATCGACATAAACAGTCTTAATGTCGCGGCAACCGTACTGGAGCTAATAACGAAAGGCGAACTCAAGAAGACAGGAAACGTGAAAGCGGCAGAAACAGCCGCACTCTTTGACGTTCAGCAAAATGACGTAACCACTGCTCTAGCAAACGAAATGGCCTTGTTCTGCGAAAAAAATGGCGTTGACTATATTGAAGTCAGCGAGCTTATGAAAAGCGGTGCTAGCAACCTGTTGACAGCTCCCGCTCTCTCTAATGGCAGCGCCAAGGAAGAACCCTATCTTCTTCTCGCGGACGCTGAGAACTTGAACGTCAAGCTTCGCATTCCCGGAGCAGCAAGGGAAATTAACGAGCAAATTGCCAAACACGTCGCTAACTTGGTAAAGGATGCGTTGGGAAGCTGCGGAAAAACTTCTCGAAGAGCCAGAATCTCACTGCTTGGCATATCTCAAAGCCCGAACATGAAGGGTCCTCCGAAAAGAATTGCGAAGGAAATTGCTCAAGTACTTGCTGCTAGGGGCGCCAGGATCAACCTCTACGATCCTTATTATTCTGAAGACGATCTAGGCGACTCGCAATTTCGGCTGAAAAAGAGTCTTGCCGAAGCCGTTGAAGGCGCAGACTGCATAATAATACTCACCGAGCATGACCAATTCAAGAGACTTAACTTAAACAAGCTGAAGATTATGATGAAGAAGTCAAGCGCAATTGTCGACCTTGAAGGGGTCATCGAACCTGACAAAGTTGAAAAGGAAGGTTTCATATATCGTGGCTTAGGAAGAGGAGTTTGGACAAAATGAAAAAATTGGGCATGGCCGTCGTCGGAACTGGTTTCTGGGGGAAAAATCACGCCAGAATCTATAAAGAACTTCAGGAAACGGATCTCATAGCTGTGTGCGACATAGATCCCCTAAGAGCTAAAGCTGTAGCTGAACAGTTTGGCGCTAGACCCTACACAAGCGTACGCAAAATGCTTCAAAACAAAGAAATCAAAGCAGTAAGCATCTGCACATGGTCAACGAGCCTCGCGAAAGTTGCCACCGAAGCTGTGAAAGCTGGAAAACATGTCTTGGTTGAAAAGCCGATGGCCGCAAACGTAAGGCAAGCTGAAAAACTGCTTGAAACGGCCAAGAAAACGCATGTGCATGTCACCGTCGGCTTTCTGATGCGTTTCATCCCAGGGCTCCAACACATCAAGAAAGCAGTTGAAGAAAAGACAATCGGCGAACTCGTGTGCGCTACTGCAAAACGAGTATCCCAGTGGCCCGACAGAGTCGGCGACGTGGGAGTCGTGAAAGACACAGCTATCCATGACATAGACGTTATGCTGTATCTCTTCAACAAAGATCCAATGGCTGTGTACGCAAAGACAGGAAGCATGAGAAGCAAGAAATTTGAAGATTATGCACAGATAATGCTGACTTTCGAAGGAGGAAAAACTGCGTTCATAGAGTCCAACTGGTTGACACCGTATAAGACTAGAATTCTGATAGCGACGGGAAGCGAAGCCATATTGAATCTTGATTACATCACGCAGGAGTTACGCATTGAAGACGCGAAAGAAACGGTTCAACCTAGATACCCGACTCAAGAGCCACTTAAGCTTGAGTTGCGGCACTTCGCTAACTGCGTCCTTGGAAGGGAGAAGCCATTGATCACGGGGCTGGACGGGTTGCGGGCGCTGAAAATCGCAGAATCGGCGCTGAAATCTTCGGCAACGGGAAAAATAGTCAAACTGAAGTAGAATAATGTCCAAACGCTAGCTTTTCTTCAGATTGAACGGCTTTCCCTGTGAAAGAATCTTCTGAGGAATCTTCTCTTTCCACTTCTTTAGGAAAGGCAAATCTTCACTTTCCTTTCGCAATTCATCGGGAAGCATCTCAGGAATCTCGTCCCTTATCGGGTACCAGCGTAGGCATTTGGGGCAAGTAATCAAGCCTTCAACGATCTCGTCTTTTTCCTCAAAAATATGCAGTTCAAGTGGGTGATGCTTGTCAATCGGACAAGCAAGTATCTCCATCAACTTTTTCTTCATAATGCGGCGCCCCAGTCTAAGTTCAGCCTGAAACTATAAAGCTTTTTCACACGCGCGAAGTTGGTCTCTTTCGAAGACAATGCCTCTTTTTATCAATTCTTTCCATGTCTGCAATGACTGTTCTGTGTAAACTGCTTCCTTAGGATCATAATGCGTGTTACAGGGGAACTCTTCGGACAGGAAACAGGATTCCAAGTCTTTCTTTTGGGCGCACTCGTAGAAGCAGCAGCCCTTATGCGATTCCCTCAGTTGCCTCTTCTTGCTGTTGATCCATTCGCATCCATAGCAGCGGTTCTTTTTTCGCCTGAATATTGGGCAATGTTCACAGTATATTCCGCACACTCCAAAGCTTGTGGCCAAAAGCTG
>JBGOYH010000218.1:0-3465 GCA_041479575.1 Bathyarchaeia archaeon
CCTTCTTGCACTGTCCGTCTCAACACAGCCAAGACCTAGTATCAAGCAAGTCCAAATCAAACGCAGATAGGCAAAAGAAGAATAAAAACCATTTTAGACCAATTTAGGAACAAGCATGCGCGCTTCGCAGGTGGACTAATACCTGGAAGGGTTTAGGCTTCCATCGTACTTATGCCCAGAAGGGTTCAGGTCCGATAATGGGGCTGCCCGGATTTGAACCGGGGTCTAAAGCGCCCGAGGCTTCAAGCCTAGACCAAACTAGCCGACAGCCCCTTTGATTTAGCAATTTGATTTTCAGACGTCTAAGATAAGTGTTCCCAACGCCTTTAAACCCTTACGTCGTGCGCTCTGAGGCAGGACTAGAATACGTCTGCAAACACGAGAATGTTATGTTATTCAGAAAACGAAAGTGGTGCGCGCTAAGACTGATTAGAGAATCATTCTAGCGGTTTGTGCTTGACAGCCATCTTTTTCTTTCAAGAAGAATCAGTATTGGAATGAATATGATATAGACAGTTGTGCTGAAGAGATGTCCGTTAAGCTGAGAAGTTGCAAGGCTAAAGGGCACTAGGCTTTCAATGAAGATAGAGAATGAATGATACGGTATTGTTCCAATCGTCGTTTTCTCTGTGTTTTTGTAGAAGTAGCCGAGAAAAAGTCCAATTAGAACGGCGGCGAGCACAAAAAGGGTCCAATAGCTAAACGTTTCGAACGCAGACGTCGCTGACGAAAAAGCCGACACTAATGAAAGATGATACAGTCCAAAAAGAAGAGAAGAATATGCGATTGCTTTTGTGCTAGAGTAAACCTTGCTGAGGTTTCTCAGGATGTATCCCCTGAAAGATGTCTCTTCAACGAGACCGACCACGAATGCAAATAGGGCGTTGTAAGGAATGGTGAACACTCCATGCTGGACGACCTGTTTTGACCCGGTCGAAAATATGGGAACGCCCAACACAGCCCAATACAGATTGTAGAAAACTGCGAACGTGAAGCCAATGATAATGTATTTTACCCAATGCTGGGTCTTCTTCAATCCTAAATCGCTCGCATTCTGTTTGTCGAGAACAAAAAAGCAAATCGCCACCACAAGAACTGCAGAATAAGCAAGAAGCCAATCCAGGTTCGGAAAAACAAAAGTAATCAAGTAAAGAACCTGCCAAGTTGAGAACAAAACCAAGAAGAGCAAGATTGCCTTTTTACCTCAACTTTCAAGGGATCACCAAGTATTCCTTGGGACATCTGAGCAAATAATCTCTTGGTTCAGCTATAACTTTTCCGCACTTTACTTTTTGGGCTCGGTTTGAGGTGAAGTTTTATCGACAGTACGCGCTCTTTCCCTTCTTCTAAGTATGATTTGGGTGTGGGGTTAGAAGAGACAGCGTTCCCTAACACCTTTAAACCCTTACTTCGTAATAATACGGTTACCGCTTTGAAGGTGGGAGAGTTTTGCCCGCTCCGCAACGTGTTCGTGGAGTCAGGATACTAAAGGCTGTTTCCTCACCTTTGAGGCTGCAGATTTTGAACCTGCTCTTTGACAAGGGCCCACTTTCCTACACGGAATTGATGGCTTCCTTGAAGATGAATCCCAGCAGAGATGCAGGAAGGTTTGCTTATCACCTCAAGTTCCTGCTCAAAGCAGATTTGATCGAAGCCGATGTTGAAGCAAGAAAATACCTCCTAACCGAACTTGGCAAAATGGTTATTGATGTTGCAGATCGAATTGACAAAAAAGCTTTCAAGCCGCGAAGCACACTCGTCCGCACGAGTCATCTTGCACTCGAAGAGTTTGACGCCAACAAGATTGCTAATTCCCTCATAAGAGAAGCTCAGATGCCTGCTGAATTGGCCCAAAAAGTGGCCAAGGAAGCAGAGAAACAGTTGATCCGTTCAAAAACAAAGTATCTGACCGCTCCACTAGTGAGAGAAGTTGTAAACGCAATCCTGATAGAGAAAGGCTTGGAGGAATATCGGCACAAACTCACACGTCTGGGAATTCCAGTTCACGACGTAACAGGCCTGATGGAGTCAAAAAACAGCGGAATTCGCGAATCCGCGTCCGTGCAGGAATTAGCCGGCGAAACAATCTTCACAGAATATGCATTGTTGAACATTTTTCCAAGGGACATTTCAGACGCACACTTGTCAGGAGCCCTACACGTCAACAGTCTAAGTTCATGGATCCTCAAGCCCAGCGAAATAAGTCATGACTTACGATTTTTCCTTGAAAAAGGCTTGGACTTGGAAAAGATAGACCCCCTGCAACCTTCAATCTCACCACCACAGAACCTAGAATCAGCATTGGCCTTGACTTTCAACATCTGTCTCCACACTGCAAAGGAAGTTGAAACCTCACAAACCCTGGACTACTTCAACATATTTCTAGCACCCTTCGCTAAGGACGCAGAATCTTCAAAAATCAAAGATGCTCTACGCTTGTTCATACAAAATCTGACTCAATACGCACAGGTTTCTCTGGGCCTAGAACTAAATGTTCCAGACTTCTTGACGAAGCAGCGAGCGTACGGCCCGAATGGAAAGCACTCTGGAACTTACTCAGACTTCGCCGAACAGGCCCAGCTTCTGGCAACTCTTCTCCTCGATGTTTTCGCTGAGGAAAGTGAACGCAAACCACTCATTAGGCCAAGCCTGATTGTGAAAATTCGCGTAGAGACCTTTACAGATGAGAGAGCAAAGGCATTACTTCTGAAAGCTCATAACCTAGCTTCAGAGAGAGGCATTCCATATTTCGCTAATGCTACGCAGAAAAACCGTAAACATTCAGTCTTTTCTTCCTCAGGCTTCAGACTGGACGCGGATCTGGACGGCGATTGGGAAACTGACACGTTGCACACTGGCTGCCTCGGGATGGTGACGATAAACACTCCGCGCATTGTTTATGAATCAGGGAAAGACAAGACAAGACTCTTTGAATCTCTAAAAGAGAGAATAGAGATGGCAAGCCGAGCCTTGGAAATCAAACATCGCTCGCTGAAAAATCGCGGCAGGAATCTGCTCCCTTTTATTACGCAAGGCGGCAATGGTGATCAATACTTCAGGCTTGAAAACTGTTCTCGCATAATAAACTTGGCAGGATTGAAAGAGGCTGCAGAGGCGTTCACTGAAAAAAGCATTAGCGACGAGAAGACCTTGGCGTTTGCTGCAGAGCTGACGGAGAACGTCTCAGCTTACATTCACAAGATTGGCAGAAGACGCGGAAAACGCCTGTCTCCAGCAATGCTGCCAAGTTTTCAAGCTTCCGAAAGATTGGCGCAAGTGGACATGGAAAGGTATGGAATAGCCAAAGTCAAATTCTCAGGTTCAAGAGACAAACCATTCTACTCTACCATCAGCAACCTAGCACTCGCAGCAGGAAAACTCCCCCCAGAACATTTGGCCTTTGAAAGCAAGCTGGCGGAAGCTCATGGCGGCGGAAGCCTAATGGCAATAGATCTTGGCGAAGCA
>JBGOYH010000219.1:0-3392 GCA_041479575.1 Bathyarchaeia archaeon
TGACTCGATCCAAATAAGAGTAGCGAGCTCTTCTAGCTCAACGGGTCAATCGCTTCCAAACCTCTTATTTCTCTCTAATCTCTCTACTAATGAATCATAATTTGTTCGAGGGTGGCAGGTTATTTCGTGGTTTTCAACTCTTTTCCAATGTTCCATGCTTTGGCAAATTTGTTGCCAAGCGTCCAGTAGCTTCGGTCGTTCATCACGAACAGAATTGGTTGCACCCTGCTGAAATCGACAATTCCGTCGGTGAGAATCGCTTCATCACAATACGTATCGATGATTTGTCCTATGAAGATATCATGGTTTGGAAAATCAACGGTCTTGACAAGGCGACACTCCATGTTAATGGGGCATTCTTCAATCATTGGTGCTGTCTTCAATTTCCCGTAAAAGGTTCTGAAAAGCGTTGCCTTATCTAGGTCTTTTCCAGACACTAGGCCGCAATAATCGGTTTCTTTCACGATTTTTACTGAAGGGATGTTTATGCTGAATGTTCCATTCTCCTTTATGCCGGCATTTGTGTGATGCACCTTGTTCATGCCTAAGGAAACAGAGCCGGGATCCATGATCCCTACATGCGCTATCGTGATGTAGTTTGGTTTTCCATCTACCAATGCTCCAACCAACGTGGTGGGCATTGGGTACAAGCAGTTCTTCGCCCCAACTTCTGTCTTCATCGTCTGACCCTTAATCAAATTTCTTGTCTACGTATTACAGGTTTAATATATTAGTGATTCCAAACAATCGCCCGCTGAAATTTGCGCGCGCTTGGACCCTTTGGTGGGAGAACATGTGTGGAATTAAGAAGTTTGAAGTTTTATGTACGTTCATGAAAGAATGTTTATCAATTTGATGATCATCACTAACCCGCTATGAGTGACGATGATCTAGCTGCAATCAGACAAAAGAAACTGCGAGAATTTCAAAGAAGAATGGGCACAAAAACAAACCAGCCAGAAATCATAAACTCAGACGAAGTCTTGAACAAAATCTTCAAGGACAGAGCCTGGGAAATATTCAACACAGCAACTTATCAGTTCCCCGATGCTATGCGCAAAGTGAAAGATGTACTGGTGAAACTGGCTTCATCTGGCAAACTAACCGAGGTAACTGGAGAAGAGCTCTACGTTTTCCTGAGAAAGCTAGGTCTGGAAGTCAAACTGAACACCACGATCAGTTATGCAAGTCACGGGCAACTCAAATCACTCGAAGAAAAGATGAAAGAAGAACTGCGGAAAAGCTGACTGAGCAGCAATACCCTTCTTTCACGATGCCAATCTTTCTAATGACCTCATCGTTCTCTCAAGCCTTATATTTGAATTGGGCCGAATCTAGAATCTGATTGCCATGAGCCGACCCAATAACCGATCTATTCTTGTTTACGAATTGATCGGAATGGTTTTCATAATCATTCTTGGAAGTATCTTTTTGAGTCTTTTCCAGACCTAGCGGATCAGATGAGTGCCTTCTTGAAATGTAGCGTTCGTCCAAATTCTCTGAATCCCATCTTTTCATAAAGATGGCGCGCCTTAGCGTTATTGCTTCCGGTATCTATGTATACTACTTTCACTCCGCGCTTTTTCAAATCAGTTGTTGCGTACTCCAACATTTCCGTCGCAATTCCCATGCCCTGATAATCTTTCTTAACATGAACCTCTAATATGTGCCCGTATCTACCAACTTCTGGTTCAAACCATGGATGTTCGCCAACAAAAAAATAGACAAATCCAACGAGTGATCCGTCCGCTTCAGCGATTACAAGATCTTTCAACTCAATCATCTGTCCTAGACGATCTTCACTTGTAAACGGATCCCACGGAGTATCTCCCTTCGGACCGTAGTACTCGGCTATGGACGCCAGATCTTCAGGCAGAGCTTTCCGAAGGTTCGCCAATTCTTCACAACCTCCTTTCTGATTCACATATGGGATCAAGGGTTAACCGTCAAAACATAGACAAGCTCAGTCTCGCCTTGACCAAATAAATCTGCCACAGCTGCAGACCTTTGAAAACCAACCTTCTCATACAGATTCTTTGCTGGTTCATTATCTTCACCAGTCGTGACCAAGACCTTTCTAAGCGTGTGCTTGTCTTTTTCAAAGAATTGTTTCATGTCTTTAATGACTGTTCGGAGAAGCCTTTCTCCAAGACCTTTTCTTCTAGAGTCTTTGTCGATCCAAAAATCACCAATCTCCGCCAGCCCATGATGCTTTTCTTCCACAACGTTCCAAAATATCGCGCCTATTACTCTGCTTTCATTTCTCATTACTTTTATGTGATGATAATCAAAGAATGACTTCACAAACCAGCTAGCTTCTTCTCGATTATGATACAAATCTGGAGAGCTATAGATTCTTATCAGACTTTCAACATCGTTCTCGTCAGCATCTGCCATTTGTATGGCCATGATCAGATATTTATTGACAAACAGACTTAAACCTTGAGTTATCTGGGTATTGTTAACTTGTTTGTCATAGCAGAGGTAAGGACACTACTTTATGCCATGCCTTGAAGGTTTCAGTCAGATTGAATGGTTCGTAGGGCTGTACAGCGAAATAGACAGTCGCACTACGTGTATATGCTGGGTAGAGCAAATCAACTTGTCCTGAGAATGTGTAGTAGGTTACTTCGATAGTTCTGTTTTCTTCTTCGTGCGTCACAGGTCCTGTGCTTTTCGTGAGAATATTGGAGAAATCATATCCATAGGTGTCCACAAGGACATAGTTTCCTCCGAACAGCCTTAGATAAGAAATGTCAAGCGGCTCAGAACCCGTTAGGAGCTTGGATATGTTTAGCGTGCTTGCAGTGTCATCGGCTGAAACTAATGTGACATTCTCAATTGCCGCTCCTTCTCCTACAATTATCGGACGATCATTAAAGTTCGGAGAAATGATGGTACGACTCAGTACAATAGTGAAATTGAATGTTCTTAATGTTATTGTATGTTTCAGGGTTGAGTTAAGATTGTCTAACTCTTGTCTAATGTCATAAAGTTCCCAGCCCAAAACAAGAATAGATGCTGCCAAAACTACAAATATGATATTGTACTTTCTCAAAGTTCCATGGTCCCTAATAAACAATCGTAGATGTAACTCTTATTTCTTACTGTTGGAATGGACAATTCCCAAACTCAGAATCAAGGCTCGGCGAGACAAACAAGTTAACGGTATCAGTTGTCTGTCTGCCTCTTTATAGGCCTCTTAGTTCTTTTCAGCTTCATTGCTGATAGCTGGCACGCGGTTCAAATCCTGGCGACTACACATCAAATCTGGACACACTTTTTCAAGGAAGCGCCTGCTGCTTTTGACCGCATTGAGAGCAGAAGCGAGCTGACACGGGAATTCTATTTTTGCAGTTAGGACAGATCTTCAACACGAATTCAGGACGTAA
>JBGOYH010000220.1:0-3356 GCA_041479575.1 Bathyarchaeia archaeon
ACAATGAAGGGCTCAACCCCCCATTCGAGCGTGCCGTCGTATATCCATGTAAGGTTCTGTGTCTGAGTGCTCGCGGTAACGTTTCGGAAGCTGAAAGTGAAGTCGTCAGTATAGACGTAGTGATTGACGCTGAGATTGTCTTTCCAATAGTCGTAAAGAGTATTTCCAGAATAGCCCCAGTTGAAGTTTTGGGTTCCTGTGGCGTTTCCGAGCAGAGTGTCCACAGTTGAGATGCTGAATGGATGCTCTGTGTATGTTACGTCTGTTGAATAGATCATCTTTATTGTTGCTCCAAGCGTTATGTCTTCAGTGGCGAATTCTATGTAGCCTATGCCATCTGAGTCAATGTAGAGACGATAGTCTGCGGTATTTCCGATCAAGTTTCTATCTGGATACAGTAGCGTGCCATCCATGATTACTCTTTCAGCATTGCTGTTGTATGCTTCCCATACGGACGCATAGTGTACAGGTGACCTTCCCAGTGGGATATAGAAATAGTATGCTGGGTGGGTGGTCGCATATTCATAGTCATTTTCCGTTATAGTGTAATATTGCACCCAAGTGTTCAACTTGTCGTTAATTGCGCTGTTCAGATCCCATGGTTGGAAGACTGAGTCAAGCTGATACCAGGCTTCAACGTCAATATTGTCCTGTCCTCCGTACTGAGCGTCGTCTGCGTTGTGCAGGTTTGCAATGCCTTTAACTTCGACACCTCTGAACATTGGCAGCGTTGCGTGGTCGAGTGCGAAGTCCCATTGGCCGATTATGAGCGGAGACTGCTTTGGTTCACTGCTCAGGTCTGTTTCCTTTATGTCAAACATCGGTTGCAGGAATCTCAGTATGCCGTCTACTGTGTACGAGGATGTGGGCGGCCACATTGCTGACCAAGCTACGAATGCGCCGTCGGAAGAGATCACTTGTGCAACATCGTATGTGTTAGCCCAACTTGGAACACTATCTTGCGCTGGTGCGCCACCATCAATAATCTGCTCAGGTCCCTTGAACACGTATTTGTAGAAGAACTTGACATCAGACTTTGATGCAGGTGCTGTGACGAAAGTAACGGTTTTGGCTGCATAGTTTATTGTGTAGGGTGCTGGACTGATAGATGGGTCTTGGAAGACGCCGTCGATGTACACTTTCATGAAGTCCGTTGACAATGGAAGGCCGTCTGGCACGTTCAGATAGAAGACAAGATCATCACCGTCTCCTACCTGATGCTCTATGTGGTCTCTAAGCAGATTCTTTGCCATGTGCCAATCAGGAGTATAGCTGGTGTAACCGTATTCTTCGTAGAAGTGAGCGTAGCTTGCATATCCTGGACTTGAGCCTAGGTCATATTCTTCGCGGTTGCTGAGCTGTACGTTGAGTTTGCCCCAGATGTGCATCTTCGGTATCGTTATCTTTACGTCTTTGAACAGGACTACTTGCTTCTGTACCTTGTTGAATATCATGGTCAACGTGAGATCGACCACTGGCCAAGTCGTTACGCCCTCTTTGTCGAAGATGTGATTCACCGACTGTGCAATGAACTCTCTTGGACCGTCGTAGAGTACTTTCAGGGTTTCAGTTGTGACCACTCCGTTGGTTTTTCTGCCGCCGTGCGGCGCACCGGACGTGTCAGTGACACTTTGCCAGTCGCCACCAGCCGCATAACCATCAGCAAACATTGCGAATGCAAACACGTGTCTGTCCTTTCCTAGACCAGCCACTGCAGGGTCAATGTATTCAATGGTCATGTACCAGCCGTTAATCCACGAGGTCATTGGAACCGTGTCCGACGGGGCGAACGGGTCACGTCCTCCATACATCATACCAACCCAGTTTGCTTGTACGCTCTGGTCTAGGCCTGGAGGAATCGCGATCAGTTCACCGAACTTTGAGAAGCCGAAGCTTACGCTGTTTGCTTCAAACGGATAAAGCATGTAATAATCGCTGTCAAGAACACCGTTGGTAACTGTGTACCAAGCAGGCGGATCGCTTACTCCGTAAGTTAGTTTTATTGCGCTAAATAGGCTCGCTAGAATCATTAAGGAAACCATTGTTGCGATAACTAGTTTCGTATTTTTCATTTTTCATTCCTCATTTAAATATGGTCTTTCTATAGTTTGTCAGCCTCAGATTTAAAAGGTTTTCCATTCCATAAAAACGAACAGAAAAGAGCAAATTCAAAAACAGACAGTTTTTGAAACACATAGAAGCAGAACTTGAAGATTTCCTCAAAAAAGTGCCGCGCAGCTTACAGGCTTGTCGCAAAGACTGGAAAACAGCTACACACAAGAAACGCAACTAGAGCAGAAAAGTGTAGTCTCAGGCGAGATCTCATCCCTTCAACCTGTCTCAGCTGCAGAATAAGCAAAAACGATTTATTGCCTTGAGAACTCAACTCAAGGGCTGATCAACATGCAAGTACAAGTGTTCACAGTCGGCCCATTCAGCACAAACTGCTACATCGTAAGCTGCAAGGAGACACAAGAAGCGATAATCATTGACCCGGGATTCGACGAACCATCAGAAGCAGAAAAAATCTTCAAATTCATGGATAAAAACTGCATAAAACTGAAAATCATCGCGAACACCCACGGACATCCAGACCACACGTGCGGGAACGGACTCATGAAGAACAAGTTCAACGCTGCTATCGCAATTCACAAGAATGATACCCTCTTGATTGGTCCTTTAAGCAGACTTAACGCAGAGAATTTTGGCTTTTCCAATTTCTCACCTCCGGCAGACCTTCTTCTGCAGGAAGGAGATTTGATAACATTTGGAAAGGAAACTCTCAAAGTAATCGAGACCCCTGGTCACACCAGAGGAAGTATTTCACTCATAGGAGAAGACAAAATCTTTACAGGCGACACTTTGTTCGCGGGTTCCATTGGCAGAACAGATTTCTCAGAAAGCTCTGAAAAGGAAATGAAACTCTCCTTGGAAAAACTCAAGACAATGCATGATAGCTTGACTGTTTACCCAGGTCATGGACCAACAACAAAACTCGGAAAGGAGAAAATTACCAACCCTTTTCTCACAGGACTCCTCTGAAAAGATCGTCCCTATTCGAGATTTTCAAGGCACTTGTTTCGCACTTTTCACAGGGTTCAACGGAACCTGATAATCCTCTGATTATGACGGCGGGTGTCGCTTCTTTGCCCTGTCCCATAAGCAACTCTGCAGCAGCTGCAATTTCATCCACAACAGCCACATTCTTGACCTTTAAAACCTGATCGAAAAGATCCTTCGTCCCACGATAGTCTCTAAACAAACTCAGGCCGGCAACTCCTATTGCAAAATTCACCTGCCCGCGTCTGAAAGGACGACTATAGGTGTCGCAGATAATCACCGACACCTTCTTTCCC
>JBGOYH010000221.1:0-3330 GCA_041479575.1 Bathyarchaeia archaeon
GCACGATAAACATCGTCCGGCGGTCGACTCAGCGGAGGCAATCCACCAGTTATTATTGCCTCTTTCAAACCATTGGGCGCGACGGACAGATAGTGCGTTATGCAGAAGCCTCCGTAGCTTTGTCCCAACACACTCCAGCGTTGCCCCTCCCCAATCAATTCATGACGAATCAGTTCGGCATCGCGCACGATTGAATCTGCACGAAAGTTCTTCAAGTAATCAGCTTGCTCTCGTGGCGTGACAAACCGCGTCAACGTCTGATAGTTGATCGGGGTGCTGCGACCTGTGCCGCGTTGGTCGAGCAGCAACACGCGATATTCTTGCAGTGCCCTTTTCAACCAACCGCTCTTGTCTTCAGGGCGCGGCGCTTCGCCACCAGGACCGCCTTGAAAGAAGACGAGCCAGGGGAGATCGTTTTTCTCCTTGTCACTTCCAACTACCTCGCGCCCGAAGACACTTATTGTCTCCCCATCAGGTTGTGTGTAGTCCAGTGGAACCTCGAATTCGTGGTCAGCTAATACGATGCCTGGTAGACGATGAACATAAGTACGCATGTACATACCTTCTGGCAGACCGCTAACAACCTGGTGGTTACTAATCTCCAAAATATTAAGTTTTACACAGGAAAGCACATGCGTTTACAACCAACACGTCAGCCGTTGGACTTTAACAAGCAGAAAAAAGAAGGGGTTTACGGGAGACATCTCCGCTGATCAACATGTAATGACCGAGAGGCCAGGTTCTTCATGGAAAGAGGCGAGCCAACTCTTTGAAAGATGGCAGATCATAGGAACCTCAAAATGGCCTCAGCAGTTACGTCTACTCCATTAACTGGCAGATTCACCTTTTGCGCGATTGGGGAAGATTTGAGCGCTTGTGCATACGCTCTTGTAAGGTTCCCAGGCGTCAGCTCTTCGAAACTCATCCGTTTCCCAATTCCGAGGCGTTCCAGTCTTGGCGCAACCTCCATTTCCTGTTCTACATGTCCCGACAAGGGCACGTACACGAACGGAGTTCCGACTGTTGCCAATTCCACTGCAGAAGTGAGCCCGCCCTCGACGACGACAAAGTCGGCTGCGGCGAAATGCTCGTAGAGGCGTGGCACGTAGCCTCGCACTGTGACATTTTCCGAAGTTACGGTAAGGCTTTCAGGCGAAAGACGAGGCCCACACACTAATACTATCTCTAGTTCTCCATCCGTGACTGCTGCGAACTCTGAAGCTGCTTGTTCTACGCGCTCCAACAGTTCCTTTCCGATGCCTGTTCCGCCGATTGACGCGAGTATGAGCTTCTTGTCTGGCGAATAGCCTAGGCGAGACTTCAGACGATTTCTCCCTTCTCTGCGAAGAGCTTCGCTGTCAAAGGGCAGTATGTAACCTACAGCTTTGAAATGCTCATGGAAAAACGTTCTGAGCCCAGGCAAGCCCTCCCCCATCTCCCTGTCCGGCACGTCCTCCTCCGTCCCGATGTACAGCATAGCATACGGTTCAAAAACACCTGCGCGCTTGAAAGCCTGCAACGATTGGACGTACTGCCGAATCGTTTCGGGCTCTGCCGCTGCGGGAAGCAAGCCATCCGTAAGCATCACCAGCGGCCACTGCTTCAACTTCGGATACTTCATCAGAAGAAACAGCACCTCCATCGACTCATCCCCAAAAACCAAGTCCGGCCTTCCCTCAACGAGCACCTTCGCTAAGACCTCAGCGTTCCGCATCTGCAACGCCTGAATCTGCTCGTACGCTCTCCGACTGTCATACCTGAAACCCGGGTGAGCAAGCCTCTCGGCAACATCACTCTGCGACAACATGCTGCCCGACGCAGGATGCAGCCACCTCTCCAGCCTCCTGCAGAAACACAGTGTTCGGACTTGCAGTCAACCACACAACTTAACGTCTGGAACACGCTTGCGCAACGTCCGCACCACAGCAAGATCCCGCGTAACATGCCCCAACCCCATGGAACTGCTCAGACAAAGTACTTTCTTGCCTGGCAATGTGATCATTCACCCTTCAGGATGTGTTACGCACTTGACAATATTATTATGTGTATTATATAATAGCGCGCTGCCCTGTCCCGAAATTGGTCTTAAATGGTTTTAATTCTTATTTTTGGGTTTGGTGACAGTTTTGATGTGAGTATCTATTTTTAGCCCTGTTGCATGCCGTGACGCTCCAAACGGGCTAGATGCAGCCTCAACGGTTTATGGAAAAACTCCACTTTCACCCGGATCTGTTGGAACCCATGAGTTGTCATCTTTCAACACGGCCAAGAGTTGCTCACCAAACAAGCCCAAATCAAACGCCAATAGGCAAAAGAAGAATAAGCGCGCGCGCTGAGTGCAAATCTCGGTGACCTCATCGTTCTTAAGTGACTTCGGTTCTAGTTTTTCATCATGAGCGTTGAAAGAGTCAATGCAAGCGATATCGAATTGATTCTGCACGTAATCAACACGAGCAACAGCGATGCTTACAGAAGCTTGATCCCGCCGGAACAGTTCAAAGACCCGATTTTGACGTTGGAGGAACTGATGAGGGAATTTAGTAATATGAGGTTCTACGCTTACAAGTTAAGGAACAAGTTCGTCGGTGTTGCAGCGTTGCGAATCGATGAAGGCGAGACTGGGATAGTCAGGTGGGTTCACGTCCTTCCCGAACACAGGCGAAAAGGTGTCGGCTCCTCTTTAATGGAGCACGTCGAAAGCGAAGCCAAGTACTTGAGGCTGAAAAGACTGAGAGTCGTCTACGTTTGGGAGAGAGCGTACTGGGCAAAAAACTTCTACGCAAAGCTGGGGTATCAGAAGAGAGACACGGTTACTTTGCCATGGGGAGACACAGCGCATATTTATGAACGGATTCTTCATTAGGTGACGATCTGCCCCTTTCTCTTAGCGCGCTGGTTTGCCCCTAAAATATGTTAATGTTTATTTTTGGGTTGGAGTCTCGTATTTTTGAGTAACGTCCAAGCTTAGGAGGTGAATCCTAGCGGGACAAGATGAACACGAGACCCTTGAAACCCTGTTCAGAAACGTAGACTTAAGTTTTGCTCATAAGATCCTGCACAGTTGCTTTCACGCTCCGGTCCAGGAAGGCCACCAAGAAATCCACTAGGGCTTTCCAGAACCTTCATCGTCATGAAAATGAAGGGCGTTCGCAGCCTAAGAGAAATGACCAGACTGCTTGACGTGGATCCACGACTCAGAAAACTGTGCCTTATAAAGAAAAGGGAAACAGCGTATCCTAGAAGCGTTCTAAGCAGGTTCAGTCGAAAGGTTGGAGAAGACAAACTTACCCGCATAATAGAAGAGAAAGTCATTAAACTCTTGAAACAAAA
>JBGOYH010000222.1:0-3309 GCA_041479575.1 Bathyarchaeia archaeon
CGTCTAGCTTGGTTAGGACATTGGCTTTACGAGCCAAAGGTCGCCGGTTCAAGTCCGGTCCGGCCCACCATTTACCAATATTTCTATTGTTTCCGATGTTGTTTGAAGAATTGACATGTGAGAATTGCATCAACAGGTGTTTTAAGTGATTTTCGAAGAGTTTTGAAAGATTAAAGCCCAATTCACGCGATTTTTCAATCAATTCTTCATCAGCGTATAAAACAACATTGTGTTTGTTTGACATTTGCGTTTGCACCCAGGCGGGTGCGCGGGGAAGTTCTATGTTATAAGTCTGGTGATTGAGTCTGTCTTTTGGGATAAAGTTTTATCCGCGCGCGCTTGGATTTAATTTTAGTTCCAGGACGCTTCAAGTCTTTTTCAAAGCTCAAGTATTTTTTTTGGGACTCAATGCTTTACGTCCTTATCTAGCTTTTTGCATGGTTTTTTATTGTGCAAGCATTCCCTTTTCTGTTCTGGAGAACACTCTGAGCAGAGACTTGCTATAACATCTTTATTGTCTTCCAAGAACATCAGTCCTTCCTCTACCCTTTTGCTCTGAAGACTGAAGGGCACGTTAGGACATATTCTCAGCGAATGTGGAGTCACGTCAACTGTCAACAAGTGACGATCAGTGTTCTCGTAATCAGGTTTGGAAGGGTCAACTCTCTTTTCAGTTGTGTAAACCCAAATCGACAACTGTTCGCCTTCTTTGAAGTAGTGATAGAGCAGATAAACTGGGTTCTTAGGTCGAGTTGCTGGATGATGGTCAAGTTCCTGGAGCTCCGACTGCCAATCACATTTTGAACACTTGTACCTTCCCCAAATCAGGTATGCCTTTCCCTTTACGTCCTTCACACCAATCGAAACGAACTTGGTTTTCCTTTGACATTTAGGGCATACATTCAATTTCTTTTCAGGGTTCAAACGAAGCATTCCCTTAAACACTTCTTATGATCCTTTGAGATTAACTTTTGGTCTTAGCGCGCGCTAAAAAACCTAAAGAAAAATCCAAATTGACGTGCACTGCGAGTGCACACGACTACTAACCTCTTTTCAACCTCTTTGCTACGATATGTTTGCTCAACCACTATCACATTCAATCATTCATCAGCGCACGCGAAACCAGCAGCAGCTATTCAATCCCAAGGTCGGTCTATCTGGACTGTTGTCTTTCAAGGCTGGCAAGCTTTTTATCCTTACGCTTCTTTTCTCTTTCCTTCTTCTTCCGCGGTTGAGGCCGTGTTCGATCTTGTACTGATGTTTCTCCTTTCTTCCGCATGTAACCACCTACTTCTCACAAAGAAAAAAGACTCGCCCTCTTTCTTGAGAACGATTCTTCTCTTCCGGTATAACTGAGTCATCACAATTTTTATGGCTTGCCCCTTCCCGGCCCGCGTTACGACTAACATCCTACAAAACCTCTTTGTTCTTTGCAAACCTCTCTATTACGATATCACTATTCAACCACGATACTCATTCATCAGATCAAGGTAACACAATTTAGTTTCTAAATTCTAAATTTCTAAGCGGGAGCGCGCGCGCCGGCGACCGCACCAATTCTGGGTACTGCCAACTTGAGAAGTTAAAACAGCCTAGGTTTTGCTCGGTGTGGGAGACGACGGCTGGGGAGGAGTCGGTTGTGTTGGTGGCGAGCTTGGAACGACAGGCGGCTGAAGCTCAGGCGATGTTCTCATTATGAAGCCGGCCACGATTCTGATGATCGCGGCGACTAAGAACAGATATGCACCTATGCTGAAGCCCCATTGGACAGTCGTTGTTCCGACTACTGGAAGTGCTTGGCTGTTCGTTCCGAAGACAGGGTTGCCTGCTATTGTGTGTACCATCGTGTCAACCTGGGGCGGTACTTGTTCACCTGGTAAGATTTGGGATGCCCAAGGCAGGAATGTTGGAAGCATCATTATGAAAAGGAAAATGAGTATGAATGGCAGGAGTGAGGTTATTGCGCTTATTATGAATTTGTTGCCGAGTTTTTTGCCGCTTTTGACGCCTATGATGTCGAGTGTTAGGAGGAGGATTCCTGCGAGGAATATTATTGCGAGGGGAAGTTGTGCGGAGAACACGTTGCTGAATCCTGATGTTGATTCTCCTGTGCCGAGGAACATGTTTATCCTTAGACCGTTGATTCCGTCAATTGTCATGAGTGTGACTCCGTTCTGCTTGGCCAGCGGTCCAGTTTGAGACGAAGCGGTTATGGTGTACCAAGGCAGAAACAAGGCGATGAAGGTCAGGATGATCGCCGCGATGCCCAACAGCAGCGATGGACCCCCGCGGCTTTTCAGGAACTTCTTTACCAACAGGCCGCCTTTTCTGCTCAACTTCACGATTCCGTAAATCTTCCATCCACTTCTGATGAGAATGTATATGACAAGGACTAGGAGGAAGTTTGCAACTAGCCATGCCAGAATGAAGTACAGGCTGCCTACGCCAAGTGTTGATCCCAAATAGGCTGACGCCGGTCGCGCCCAACGATCGCCGTTTTGATTGAACACTGGACCTACCGGACCTGCCATTCCAAGCGCGACTTGTTCATCTGTACCCCAATATCCCCATCTTCCAGCGAAATCGAGCCAGCTCTGTCCCGGCAGTTGACTTCCGTTCTCTCCCAACATCACGATTTGCAAATCGGTGGGCATTATCGTTTTTCCATCGCTGCCCACGATGTCATCCTCGATGCCGATTTTGCCTTGGTACGGTCTAAAATAGTTGGCGTGCGAACCCTGAGCAACGTAGACCACTGGGTGCGTGTTGTCCACTTTTTCAACGTCGCCCCATCCAGCGTTTTCACCTGCAAAGTGCTGCGAATACAACGCGGTTTTAGGAGTCATGGAACTGTCAAGAAAAACCTGGACGACTTCGAGGTCGCCTTGATGATCATTTAGTGGCCCGTTGTTGTAGGCGTAGAACAGCCAGTACTGAACCACCGTGTGCTGTCCGTCAACCGCAACGCGTGCATAAATGTAGTATCCATCAAGCCTAGCTTCAGCATCGTAGTCGGTGGCTATTGCGTCCAACGTCCCGAGTGTGTTGTTCAGGTACATATGGTCTGAACCAGAGTGGTTGCCAAGATTGCTTGCATGCGGTGATGGATCGATAATAGCCCCGTCGGAGTGACGAACCAAAGTTGACCTGGAAATGAGATACTCCACTCGTGTAGGGTAGAACTTCTCGGCTGCCGTGAAATGAAGAACCGGCATGTAAGTTTGAGCCAGCGTCGCGGCGGTTTGTGCGTTAACAGACGGTTCGGATGAAATAAGGAATAATGGGAAGGTCAACGACAAAATGATTACC
>JBGOYH010000223.1:0-3291 GCA_041479575.1 Bathyarchaeia archaeon
GGCATAACATCCTACCTACAAAGTAAGCTGAGCGACATAATCTTTGTTTCCCATCCACAAATCGGCACCAAGATTGAGCAGTTCGGTGAAGCAGGGTCTTTTGAATCAGTGAAGGCTGCTCTCGACGTCATATCGCCGGTTTCAGGTTCAGTAGTGGAAGTCAACAATGAATTGGTAAATTCACCTGATCTAGCGAATTCAGATCCATACGGCAAAGGCTGGTTTCTGAAAATCGAGTTAACAGACTTTAAGTCAGACAAGGAGAACCTTATAGATGCTGAAGGCTACTTCGAGGTCATGAAGAAAAAAGTCGAGAAAGAGCATGAAAAACTGAAGGGCACGCATGCTGCAAACAAAGCGTAGAGAGGAGGTCAAACCATCATGGAAGTAAGCTTCGAAGAAATAAGCAGAAAATATCGGTCAGTCAAAACTGGAAAGACAAGTGTCGACCTTCTCTCTCTGAAATCGGAAATTGAGTCCTACATTAAGAGCCCGCAGGCTGCGAAACGGAAAGATAATGATTTGCTGGCCGAGGCGCAGGATATGTTGATTGATTTGACGCAGATGATCGAAGAGGGCCATTGTAACCCTTTTAGACCCAAGAAACTCTAATACAGTGTCTGAGGTTGAAAGTATGAAAAAGATTCTGTTTGTCTGCGTTGAGAATGCTGGCAGAAGCCAGATAGCAGAAGCACTTGCGAAGACCTATGGGGAAGGAAAGCTTGAGGCCACAAGTGCTGGCACTATGCCCACAAACGAAGTGAATCCCGTCGTTGTTCAAGTCATGCGAGAAAAGGGGATCGACTTATCAACAAACAAGCCAAAACTGATTACGAGAGAGATGGTTCAAGACGCAGACACAATAATCGTGATGGGCTGCAGTGCCGAAGGGTTCTGCCCGGCTCCATTGCTTAACAAAGTAGTAGACTGGGGAATTGAAGACCCGAAAGGGAAACCAATAGAGACAGTAAGAGAGATCAGGGACGAAATCGAGAGAAAAGTAAGAAAGCTCGCTGATGAGACTATCTAGTCAACCCTGGCCTCTCTATGCATTTACGCTCGCTTCACTTGAAAGCCCGCACGGAGTTTTTCTAAGCGGTGCGAAATCGTTAAGAGTCCGTACCACAAATCCAACTGAAGGATTCTCATGATAAACAATCGAAGATATATGTTCACCTCCGAATCTGTAGCGGAAGGTCACCCAGACAAGGTTGCAGACCAAATATCAGACGCGGTGCTGGACACTGTCTTGGGTTGTGATCCAAAAGCAAGGGTTGACTGTGAAACCTTGGTAATGCAAGGAAACGTGATAGTCACTGGTCAAATAACAACCAATTGCTACGTGGACATACCTCACATTGTCAGAAATACCTTGAAGGAAATAGGGTTCGACAATGCCAAAGACGGAATGGACTGGGAAACTTGCGGTGTTTTGGTTTCAATAACAGAACAATCCCCAGATATTGCAATAGGAGTCAATGAGACCGAAAACCATGAACAGGGAGCTGGAGACCAGGGAATGGTGTTCGGCTACGCAACAAATGAAACAAAGGAATTGATGCCTCTCCCGATAATGCTCGCACACAATCTTGTCAGAAGACTTTCAGAATGCAGGAAAAACAAGATTCTCCCATACCTAAGGCCAGACGGCAAGTCACAGGCCACAGTTGAATATGTTGATGGAAAACCAAAAAGAGTCGACGCCGTCGTCATAGCTGCGCAACACATTGAGAGTGTCGACAGAAAAAGCATGAAGGAAGACATAATAAATCAGGTCATAAAAAAAGTCATCCCTTCGAGCATGTTAGACGAAAAAACAAAATATTATGTCAATGAAACAGGAAGGTTCGTGATCGGAGGAACCTTGGCAGATTCAGGTCTAACAGGAAGAAAGATTATAGTCGACACCTACGGAGGCGTTGGAAGCCACGGCGGAGGATGCTTCTCTGGAAAAGACCCATCAAAAGTTGACAGATCCGGCTGCTACATGGCGAGGTACATAGCAAAAAACGTGGTCGCCGCAGGCCTAGCAGATCAATGCGAAATCCAAATATCATATGCAATTGGCGTGGCAGAACCAGTGTCTGTAATGCTAAACACTTTCGGCACGGGGAAGCTGCCTGATGAAAGAATTCTTGAATTAGTGAAAAAACACTTTGATATGAGACCTAAAGCAATCATAGATCAATTGAATCTGCTCAGACCGATATACAGAAAAACAGCAGTGTTTGGGCATTTTGGAAGAGATGACCCAGACTTCACATGGGAAAGAACTGACAAGGCGGAGATACTCAAAAGAGACGCTGGAGTCTGACCTAAACAGATTTCGTTCAAGTCAGGTTGATTTTCTAATTCATGATTCACTTCTACCACCAAGACTGATACAGGCGATATATGAGTCCCTGTTGTCCCCAGAGGGATGGTAAGCCTTTATACCGATGCCTTCACGTTACACCCGTGAGAGGATGAATATGGCTAACCCCGTTCTGGAAGGAATACTCGTCCCCAACGTAACTCCGTTCACGCGTCGCGGTCAAATCGACATCAAAGCACTCAGGACATGCGTGAGGTTTTGGTTGGAAGGCGGCGTTTCAGGATTAGTGCCGTGTGGAAGCAACGGTGAAGCCCCTTACCTTTCCAGGCAGGAGAGAATGAAGGTCATTGAAACGGTTGTTGATGAGACCAATGGAAAAGTTCCAGTAATTGCTGGCACCGGCAGCATGAGCACCATGGAAACAATTACGCTGACCAAGGATGCGGCTGACGTGGGCGCGGATGCCGCGCTTATAGTGACACCTTTCTACTTCAAACTCACAAACCAAGAGCTCTTTGAACATTACAGAAGCGTTTCGGAAGCAGTTGACCTTCCAATAGTTGTTTACAGCGTCCCAAAATTCACGGGGATCTCCTTGGAACCTGCCTTTGTTCACAAACTCGCAGTTGAAAATGAAAAAGTGATTGGGGTAAAAGACAGCAGCGGAAACCTTGGCGCTATAACTGAAATCATAAGGCTGACGGGCAAAAGACTCTCCGTCCTGGCAGGTGCTGCTGACATCGTTTTACCAACACTATTGGCCGGAGGCAAGGGTGCAGTCGTAGCCGTTGCAAACGTGTTTCCCACTTTGTGCAGTAAGTTGTACAAGGCTTTCAAGAACAGGCAATATGAAGAAGCGGCTAGACTTCAGAGTCGAATATCGTTTGCAAACGAGGTACTCGTGAAGAGGTTCAATCAGCTTTCGGCCATCAAAGACGCGATGAAATCGAAAGGATTGCCAGGAGGATACCCTCGCA
>JBGOYH010000224.1:0-3286 GCA_041479575.1 Bathyarchaeia archaeon
CTAGGTTTCAATGTACCATGGATATTTGGATCCAAATAGCCTTAACTTTTTTCTTGAAGGCTCTGACCCAAGGAAGGCGAGGGCAAACTGACTTGAAAACCGTGATAGAAGTGTCTTCTATTTCTTGGGTTTGATTTGCTTCTTCATCTAGGCTATCGATGGCAATGCTTCGCCTTTTTCGACTTTTGCAATCCAATCGTCAACAAGTGTTAGAAATGCGTTGTAACGCTTGTTAAGTGAAAACTTCTGATTATGAAAGAAGTAATTCTAATTGTTGTCCTCTTTTGAACACGCATATCCCTATATGGAAACTAACAGCATCACGTGTTTTGTGTAAGTCATGTCAAGAAAACTCTCCAGAACAAATGCTGCTTTGGTTTTCTTTACTTTAACGATAGTTTTCTCAACGGTTGGCATGATTGAAATGCAGTCTATTTATCGTCCTTTATATGTTATTTACGCATCTAAGCTCAGTGAGAAACCTGGCTATTACTTTGTCTTGGAGAATCCTGATGGCTACGTTCTTGAGGCAATGTCAAACCAAAATTATGTGTATATTGGGTCGCCACAAGATACGGAACTTGATGAATTAATATCGGTTCACGAAACCAGCAATTTAGAGTATAATGGCACTTACTATTCAGTCGGGTGTCTATTTGAAGACAAGCCTGCACCTGCTATTTTAACAGTGGAAGTCTTATTAGGAATGGTTGTTTCTGCATCATCTATTGCAGTTATCGCTTCTTTGAAAACTATTAATTACATGAGAAAACGTGGATATGAAAAAGAAAGCCAAAGAGGGCAATCGAACTTCTGATACCGGATCGTAAGACAAGATTCATGGCACACGCTGAAGGCAGGCAAGACTTAAATTTGCCTTCTTATTTTCACATCTCTGCGGGGTAGAAGATTGAATGACTTAAGGGGAAAAGAATTGCGGAGGTATCCTGAAGTCATAACACGATTGCCAGAGGCGGATATCAAGTTTGAAGGCATTCGGGCGCGGATATTGCAGAGTGAGAAACATCAATTGGTTTTCTTTGAGATGAAAACGTCTGCGCGCGTGCCGGAGCATTGTCACGATTATGATCAATGGGGCTTCATGTTACAAGGAAAGATGGAGTTGACGGTCAATGGCGAAAAGAGAATCATTAAGAAGGGAGATGAATACGTCATCCCTGCCCAGGCAAAACACAGCGCGAGATTTCTGGCGAAGTCTAGAGTGATCGATTTCTTCTCTGAGAAAGACAGATACAAGACCAAATCACCCTGATAATCGAGCCTTTAAGGCTTCATCACAGGAAGAACAGAAGAACTCCGTCTCGGTCAGAGTGGTCCGGAGTTATGACTTTAAGCTATTTAGCGAATATCCTGTAACCCTTTTCTCTTTCACCGGCAGTGCATAAACGATTTAAGCACTGGTTTGTTACAAAAACGGGTGCCAAGGGGACTTGAGATGAGCATCGAACTTCCAGAAGCAAAGATTCTTGCGGATCAGATGAACATAGAGCTGAAGGGCAAATGCATCAAGAGCTATCGTCTTCGAGACTGCGAAAAATTGCAGAAAATCGGGTTCATAAACAAGGATACCGAATCCTTTGATCAACTTGTGAACAGAGAAGTCGAGTCTGTCACTTCTAGGGGCAACGCCATACGTCTCAAACTTGATAAGGAAATGAACATTATTCTCAGCCCCGAGTACGGCGGAGAGATTTTCTATCACTCACATGAGGCAAATGTTCCAGAGAAGTTTCACCTAAGGATAGATTTTTGCGACAAAACCGCGTTGACAGTGAGATTCACAAGTATGGGAGGTATGAGGGTATTGAAGGATGCAGAACTGATGAACTCGTACGTATTCAAACGAGATTTCAACCCTGCGATTCTCTCACCTATAGAAGAAGACTTCACGTTCGAGCGGTTTTCGAAACTCTTGGCAGACAATAACCGGGCGCTCAAAGCCGTGCTCGTAGGAAAAGATGCCATCTTGGTGGGGCTGAGCAACAGCGCTTTTCAAGATATAATATACAGGGCTAAGCTGCACCCGAAAAGAAAGGCGTCCGAATTGAATTTGAATGAGCAGAAAGCCCTTTACAACTCTGTCAAGCTTGTCGTTCGAGAGAGACTCCGGTTGAACGGAAAAAACCAGTTCTTGGACTTATATCAGAATCAAGGTCGTTACATCTCAACGATGGGTCCGAACATGAGAAAAAAGAACTGCCCAGTCTGTGGGTCTCCTATACAGGAGCTGAGCCTTGGCGGAGGCAAAGTATTCGTCTGTCCCAAATGTCAAGTGTGAAGACCACAAATGTTCAGTCGAGGTGGATGCCTCAGACATTTCAGCAACGCACAAGATTGCTATTTCTTAGTTTTCCGCCTGAGGAGTGGAATCCCCACGGTTGTGATTACTGCCGTCGCTAGAATCACGACGACCGTTATGTTGATATAGAAGGGTGACAGCTGCTGGAAAATTCTTCCTATGTCCGGATATTTTACGGGATCTGCATACTGCAATGGCAAAGTGGCCAGTACGGCTGAAGCCAAGCCCCTTGTCAGTAACGCACTCATGATTGCTCTTTCCTGAATCAGTTCACTTCGAATCGTCGCCACATGAACAACTCCAATCCTTATCAAAAGCAAGGTCAATGCAAGTGCTATTCCTATGACAACGGTCGTAAGATTGGGCGCTGTGACGATCAGACCTATGTAAACAAAGAAGAATGCCCTCAACAGGAAAGCTATTTCGGATTCGAACCGCTTCAGTCCCGCGTCAACAACCTGATTTGATGGTTTTTTCATTCTGAGTATTCCGTAGATCTCCTTCTCGTTGCCCAGCATGATGCCGAAAAGTAGGGAGCAGAGTGCTCCGCTTCCGCCTAAGAATTCTGAGAGTGCATAGGCCAGCAGCGCGATACCTAGAGTAAGCATGTAAGAGTAGGATGCTTTAACGATCCGTTTCAACATGCTGAGCCAACTGATACCAATGACTATCCCAAGCATCGCTCCAATGGAGAATCTGCTTGCCAAGGATTTGGCAATAGTCGTCAAATCAACTGTCCCTTTCAAAACTACTATTTCAATAATGACCAAAGACAATACGATACACAAGATATCGTTGATGGCTGATTCCAGACTTAGGATTGTTGAGCCTCTTTCACTCAACTTAATTCTTGATGCCAGCGACATCACGATTATGCTGCTACTGCCTCCAACAATTGTTCCAAACAGAAGAGAGTACAAAGGAGACACGTTCGGAATAACAAAGAGATACATGAACAACCCAGCA
>JBGOYH010000225.1:0-3253 GCA_041479575.1 Bathyarchaeia archaeon
ACTACAATCCAAGCTTTCTTCGGAGGACTCGTTGCAGGGAAAATGGGGGAAGGAACAATCACCGCTGGATTGAAGCATTGTTTGATAATGATGCTCTGCGGGTACATAGCGTCAAAGTTTTTCTTATGAGGAAAGAAAGATGGGGAGAAAAACCATGATCTTCAGGGATAAACGGGCAATCTCTCCCGTTTTGAGCAGTCTTCTCCTTACAGTTGTTGCTGTCGCCGCTATGGCAATTGCTACCACAGCAACATACGTGATTACGACAAACCTACGAGACCAAATGAGTGAACGAATAATCGTGGAAGATACGTGGTTCAACAACTCAACGAACAGCATCAACATCTACCTACGAAATGTTGGAAAAGTTGCAGTTCAAATCTCAACCGTCTACGTAAACCACACATCTCAACCTTTCACGAAACCTTTCAATCTTCAAATCGGCGAAAACCGTTGGCTCAACATCTCAAAAAACTGGGTTTCAGGCGCCTTATACTACGTGGATATTACCACAACCAGGGGGACTCATATTGCTGACTATTACAAAGCGCCTTAAGCAGTTCAAACGTGAAAAACGCGGCGTAAGCAATGTGATGGTGGTTGTACTAAGCCTAGTTCTGGTAGTAATCATCGTCGCAAATGTAGTGCTCTGGAGCTACCAAATGAGCCAACTTGATTGGGAGAGGGGACAAGAGAAAATAGAAATAGTCAATGTTGCCCTCGTCTCTTCAGGTCAAATTCAAGTCACAATCAAAAACACCGGGTCTGCACTGGTCCACATAACGGCACTTTGGATTTCAGATTCCATGACACATCAACGTGTAAATCTGAACACGTACATAGACTTGGGCGAAACTATCACTTACACCTCAAGCTTCTCCTTGGACATAAGCAAATCATATGTCATCAAGGTCGTAACCGAAAAAGGAAACATGGCTGCATATCCAGTCAAATTCATTGCCAGCAACGGCGCATTAATCGTTTATGGAGAGAGCACGCTCTCCATACCACGATACAGAGTGTGGAACGGGATTTCCTGGAGTGCCCAGGAAAACAGTGCGCCAGCAAGCTCAACCATTCAATGGGTTGTCTTGAAGTCCTGCCCTACGAGAGATGAAAAAATTCTAGGCATCCTCTCTTCGGCAGGGTATTTGGATGTTAGCATATGGAATGGTCAGAACATGGCTTGGAGTGAATCCCTGAGAGTAGCAAGCATTGGAACATCTCTCCCTACTTATCGCCCTTTCGACATTGCCTACGAGCAGAGATCTGGCAGAGGGATAATCGTCTACAATCCGTCGCCCACAGGAACCAAACCGCAGTTCAGAATCTGGAATGCTTCCTCATGGTCGCAACCACAACAGATAGACATCAACACTGCAGGAGTGGTTTATTGGATCAAGCTAGCTTCGAAACCCAACAGTGATGAAGTAGCGATGACGACGCTAGACGCAAATCGGGGCGTTTATGGCATGACGTGGAATGGAGCAGCTTGGAGCAATGGACTTGTGCTTGAAAGTGCAGCTTCAATTGCCACTCGAGAGTGCGTTGCTGTTGAATATTCACAGACTTCAGGAAAAGCGATGTTTGCATGGGGCTCAGGAACACTTTTCTACAGCAGAACATGGAATGGAACTGGATGGGAGCCCAAGTCTGCTGGAGTCAACATCGCCGCAACGTGTAACTGGTTCTCACTCAAGGCCGACCCTAACAGTGACGGGTTAGTACTTGTGAGTGTCGACTCAGCCACTCAATTGAACACCGTAAGATGGAATGGAACGAGCTGGATTCTCGATGCGATGCAGGATAATTCGTTGGAACCCAGTGCGGGAAGATGTGCAGATGCTGAATTTGAGACGACACCTGGGCATGAAGGACACATTGTTCTGGTATGGGGAGATCTCAACATTGACTCAATAACATACAAACTCTTCAACGGCACAACATGGAGCGCTGCCACTCAGGTTCCTACCTCGGTTTTTCCAACAACCGACCAACAGTGGCATATTCTGAGACGAGACAAGTATGGAAAGATACTCCTTGCGTGTGTTGACGACGGTAGCGACATCAATACTGGGTATTGGAATGGGACGTACTGGGTATGGACTGACGAGCTTGAAATTACGGCATCTACCAGCGCTAGGCACTGTTTTGATCTGTCACCAGACGCATACTACAAGAATGTCGGTTGATTTTGCCTATCTCTTTATCATTGTTGCCAGAGATTTTATTGCTTCCTTCTGATCCCTAGCTTCGACCACCTGAATGTTGTACAGTTCAGCCATCTTCTTTGCGTTGTCATTCATCCTTGGAATTGCGACCA
This sequence comes from Bathyarchaeia archaeon, assembly GCA_041479575.1. Classification (GTDB taxonomy): domain Archaea; phylum Thermoproteota; class Bathyarchaeia; order Bathyarchaeales; family Bathycorpusculaceae; genus DASPPK01. Next base: position 2,324 of record JBGOYH010000225.1, read on the forward strand.
GATAGGCGTGGTTTGGTGAGACGTCGAAGATCTTGGCGAAAAGAGCGATAACCGGTTGCTCAGACACTACACCTTCAGATGATGTTGCCAGGTCGATCACTGTCACTTTTCTGGCTGTATCCTTGGTCTTGGCAACCACGTCAAACATGTGGTTGGCTCCTGATTTGCCTTTGAGAAAAGCTGGTCCCTCAACTTCCAGTCCAATTTCTACGAGAAACTCCTTTATTGGTGCAACGAGAACCCAGCCTAGACCTGCTTCCTGTTTGGCTTCTTCCTTCAGACGATAAGAATAGACATCTCTGATGATCGCATCTTCAAAAGTGAAGTTGAAATGGCAATCTCGGCAAAAGAGTCCAGTTACGGGAATATCGAAACTCTTGCCACAATCCTTGCATACACACCATATTCCTGCCCTTCTATAATCAGCGTCAAGCTTCTTCAGTTCTTCGTGACATTTGGGGCAGATTAGTTTCCCACCTTTACGGAAGTTTTCTTCAACATCCATATAGCCACACTTGACATGCTCGATCAGTGAGCTTTTCTGGATGTCGAATGACTTGCAGTAGGGACAACAATAGTGGATCGAGACGCTTGCGGAATTGCATTTTGGGCAAATTACAATTTTGTCGAAGAGTTTTCTTTCAAGTATTCCGGCGTCGTGGAGTTTCTTGAGGAATATTTCGGCGCTTGCATGGTCTCCAACGATTGTTTCAACTGCCAGGTAGCGATATCCAAGTTTTGAATCATAGACCGGTTGAAGTTCGCTGATCTCGCCACTCAGAAACTTGCTTAGCAAGATCTGCGTATTCCGTTCCTTGTAAAGGTCCATTCGTTCAGCTTTACCCGACGTCAGCAATCAACTCCAAGCAAACCAAACCAGTCTGTCGTTTTGGAAGTTAAGATTTCCGCTTCGACTCTTTAAACATATCT
>JBGOYH010000226.1:0-3244 GCA_041479575.1 Bathyarchaeia archaeon
CTCAAAGCCTTACATGTCAGCCCCAAAGAAGCAATTCTGATTGGAGACGGAACCCGGGACATGCATTGCGCCAAGGAACTGAACGTCATCGCCGTAGGACTGCCGACTGGAATTAGCTCAGAGAAGGAGTTAACCGATTCTGGAGCAAACTATTTCATAACCTCAATTTCCGACCTACCAACGCTAGTGCAAGCCATCAACAAACCGTCACGAACTGGAACGAATGTTAGAAGGAAAAGATCTGTAAATTCAACTTAGAAGCTTGCAGCCCCTTTTCTCTTGCTGAAATCGTACCATTTCCATATTTCCTCAACTGACTTTTCAGAGTATCCGTGCTGTTTCAACAGACATTTCAGCGATGAGGGAGTCTTCATTCGTGGATCGCCAATCACGCCTCTAGGAAAACTCGCGTTTCCAGAGAAATTAAACGTTCTGTATTCAGGGTTCTGTTTTGTAGACATGTACGACACGCATACACAAGTCTCACCGTGTGTCGCGCACCAAGTTTAAAATGACAAGACCATCGATATGTGTGATAAAGAGGGATTTCAGCTTGAGTTGGAAAGTGACGATAGCTCTGTTCTTCATAGGAATCTTGTTCGGCATCTTTATCGGAGTCTCTTTGACTCCCAAAACACAACCAGCTAATCAGATCCCAAACCCTGAAGAACCTGCGATAGACGGAGTGTATTTTTCTCCAAGAGGAGGATGCGAAAATCAGGTGATAAACTGGATAAACAAGGCCAATTCATCAATTCACGTTCTAATCTACAGTTTCACACTGGATTCTGTCGGCAACGCTTTGATTGAGGCCCATGGCAGACATATTGAAGTAAAAATCGTCTTTGAAAAGGGTCAGATTGGACAAAGCAGTGAATATCAAAGACTGCGCAACAGTGCCGTTGACGTACGCAATGACACGAACCCAAGTTACATGCATGACAAAATCATGATAGTCGATGGAAAGGTGGTTTTGACAGGCAGCTTCAACTGGTCAAACAACGCGGAGAACGAGAATAATGAAAACCTGTTGATCATAGCAAGCACAAGCTTGGCAACCACTTACGAGAACGAATTCCAAAAAATATGGAACAGCTCCGTTTAGCTAGCTAATCGACGGTCGCCCGCCGCAAATGAAGAATCAACTCCTGACCTGCTCGTGCGGATGGCAGGAAAACAAGAACCATGCCTAGAACGATGAGGAAAACCGCCGCTTTCATTCGCATGCCTGAATCATACAACTATGTTTTAACATTTATCGTTGTCCATGACGCCCTCAAACAGAAACTACGTTGCTAGAGAAGAGAAAATAGAAGAAGCCACAATTTTTGTTGAGAATCACACAGGCTTGAAATAGTGACTTGGCCAGTGGCGATGTCTCCCGAAGTCCGTCTTCACATGACCGTTTTCTTCTAATAGGATATTTACCTAGCTGGTTAATAAGGACGGATAGAAGTGTCTTCTATTCTACGTGGCGTGCCATCCACCCGCGCTAACTCAGTTGATTTCTTCAACAAGTGTTTTCACTCTTCTTTCAATTTGGTCTCGTATCTCTCTTACTTTCTCTATAGGTTTGCTTCTCAGAGTGGTAGGGGTGCCCTCTGTCCACTTTACTGAAAATAAACAATTTGCCTAAATTTCAAATAAGAAAAATGGAGATTATTTTTTTGCTTTAGACGAGTGTTGGCGATTGAGGAGTTGCTGTCACCATTGTAGGTGGTTGAGTTTCCTGTGGTTTCATTGTGAAGAAGGCAATTGCTAAGATTAGCGTTGCAATCCACAACAGAAGTAGACCTAATCCAAAAACAATGATTAGCAATGCACCTATCAAAAGTAGCAATCCTGTCGTTGAGAATAATCCTACATTTGTTCTTGCTGAAAGTTGTTTAAGTGAGCGTCTGAAAAGGAAAGTTGCTATTATTGCAAATACCCAAAGTGTGACAATAACCACTATTGCTGCTGTAATGAAAGGAATAACGTCTCCAAAGGAGATGTTGCTTGTGTTTGGAGTCATACCTGAAAACGATGTAATGGTTGACCAGTCGCCATTCCAGCTCGGATACAGCTTCATCAGGAAATCTTTGATGTTCGGTAGAATGATTGCGATTCCAATTGCCACTGATAAGACCACACCAACTATGCCAGCGATTATGCCGTAAAGTGCATTATCGAAGATTCCACTTTCTTTGTAGATGCGAGCGAACCCATGCAATGCAACCAAAACAAGTATAGCGCCAATAAGTTCGATGATGCCGAAATAGTTAATGTATGGAAAAACGCCTATGAACATCAGTAATGCGCCTACGCCGCCTAAGGTTTTGCTTGATTCAAGAGTCATTTTCTTTTCCTCTGACAGTACTAGGGATTGATCGCTTTTAAAATGGTCAGTGGAGAAGATTTTACTTAAAGACAATCGCGCGCTTATATGATTACGAGTGAATGCACCCTCGTGTACTTGTTGATAGAGAAACATTATAAAAGGACAAATCTATTCGGTTAAGTAGGTGGCTTGTTCTTGCATTGCCCGAATTGTGGCAAAGAGATACTTGATGAAAATGCAGTCTTTTGTCCATATTGTGGCAAGCCTTTGGCTGTCCCTGCCCATCAAGCAAAGGCGATAAGAAGCACAAGTCTTCCGACAGCTGCCGGTGTTGCAATAATCATGGCTGCAACCATATCAGCTCTATACGGGCTGCTTGGGACTCTTAATATCGTTCTTGAATTGGGAAGAATAGGTTCCAATATAAATCTTAGTTTCGAAATCTTGTTTGAGGGGTTTTTCGGGGTTCTTGCCTTTGCGTTTGGTTTGGTCGCAGCGATATTCACTTTGAAGAGGAGGCATTTCGCATTGTCAATGCTTGGGGCTGGTCTTTTGTTGTTCTTTGGAATCGGCATTGTCATAATTGAGATGTGGGGAATGCAGCGCACGGGCGTGCTAGGAATGAATTGGATTGCTGTATTAATTAATGGACTGCCCGTGGTCGTTCCCTCGCTCCTGGGAGTGGTCTTTCTCCGACTTTCTGAAGACGAGTTCCGTGCTGCTTTTCTTACTGTTCCTGTTCAAGCAGCAGAGGTGGCGAGGGGCACAAGTCTTCCGACAGCTGCTGGTGTTGTAACGGTTATGGCTGCAACCATAATAACCATATTCTGGATATTTGGGATTATGTTTGGAAACTTGTTCGTTGGGTTGTTCGGGGTTCTTGCCTTTGTGTTTGGTTTGGTCGCAGCGATATTCACTTTGAAG
>JBGOYH010000227.1:0-3242 GCA_041479575.1 Bathyarchaeia archaeon
AAAGCTGACAGTGGCTGGGATGGACGTTTCTGAGAAGCCGAGAGAAATCAAGAAAATGGTCGGGGTTGAGCCGCAGGAAGACAACCTTGACCCTGACTTCAGCGTCATAACCAACCTTGTTGTCTACGCACGCTACTTTGACATTCCAAAGAAGGATGCGGTCAAACGCGCCGAAGAGCTGCTGAAGTTTTCTCAACTCGAAGAAAAACGAAACGTCATAATCAGCGAACTTTCAACAGGAATGAAACGCCGATTGATTCTCGCCAGGGCTCTGATCAACGAGCCTCAAATACTCCTCTTGGACGAACCCACAACTGGACTTGACCCCCAGGTTCGCCACTTGATATGGGACAAAATACGAAGCCTGAGAAAACAAGGAGTAACCATAATCCTGACGACGCATTACATGGATGAAGCAGCGTCACTGTGCGATCGAACACTGATAATGGACAACGGCAAATTCATCGAGCAGGGAATCCCCTCCGAACTTGTCGCAAAACATGTAGGCGAAGAGGTTCTTGAAGTCGATTACGACGAACAAGTAATGAAAATGCTTCAACAAAAGTTTCCAGAAGCACGACTAGAAGTGTTGAGCGACCAGATACACGTCTTCACCAATCAGCCTCATGGCGTTTTCAGAAGTTTCCTCGACGACTTTCCCACAAGAGGCGCCACTGTGCGGAACGCTAACCTTGAGGACGTTTTCCTGAAACTGACAGGGAGGAAACTCAGAGAATGACGTCAAGACAGAGCTTTGCCTCGAACTTCAAGCTTCCAACCTTGACCTACAGGGTTTGGAGGGTTTGGCGCCGAGACTTCGACGTGTTCATGAAAACCTTTAAGGTAAACTTTTTCCCACCGTTGCTCGAACCCATCTTCTACCTCGTCGGCTTAGGCTTTGGTCTAGGAATCTTCGTTCAAAACATAGAAGGATACTCATACGTGAAATTCATCGCACCAGCCCTAGTGGCAATATCAATCATGAACTCCTCCTTTTTCGAATGCACATACGGCTCCTTCGTACGCATGTACTACCAAAAAACATTTGACGCCATCATCGCCACACCCATAAGTATCGAAGAAGTCATTGCAGGCGAACTGTTGTGGGGTGCCACCAGAAGCTTGATAAGCTCAAGTATAGTGCTGGCCGTCGTCGCTGCTTTCGGCCTGGTCTCAAGCCCATGGTTCCTACTGATCCCTGTGATCGCTTTCCTCGGCGGACTAATGTTTTCATCAATGGCCATGTGTTTTACATCGTTGGCGCCCAACATAGACTTCTTCAACTACCCTGGATTCCTGTTCATAACTCCGATGTTCATGCTTAGCGGCACATTCTTTCCGCTGTCACAGTTTCCACCGTCTATGCAGGTACTTGCGCAAGCTATTCTTCCTCTGACTCACGCCGTGATCTTATGTAGAGGGTTGATTTTCGGAAACTTGGGGGTATCACTGCTGATCAGTCTTGCATGGATCGCCGTCGTCACACCCTTCTTCTTCGTCCTAAGCATCAACAGGATGAAAAAGAAACTGATCAAATGACGCAGTTGCTTCTACTGCAGAGCAGCGGCTTCATATGCCTTCAGAAGCTGGTCAATAGCGTTTCCAACGTGTTCACCTTGGTAGCCGCCTTCCAAAACAAAAAACGTAGGCTTGTGCAACGACCCAATTCTCCTGCCAATCTCACCGTATGCTTTCTCTGACAAGCCCAGCGAGGCCAAATCTCCAGCAAAAGTATCAAATCCTGCTGAGACGGCTACAAGTTCATACTTTTCCATGTGCAACGTTTTGAGGGCGCTGCCAAGAGCTTTCAGATAGACCGCATCCCCGCAGTCAGGTAGCAGTGGAAAGTTAAGGCAGTTGCCTTCGGAAGCGATGCCTGTTCCCGGATAGTTGGGATGCCGATGCAGGGAAAGATACGTAACTTTGTCGTCTCCGCTGAAGATTTCTTGCGTTCCATTTCCATGGTGTCCGTCAATGTCCAAGATTAGAGTCGGTTTGGCAAGATGTTTGACCGCGATTGCAATGTTGTTCATGTAGCAGAATCCTCGTGTTGGGGCGCCTAAAGCTGCACCATTTGCGCCGGCATGGTGTCCTGGTGGACGCATAATGCTGAACCCTTTGACCTTAGCTGCCAAGATTGCTCCGCCTGCTGAAAGCCTGGCAAACTCGTAGATGTTGTCATATGCGGGTGTGTCAGCATCTTCCACCAGCCCCTTTTTCACCATCCAAAGGTACTCGTGATCGTGAACTTTGACCAAATCCTCTTCTGCCGCGGGTTCAGGCGTCAAGAACCTGTAGCCTTTTTCCTTCAGAATCTCATGGGCGATCCGAACCCTGTTGGGGCCTTCCACGTGCCAGGAACCGTAGCCCAAACATTTTTCTGAAAAGACTATTTGCGTCTTCATAACCTCATGCATCTGCAACTGCATTTACTGTAGATTCTCAAGTTAAAATATTACTTCCTCTTTAAAACTTAGAGAACCGCGGAGAAACGAGCAGCGTGAAGACTGCTGAAAACCCATTTGCCACATTCAGGCTGAAATGTGAAGCCGTGTTAGCTTCTGCTTTGAAGAAGGTCCTGCCTGAAATTCAAATAGGAAACTTGGCTCTTGAGAAGCCGCCGAACCCAGACTTCGGTCAGCTAGCTTCCTCATTGTGTTTTGAACTGGCCAAGAAGGTTGGGCAAAAACCAATCGACTTGGCAGAACGCCTAGTCAAAGCAGTGGACAAATCAAAATTCCAACTGATCGAAAATGTTTCATCAGCCGGCGGAGGCTACATCAATTTTCACGTTGACTTCGACAAATTCTCCGCCCTAACCCTGAACTCAGTGATGAAACTCGACACAGAATATGGTTTCGTCAAGACTGAAAAACCCTTGAAGGTCATCGTTGAACACACAAGCGCCAACCCGCTTCATTCTCTTACCATCGGTACAGCCCGTAACCCCGTGCTCGGCGACACCATTGCTCGCCTTCTCAAGTCTAGGGGGCACACGGTCTACCGCCACTTCTATATTGACGATGTCGGCCGCCAATCATCAGTCATTGCTTACGGCTATCAGAAACTTGGGAAACCCAAACCAGACGGCAAACCCGACCAGTACATCGGCAAGATCTACACTGTCACGAGCTGTTTCGTTGAAATCAACCGTCTGAAAAGAGAACTTGAACGCGCAAAAGTCGTGTCTGCCGAAGAGGAAATTACGAAGACAACTCGGGAGCTGGACGACTGGGTAGCTG
>JBGOYH010000228.1:0-3242 GCA_041479575.1 Bathyarchaeia archaeon
ACCCTTGAACCAATTTTTCGAAACGAAGGTCATCGGCACCGTCAATGACCAGCCTGTCTACGTCATCAAGATCTATGATCAATCGTCAGGAAACGTTCTGATGGAGTTCAAAGACCTAGACTCAGCTTCCGTAGAAGCATTAGAAAGAATAGGACAAGTAATTGAATGCAGGTATTGCGGCTTCAAAAACATGGCAAACAGCCTGGAATGCAAAAACTGTGGGGCGCCACTTTAAGAGAAAATTGCGGCAATCGCTCAAGTACAAACACGAATATGGACTCGGAAGAGTGTTCATCGTTACTTTTCACGAATACAAGCAAAAGTACTTCTCGGTCGCTTCACGGTTCAAACGCTACGGTTATAACACCTGAGACTCTTAGAGAAATGATGGGCGGAAAAACTGGACGGGTATAGCGAGTTCCCAAGAACTCTCTACCGAAGCTCAGGACGGATAGAGCACCAGCCTCCTAAGTTGGGGGTCGTGGGTTCAAATCCCACCCCGCCCGCCACATACGAACCCAGCCCGGTTTTATGAAATCTCTCTTAAGGGTTTACTTGCGTGCTTATTGACAACTGTTTTATGAATAGGGTGTCAAAACGTTAACAACGTTTCATTGCCGGCGCAATTCCAACAACGTTTAAGTGTACGTTTAAACATATATACTCTCGTGATCCATTTTGGTTAAGACGATAACGATCCGAGAAGAAGTATATAGAAAATTGCTGACTGTCAAGAAGAAGGATGAAAGCTTCAGTGAGCTATTTGACAGGCTTGCAGAAAATAAGGATCCACTAGAAACGCTGTCGAAACTCAGGGGGAGTGTAGAGTTCAGAAAGAAGAAAGAGATGCTTTCAGAGATATATTCTTCCAGGGCTGAAAGAAGAAGATGATCGCGATAGACACGGACGTGTTGATTGAGATACTGGACAAGAAATCAGAAAAAGGTGACGAAGCTCTCAAGCAGATCCTTCAAAGCGAAGAAGAAATATGCACAACTGCCATCAACATACATGAAATACTCTACGGCCTCCACAAGTATGGGAAACCAGTCAAAGAGATTCTGCTGCTACCTGTTTTGAACTATTTGAAAAAGGATGCAGTCCTCTCCAGCAAAATAGAGCTTGAAGCAGAAGAAAGAGGAAATTCCATACGCAGAACTGATGCCATGATAGCCGCGATAACCATAAACAACGGAGCAGCCCTCTACACTTTCGACTTGAAACACTTCAGCCCTCTCAAAGCCCTTGGACTCAAACTCTTCCCATAAAATACTCTGTCTGAAACACAGACCTTTTGTTCAACGCTAAGCAAGAACCAGCCAATCTTGCTCCTTCAGGTGAGTGTTCATTACCATTGAATTGGAGTTTCTGTTCAGCCACATTCATAAATGTTGAGCAAAACGTCTTGCCAGACTCTAGAAAGAATAGAATGCGCGGGAGATTTCGCCACTTGGTTTGGGGTTCAAATCCCGCCCGCCTAGAACAAACCCCATATCATAAGAACGCACTCATTGGGAAGCCCTTGCAATCGGCTTTTACCATGAGAACCTTTTTACAGACGGTACCCTAGGCTTTTCGCACTCTGATCAATACTGCTGAGCTGTTCTGACGTCAGTTGACTGATCAATGGTGGAATGGTCTTCTCTTCTTTTTGACCGTGTTTTGCTAGTTCACGGGCCAGTTCCAACAAGATCTCATTCTTGTTCTCGTCTGCAGCTGTAGTGTGCATGATTTTGCTGTATTTTTCCATAATGGACCTGTGTTCGTCAAGAAGCTCGGATACTAGTGTTTCACTCTTCTTCCCTACTTTCCCTAGAACTGGAAATAGGGCTTCTTCTTCAACAGTAAAATGCAGTATCATCCCCTGTTTGAATGCCTCAAGGAAGTCTTCTTGCAGGCTTGCAGTTCCCTTCATGTACTCTGTTGTACGGTTTTGAAGCAGGTCGAGCAAGGCTTTTTCAAGGAGGTTTATTTTCGTGAACACTTCAAGATGTTGTTCGTGCAATGATGCCCAAGTACTCAACTTAGTATCCTCGATTTGTGATTGTTTCTCATGGGTATAAAACGATTAGGAAATCCGAATACGGATTGCTATTATTCTTGATTCAGAATAGTTCTTCAAGCCGATGCTGTAGGTTTTGAAGATAACCTACGCCTGCGTTTCCTAAACAGTTTCAGTCGTTTAGCTTGGGCAGAGGGCATAAATATGACGTACGTCATATCCGCTCATAACCAAGAATGGAAAGTGGTCTTATGTCAGAAAAGAAGAAATTAGCGTTGATAGTTCACAGTGGAACATTGGACAAACTCTATTGTGCATTTATACTTGGGTCGACGGCAACGACAATGGGATGGGAAGCGCACCTTTACTTCACGTTCTGGGGTCTGCAGGCGCTTGTCAAAGGAGCGATGGAAAAAGCAGGCTTGCCAAGTGATTACAAGCAGATGGAGAAGCCGATGAGAGAAAAACTGAAACAGATGAAATATCCGACGCCTTACGAGCTACTCAAGAGGATGAAGAGTTCTGGGCTTCTGAAGATATACGCTTGCACTCCAACCATGGAAATGTTCGGCATCAAAAGAGAAGAGTTGATTCCGGAAGTAGATGAAATGGCCGGCGCAACTACATTCCTGAACGTAGCAGCAGATGCGGACGTGACTCTCCTAGTCTAGTTCAAAAAGCAGAATCAAAGAGAATTAATTCTCTCGTTAACCCCTTTTTTTAGTCCACTGGGCTCTTAAATAACCCATTAATACATCAGAACATAAAAGAGCATGTGGCTGTTCAGAAGGCGTGAAAACCATGGCATCGAAAAGCAAGAAGACAAAGGCATTAGCCCTTCTTTCAGGTGGGTTGGACAGTGCACTGGCCGTGAAGCTCGTGCTAGATCAAGGAATAGATGTTGAAGCAGTCAATTTTGTGAGCCCTTTCTGTCTCTGCAGAAAAGGTGGTTGTGGAGCCTTAGAAGTGGCAAAGAACCTCAACATCCCGCTGAAGACGATCAATGTTGGTGAGGAATACCTTAGGATTGTGAGGAAACCACGATTTGGTTACGGCAGAAACATGAATCCTTGCATTGATTGCAGAATTTTCATGTTGAAGAAGGCCAAGAAATATGCAGACGAAACTGGCGCGTCATTCATTTTTACAGGTGAAGTCTTGGGTCAGAGACCTATGTCTCAGCATAGGAAGACTTTAGGCATCATAGAAGAAGCGGCAGGTTTGAAAGGAAAGATCCTAA
>JBGOYH010000229.1:0-3226 GCA_041479575.1 Bathyarchaeia archaeon
GAACAACTGCCTCAGGCAGTCAAGAAAGCAGAAGAAATGCTAAAGAAACAGCTTAAACCCTAAGCTTTTTTTGGGAACCTTTCACATTAACATCCAATCCTTTGAGGAATTCCTATGAAGTACAGAGACTTTGGAAAACTAAACTGGAAAGTGTCAGCCCTCGGATTTGGAGCCATGAGGCTGCCAATCATCGGCAACGACGCAGCAAAGATCGACGAACCCGAAGCAATCCGCATGATAAGATACGCGATTGACCACGGCGTCAACTACGTAGACACAGCTTATCCCTACCACCGAGGAAACGGCGAGTCCCTAGTCGGAAAAGCCTTGAAAGACGGATACAGAAGAAAAGTCAAGCTCGCAACCAAAATGCCCACTTGGCTCATCAAGTCCCAACAAGACATGGACAAATACTTAGAAGAGCAACTCAACAGACTCTGCACGACACAAATCGACCTCTACCTTCTTCACGGATTGGACAACGACCGCTGGCGGAAGCTCACAGAATTACATGTGCTGAAATGGCTTGAGCAAAAACAAGATGAAAAAAAGATCAAACATGTTGGCTTCAGCTTCCACGATGAATACGAAGTTTTCAAGAAGATAATTGACAGTTACGACAGATGGACTCTCTGCCAGATCCAGTACAACTACATGGACTCAGACTACCAGGCCGGAACCAAAGGTCTGAAATACGCTGCATGGAAAGGACTCGCAGTCGTTGTTATGGAGCCGATTGCCGGCGGAAGGCTAGCAATGAAGCAACCAGCCGAAATCGAAGCCATATGGGACAAAGCTGAAATCAAAAAAACACCTGCAGAATGGGCGCTACAGTGGGTCTGGAACCAGCCAGAAGTTTCAGTCGCACTAAGCGGCATGAGCACAATGGAGCAAGTTAAGGAAAACATTCAAAGCGCAAACCGTTCATGCCCAAAAACCCTGACAAAAAAAGAACTTCAACTCATCAACCAAGTCACAACTAAATACAGAGTTCGGTTTCATAGGATGCACAGGCTGCAGATACTGCATGCCCTGCCCTCAAGGCGTGAACATACCGCAGATAATTTCACTTTACAATGAGTACTTCATGAAGGATAGAAACGATGAAATAAAGAAGAAGTATTGGGAACACATCACGCCAGAAAGTCAGGCAAAGAGATGCGCAAGATGTGGAAAATGCGAAGAACTCTGCCCGCAAAAGCTGACGATCAAAGAGGTTATGAGCAGAGCCGCTTGGATTTTTGAGCAATAGATTGGATGTTCAGGTATTGACACTCAGTGGTTTGATGATAAAGGCCGTCATTTTCGACTTAGACGGAGTAATCGCAGAAACCGAACACATACACATTCAAGCGGAAAAACAAACTATGTTGAAATACGGCGTCAAGGTATCTGAAGACGAACTGCACCAATATACAGGAACCACGGCCAAACAAATGTTCAGAGTTAATCCGAAAATACAAGCTCAACACAACTTTCGACAAGATATTCAAAGAGAAAGAAGAAATTCTGTTCAGACTGCTTGAAAAGGATGTTCGACCCACAAAAGGAGTCATCGAACTACTCCATAAACTCAAACAGATGAAACTCAAACTGGGAATTGCGTCGAGCGCCCACAAGAGACTGATAGACTACATCTTAGAAAAATTCGAAATAAAGCAATTGTTTGACTCCGTGATTAGTGCTGAAGATATCACACACGGCAAACCGAACCCAGAAATACTCCTAGTGTGTGCTAGGAAGTTGAAGGTTGATCCTGCTAAGTGTTTGGTAGTCGAAGATGCCAAGCTCGGCGTTGAAGCTGCAAAAACCGCGGGAGATGAAGTGTTTAGGCTACCGTAACCCTAGCAGTGGAAAACAGGACCTATCGAAAGCAGACCTCATAACTGATGACTTGTCCAAACTCGATATACAAAAGCTGCTTCTGTAATTGTACTAATGGAGCTCTATATGAATGTCGGAAAAACTGACGAAAGTTGAGTTCACCAACCTAGGTAAAGTCTTATATTCAGACTTGAAAATCACGAAATCCCAAGTAATCGAATACTACATCAAGATGGCCCCAAAAATGCTGAGTGTCCTGTCTGATAGGCCGATAGTTCTGACAAGATTCCCCAATGGCATCGACAAAGAAGGATTCTTCGAGAAAGACGCACCGGCGGGAACTCCTCAATGGGTGAAAACGTTCAGAAGATATTCAGAGACGGCGAAGCGCGAGATCAACTACATAATATGCAATGACGTTGACACGCTTATCTGGCTTGCAAACCTCGCCGCACTAGAGATTCATATGATACTCTGCAAAGTAGACTCCTATGAAATCCCAGACCTCGCCGTGTTTGACCTAGACCCTAAACCCCCCGCAGACACCAATGAAGTCACCGAAGTTGCTATCTTGCTTAAGGAGAAACTCGAGTCGCTTGACCTGAAATCTTATGTCAAGACTTCTGGGAAGAAAGGACTACACATCTTGCTTCCAATCATTCGAGGCTACACTTTCAAACAAACCAGGGAATTCGTTCAAAAAATCGGAGAGCACCTGAAAGACCAAAGCCAGCTGGTTGTCACCGAACGATCTGAAGCAAATACTCAGGGAAAAGTGTACGTAGATTACGTACAGAATTCGCACGGAAGAACAATGATCTGTCCTTACAGTTTAAGAGCAACGCCTCATGCCACGGTGTCAATGCCACTAGAATGGAGTGATATCAAGAAAGGATTAAACCCAGAAGACTTCAATCTATTTAATGTAACTAAAATCCCAGGAAATCCTTGGGAAGGAATGATGGAAAAGAGGCAGAAATTGGAGGAAAGTTGAAAATGAGTGAAGAAGGAAAAATAAGGTCGCGTAAAGGATCGATTTGGAGCGGCACGATTACCATAGGCCTAGTGAACGTGCCTGTTAAGCTTCACACCATGATTTTCGACAAAAGCGTCACTTTCAAATTCCTTCACAAGACAGACGGCTCACCTTTGAAATATCAGAAAGTCTGCATCAAAGAAGACAAGGTAATCCCATGGGAAGACATTGTCAAAGGCTATGAAATTAGGAAAAACGAGTTTGTGGTTTTCACCAACGAAGATTTGAAAGCAGCCAGACCCGAGTCTGACCAGAGAATAAGAATAGACAAGTTCATAGACTACTTTTCAATCGATCCCGTCTACTTTGACAGGTCCTACATACTAGCTCCTGACAAAAACAGCGACGCATACAGCTTGCTTCTAA
>JBGOYH010000230.1:0-3174 GCA_041479575.1 Bathyarchaeia archaeon
AAACAGTCAGACATTCTCAAACAACTAACCCAACGCATGCGGAACAACCTCAAAGAAAACGGCATAGTATACAGTGACAACCAGTGGAAACAAATCTGTGAAATCCTTTCAAAAAGCCAAGTCACAGGTTTCTTCGAAGGCTTCGCATTTTACAACCCGAAAGATGAAGTCTTGTACATGAACGAAGAAATGATAAGAAATCATCCGCAAAAAATGATTTCAGTATGCGCTCACGAGCTCTCAGAGAAACTTCTCTCAACCTACCTTTCATCATCCCTGGAAACGCCTATACAAGCTCTAGTCAAAATGTACACTGAACCCAAGAAGACGGACAATGCAAAGAAGCTCTGTGAACTTATGGATACGTACACAGGCATCGTTTTCAAGAGTGTTTTCAAGGAAGGGTGCTGCGAGGCAATAGCGCTTCAAACCTTGCGTATCATGGGCTACGAAATAGAAGTAGCATCCTTGGAAAAGGAGTTACAGATAGGGCACTCAAAATGCATAAACCTTCTCTTGGATGTAGACAACGCAAGAAGAAGTCAAGAGGGCATAGGAAAAGTTCGAATGCGCCCAGCCTATGCAAGACGCATAGCCCCAGTGGGTGAAGAGAAACTCATCAAAACCCTCAAATGGTCCCAGATAATTAAAGGGGTCTCATACTACTTAGGCTATCCACTTGCAAGGGCTGTTCTTGAGAAATATGGAGTTAAAGGAGTAAAGCTTGCTCTAGAAAAACACCCGCCGACTGAAGCCCAATATTTCGCCAACCCACAAGCGTATCTAACTCAATTAGAAAAACTGACGGCAGTTATCCAACAAAGGAAGTGAAGAAATGATGGAAAAAGAAAAAAAAGAGAAAATTGAAGCAGAAAAAGACTTGGAACAACTCAAGAAAGAGATCGAACAAAAAGGAAAAGAAATCGAACAACTGAAGAAAACAGTAGAAGAGATGGGAACACAAATTCAGGGAAAAGAAAAAACTGCCGAAGCAGTAGAGCTGGGCAAAATATTCAACGATGTTTCAGGATTGCTCGACGTTGGTTTCAATATATTGGGTACAGCAGGCAAAATCCAGGGAGGAAAATCTGAAGGCAAAGGACTGGTTGGGCTAATCGACGATCTGGCCAGACTCGCAGAAAAATCTGAGACGTACCAAAAAAGAATTAACCTCGGGAAAAAGGGAGTAATCGACTTCCGTGTAAGCTCTCGTCCCATAAAAGGATCTTACACAACAAAGCCAACGAGCCCCTTGAAGATAAGTAAACCTAAGAGCAAAACACCATCCACAAGCATACCGATACCTCCCACAACTCCCTCAATAGAGGAAAAAGAGCCAATCGTCGACGTCTTCGAAGATGGAGACTACATAAACATTATGGCACAGTTGCCTGGCATCGAAGAAAAAGACGTAAACTTGAAGATAGAGGACGATGCCGTAACAATAAACGTCGAAACTCCAACGAAAAAATACTACAAAGAAGCAAAACTTCCAACATCTGTCGAAAAGAACTCTGCTGAATCCAAATATAGGAACGGCATTCTGGAAGTTAAGCTGAAGAAAGCAAAGGACACCGGAGAAAAAGATGAATAAAATAAGTGAATAAAGCATGACACTCTCCATTTCAAAGTCACGGGCAAGCCCAAAATACAAAATTAAAGGGAGACTCTGGTAGGGTTGAACGAAACTGCACGGCCGGACTTTATTAAGACTTTCCACAGCATCGGAAACAACGTTGTGGATGCCTACGGGAATCTGATTAACTACACCAGCGAAAACGACGACACCGGGCCTCCCTTCTGGTACTTCGGGCCTTCACCGCCTGATGAAGCCATCCTGCAGAAAACAGTAAACCTTCCTATCAATGCAAAAACAATAATTAGCTCATAGCAGCAGTTCCCAAAACACGGTGCAGACCATCTGGTTGGCGATGAGCGCGCGCACAAACACGCGCCCGAAGTATTTTGACAGGCCAGAGTTCAGTTTCCGCTAAACTGTTTTGTGTCTGTGATAGCCTTTTACATGGACTGTTTTTGTCTTGTTTCCAGGTTTCCTTCGCAAATATGGTCGAATTCTCGGTGTCACTATATCACCACCGATCACACGTAAAGAGCTGTTTGTAGAAAAGGATTATGAACCGTCGTTTCATATCCACAATCCGTAGCACAGCTATGCTCAAAGTCAATTCTCAATGATCGACTTGACCGCATTCGTTTGAGGCGAAAAGTTCCTAACCATCACTCTAGATTTCTTTATGCTCACAATATATTCAGCGGAGAGTGGCAAGTTGCATCATGGGCACGCAAGAGAGAAATTCACGGCTCGAAACAGCGATCGGCTACGTTCTACTACTGAAAATGATGAACAACAAGGCAAGAACGCCAGCTCCTGAGACGCGCACTCTTGAAGATTCAACATGAAAATACCGCAACCGCCACTAACAATACCATCCTCATACCCAAGAAAGACCAAACCACGGTACTGTGTGTGCTGAAAACCTAGGGGGGAGGGGGTAGGTCTTTTTTGGCTGTTTTTCAACCAAAAACCATGTTGAACAGTCCATACCGTAGGCCTACACTTACATGTCAACCACATCGCAAAGACGCGTCACTGCCTAGTGGTTACGTCGTTCTGCTGTCCAATAGGCTTTCTTCTCACCATTGCCAGTGACGATTAGTTCCTTCTTGAAGATAGGAGCCTCTTTCTTGTATCTTTCAACAGCTTCTTCCAAGACAGGAAAAACCTGTTCACGATGAGAACCTGCAACCAAAACGTACACCAAATCCTCGCCAACGTCGAATTCACCTAACAAATGATGAATTTGAACGTCCACGATGCCGGGCTTCTTCTTCAAGTCATTGCAGATTTGCTCGAGCACTTCGTCTGCCTTCTCTTCATAGGCTTCCAGCTGCAATTTCTCAACTTTTTCCCCTTTCAGGGTTTGACCGCGCGCTACGCCGACAAAAAAAGCTAGGGCCCCAGCCTTCCCAAAATCGCGTTGTCTCTTAACTCTGTTTATCACGTCTGTGAGCGAGAAGGTTCCCTTTTCATGTACTCCAGCTTTCTTTGTCAAGCCTGACACCACGATAAAGAACAGTTAGTTGACCGCTTGATAAATACTCCAGCCGGGCGGATCAAATTTCTTTCACATATTTCCGCATGTCCTCGAGGGC
>JBGOYH010000231.1:0-3129 GCA_041479575.1 Bathyarchaeia archaeon
GCGAAGTCAAGATTGGAGTGCTGAGACATTTTGTTAAGCTGGGAAAGATGTTGTTTCCAAGATACTTCTTTTACGCCGTATTTTGCACAACGTTTTACATAGCCTATATCCTGGTCTTGATGCATGGATTTACACGAGAAAACCTTTTCATCCTTTCTTTCGGCGCGATTGTCACGACGATTTTTTGGTATGAAGCAGCCCGAGTATGGTCAATGAGACCGTTCTAGTTTCTGGTACTGCATGTTCCAAGGCTTAGCATAAAATCCAGCCAAGTCCATTGATAATCTTGGTGAAATTGCAGTGCAGAAAGAGATTAGAAAACGCATACGACTCTACGGTGTCGCAGCTATCCTTTTAGCCGTAATATTGGTTTCGGTGTGTTATCAACTCGGCTACATTCCCCAGATACAGCCACCGCAAACAAACGCATTCATGTCAACATTCTCCTCTTATGACGACCTTAGACAATTCCTGCAAACAAAAACAAAATCGCAAAACGGATACCCATACTACTCCCGAAGCGGCGAGGGAGTATTCACGTTCGGAGGACCCCAAGCCGCATTTGGTCCGGCCATAGCAGACGTGAACAAGATCGGAGGAACAGAATACTCGGGAACAAACATCCAAGTCACCGGAGTCGACGAGGCTGACAACGTAAAGACCGACGGCCAGTACATCTACGTGCTCGCAGGCAACAAAGTTTCAATTCTCAGAGCCTACCCGCCCACCGACGCACAACTGCTTTCCAAAATAACGTTCGACGACATGACCCCCATAGGAATCTTTGTCAACAACAACACCCTAGCGGTTCTAGGATCCAACTACACAACATCAGAGGGACCAATATACCTCTCAAAAATGAGCTACATAGGAGGAACCATGACCTACCTGAAAATGTACGACATTTCAGACAAGTTGAACCCACAACCGGTCAAGACCGTCACCACAAGCGGCGGCTATCTCAGCTCCAGAATGATAGGTGAGTACGTGTACATAGTCGCCGGTCAACCAGCCTACTACAGGGTCGAAGTCTTTCCAACCATAACCGTTGACAAAATTGACCTTCCCAAGATTGAAACAAACGGTCAATCAAGAGAGGTCTCTGCCACCGAGGTCTACTACAGCAATGCTACTGATGACTACTTCACGTTCACGACGATACTCGCAGTGAACACCCAAAACATGACGGAAAGCGCCAACTCGAAGACCCTGATGATCGGAGGGACAAGCACCATGTACGTGTCATTGAGCGACATGTACGTAACCTACGCAACATATGACCAGGGCGTCTATGGATACGGATTTGAACAGACGTCCATCTATCGTATCCACGTTGAAAACAGCACAATCACCCCCGAGGCTCAAGGTAGAGTGCCGGGGCACATATTGAACCAGTTTTCAATGGACCAATACGGCGACTACTTCAGAGTAGTAACCACAACATGGGGTGACCCCAATCTGTGGGGATCATGGAACTCCACGATCAAGCAACCATATGACAACGCTACGGTATTGCCAGACAACGTTACGATATTACCAGACAACTTCACGATATTGCCAGAGCCAGTTGTCGGGGCACAACAGACCAACGTTTACGTGCTGAACATGAATCTGAGCATCATCGGAAAACTCGAAAAGCTTGCACAAGGAGAGAACTTCCACTCAGCTCGATTCGTGGGCGCCAAATGCTACCTTGTAACGTTCATAAACATCGACCCGCTTTTCGTGATCGACCTCAGCAACCCAACGAAGCCAACCGAACTGGGTAATCTGACTATTCCAGGATATTCGGATTATCTTCATCCATACGACGAAAACCATCTGATAGGGGTGGGCAAAGAAACCGCTTCAGCAGAACAGGAATACTTCGCATGGTATCAAGGAGTGAAAATATCGCTTTTTGACGTAAGCAACGTCAGCAACCCAGTACAAATAGCCAACTACACAATCGGAGACAGAGGCACAAACTCGCCTGTCCTGAGTGACCACAGAGCATTCCTATTCGACAGATCAAAGGACCTGCTTGTGATCCCTGTTCTCGAAGCAAAGGTCGACCAGAGTCAATATCCTCCAGGGCAAGTGCCCGCGAGCGCGTATGGACAACCAGTTTGGCAAGGCGCATACGTTTTCAACATAACCTTGGACAGAGGTTTCGTTCTCAGAGACAAAATCAGCCACATGGAAAACGGCATCGACATCTCGAACAGTAATTACTACGTACAAAGGTCGCTCTACATAGAAGACGTGCTGTACACAATATCTGATGCAAAAGTGAAACTCAACAGTCTAGAAGACCTAGCATTCATAAAGGAGATCAAAATCAACTAATCTCCCTTCCCCCTTTTTGTCGCGATTCAAAAGACACCATTCCTGTATTATGGGAGACGGTTAACTTGGCTCCGTGTGCACCGTTACCGTTGTCTCCACAAAATGCTCCCGAATCTGTTCTTCAATTTGCGACGCGATTCTATGTGCGTCTTCAATTGAGATCTGCCTAGTAAAACTACAATCAATGTTTATGTAACGTTTCTTACCAGCGACATAAGTGACAATCCCTTTGACCCGGAATGCGTGCTGATAATTGTCAGCAACTCTGTGAATTATTGTCCTGACTTCATTTTCATCTACCGCTGTCCCTTTTCTCTCCGTCTTGCTGAAGGGTTCAATGTGAACTGCTATGTCTTCGACATTTCTCATCTTCTGGCGTATTCTTTCTTCAATTTTCTCGGCAATTTCGTGAGCTCGTTCAATTGACAACTTTGGATCAACATAGGCGTGCAAGGTGATGTACAATTTCCCCTCTGTATAAGCTATGTTGACCTCATGGGCATCCTTCACGCCCTCAACCTCTGTCGCGAGTTTTTCCACCAGCTTTGCAGTCGGCATATGTGTTTCGCAAGGCTCGGTGTGTATTGCAACCTCTGCGTTACCTAGAATGTTCTTTATCTTGATCTCGACTTTTGAAGCTAAATTATGAGCTTCTTCAAGCCCCATATAATCTGGAACTTGCAGCGTGGCTCTGACAAAAGTCTTGTCGCCCGCCTTCCTGAGCTTCAAGTTCCCGAAATTGCAGACTTCTTCCGTGTCAAGAATTTCTTTTCTCACCTTTTCTGCCACTTCTTTGGACAC
>JBGOYH010000232.1:0-3060 GCA_041479575.1 Bathyarchaeia archaeon
CAATCACGTTAGCCAAACGAAGAATCAATCCCTTATGGTTGAAAGTGTGCACATAACTAGTTATCAACGCCTCAGAAGCAAGCTTAGAAGCCCCATAAGTCGAGATTGGAACACACGGCCCATAATCTTCCGGAGTCGGCACCAGAGACGCCTCACCATACACGGTCGACGTTGACGTAAAAACCAAAGTCTTCTCCTTTTCAGCCCGCCTGATAGCTTCAAGCAAGTTGAAAGTCACGACAACGTTCTCCTCAAAATGCACTTTTGGCTCTGTCTGCCCCACACGCACCTCAGGATTCGCAGCCAAGTGAAATATCAGATCATGCTCCGCAACAATCTTATCGAGCTGCCTCGGACTCTTCAAGTCTTCCCTGACAACCTTCAACGAAGGGTTTCTGACCAAATGCCTCATGTTTTCCATCGAGCCCGCGGAAAAATCGTCAATCACCGTGACCTCACAGTTTCTGCTCAGCAGTTCTTCTGTCAGATAGCTTCCGATGAATCCAGCTCCACCGGTCACGATCGCTTTGCAGCCTTTCAACATCTTTATCGCTTACCACTATTTTGGCTTCTTCTTTAAAAATTAAAGTGGTTGCTCTACTCTCAAAGACCATGTAGACTGTGCCTCTGATTCCATGAAATAGGCATATTCATGTTAACTTTTGACGTATACACCAGTTGCCCGCAGCCTTTTTGCGGTACAATGTTTCACAAAACTTATATTCATATCGCGAAAATACAGAGCAGACCTCACATTGAATGCGCACAGAGACTTGCGTATACGAAATCGGGCGATTCTCATACTACTGTTCTCCGTCACAATCTTTTTGTTTGCAGCCGGCTGGATCCTCTATTGCTTTGGCGAACGAAGCTACACACGCGCACCACAAAGAAAACAAAATGCAGCCCAAACTGACGAAATACAAATCCAAATTGCAACGGCGGAAGAACCTGAAGAAATCAACGATCAACCCGCCTGATTCGCGTAGAAGACTCACAGCGCTAAGCGTGCGACTGAAAGAAACAACAAAAAATCAAAGGTGGAGAACAAATTCTTAGCTCGTTTGTGTGCCAGTCACGACTATGTTGAAGCTGAAGTCCGTTCCGTTCGTGAACGCAGGTGATAGCGCGCGCGCTTCAGCGGAACGCGATACCCAGAATTGTTTTTGGAAAGTAATGAGGCAATATTCAGAAAAATGGATGATCGAAATGAGTCTTCAAAGCTCACCCCACTTTTTCACGCCCAGCTGAACAGGTTCAGGTCAAGAAAACTTGCCAAACATGACTTACATGATTCCTCTAATTGGTGCATACTCTTTCTGTGTGGACCATCGCATGAAAACTTTCACGTTGCGGTAGAACCGTTTGGTGAACGGAAAGGCTCGGTTAGGTTCATGGAAGTATGGACTATCAGTCCTCATGCTTCCGTCCCAGCATTTGGCACAGTAATCGTGAGCATGGCGACCTTTCTTCAGCATTAACTTTCTAAATGCAATGTATTTTGGTCCGTTCCAAATCGTTTCTAGAGGTTCTTCGAAAATGTTTCCCATCGGTTCGGTGAGCCAGTGACAGCAGGGAACAACCCAACCGTTGTAATCTATGCCGATTTTGAACCACGCGATGGGGCACACATTGAATTTGCTGAAAGGATGAGCGTAAGTTTCTTCTCGCACAAGTTCTTTGAACCTGCTCTTGTCTAGTGTTCCAACCCAGTCTATTATCTTGCCAGTATCCACCCTGTTCAAGCCAGGCACTTTGCTCCAGTACGCTATGAACTCAGGCAGTCTATCATGCGTGATGGCATTGTCAATGATGTTTATCCCCAAGTTTATCGGTAGGTGATACTGAGTTTTCAATTCACACATTCGCAGAATGTTGTTCTTTGTAACGTCGAATTTCGCTCCCACGCGTTGATATTCATAGTTCGTCTTGTCTGTGCCTTCAAAACTGATTTCCATTCCATCTAGCCCTGCATTAACTAGCTTCATGAATAGATCTTCATCAATTAAAGTGCCGTTAGTTGTGATGCTAACACTGCGCGCGCCATGATCTTTAACAAGTTTTATCATTCGTGGCAGATCAGGGTGGAAAGTTGGTTCTCCATGCATTGCTAAAACAGGGCTTATGAGCTGTTTACTATAGGTTCCTACGATGTACTTGAACTTCTTGAAGGACATGAATCCTAGGCCGCGATGTTTTTCTATAGCCTCTCTTGAACAGAATCGACATCGTAAGTTGCAGTTGTTGGTTGGTTCTATTTCTCCAATTTGAGGTAGAGTGCTTAGCCTCGTATATCTGTGGTTGTACTCGTAGAATTGTCGAAAGACGTACCAGACGTATTTCCTCATATTCATCTTGACGCCCGGCTGTTGCTCTTCGCGCTGCACCTTAGTATCTATGACTACTTGTGATTCAGCGTATTGGGAGGTAGGTTGGACAACTTGCTCTGACATTGAGTCACCGTTTCAATTTTCCGTGGTGAAAAGTGAATGAGTCAGTATATATATCTCACTTATGAATTTGAAATACAAATTCAAGAATAATGACGCAAAGCCTATGCGATTTTCAAGCCATTTCCGTGCGCGCGCGCCAACTATTTGGTTTTCCTTGATGATTTTTGGGGAATAAGAACCAGAGAACCCACAACAGGCATCCTAATTGCAGCAACTGCAATATGAAATCTGGCACATAACATTACAAGCATCCAAACGCCCCCGCTAAGAAGATTGTTGATTAGAGCTGCATGAGTTCAGCCTGCAACCAAATTGGCACGCCCCAGAATCTAGACATACCACAGTTCAGTGCATGACACCCTGCAAGGACACAAATGCCGCCAAAGTTCTCTCGTAGGTTTTGGGAATAAGCTTTAATTGGCACTCGAGAACGCTAGTACCTTAGAACATAGGTTCGGGCCAGTACACATTGTAAATCCGTACACCCCGAAAACAATCACCATCACCGAAGGGAGAAGGCAGAAGAGATGAGAAACTACTACTCAGTACTTTTGATGATACTAGTGAGTCTGCCAACTCTCTTGTTGGCCAATGTTGCCGTCTCAGG
>JBGOYH010000233.1:0-3020 GCA_041479575.1 Bathyarchaeia archaeon
ATATTTCTTTTTTGATTTTTTCACGGCTTCGGGGGTCTTTTAGCCTTTCCGCAGTTTTCTCATTTCCGCCTACCTGTGCCCATTGTGGAAGCACCTGACCCAAGTAGGGATTGAAATCGGTGTGTGCATCATTGTCTAGAGTGACTTCGACTCCGCGTGCTCTGGCCTGGTCATAGATCTCAAACATCTCTTTCAGCTTTTCATGACCACCATATTTGGGGCAGTTATGCGATACTTCTACTGGCACACCTGCTTGCTCACCTATTTCTATGGCTTCCTTCAATGAGTCCACTATCATCTCTCTCTCGCCTCGTGTGTGAGACGTGTAGAAGCCACCGTAATTGGATATCACTTTGCAGAGTTCAATCAATTCTGAGGTTTCTGCAAAACACCCTGGCAAATACACCAACCCGCTTGACAATCCAAAGGCGCCGTCTTCCATAGATTCCGCAACCAGGGTCTTCATTTGTTCCATTTCACGTTTCGTTGGGCGCCTGTCACCGACTCCAATGACAGCGGTTCTAACTGTGCCGTGGCCCACGAGAGCCGCAACGTTTACTGATACTGCTTTTTCCATTTGACTCAGGTATTCACCAAAAGTCTTCCAGTTCCATTTCACTTCACCAGCCTCAACGCCCCATTGTTCCTTAAGCAAGCGCAGAGTCTTCTTATTCGTGGGCGCTGCGCTTAAACCACAATTGCCGACAACCTCGGTAGTCACGCCTTGTCTTATCTTGCTTTCAGCACGCGGATTTATCAAGAGTGCAAGGTCAGAGTGTGTATGGATATCAATGAAGCCCGGAGAAATCACCAGTCCCTTGACGTCCAGAACTCGTTCGGTCTTCGCGTTGATGCGTCTGCTTATCGCTGCTATTTTTCCGTTTGAAATGCCAACATCGGCCTTGAACCAAGGATTTCCTGCCCCGTCGATTACGAACCCATTCTTAACGAGTAAATCAAACATCACATGAACCATGATCTGCTATTATTTGCACACTTTAAATGTCTTCCCCGTGAAGAAATAGCTTGGAAAGACTTTAAAACAAATTGAATCAATCCTAGAAGCGATGAAAAATGCTCAATTTTTCGAAGGTCAATAAGTATATTGATGCTCACATAAACGAACACATCAAAAAACTGCAGGAGTTTATACGTCAACCGAGTGTTTCTGCAGAAAACTACGGGCTCAGAGAGTGTGCTGAACTTCTGAAAAGCTATTTTCTAAACATCGGATGCAAGAACACAACGCTCATAGAAACCGGAAGCTTCCCAGTAGTTTACAGCGAATACGACGCACATGCTGAGAAGACGTTGCTTGTTTACATGATGTATGACACCCAGCCATTTGCTGGAGAGAAATGGACCAGCCCGCCTTTAGAAGCCAAGCTAGTTGATATTGAACCGTTTGGAAGATGCGTCATTGGCAGAGGAGCCATAAACAGCAAAGGACCCCTAGTGGCCTTCTTGAACGCACTTGAATCTATTCTAGCCGTGCGAGAGGAAATTCCGGTTAATCTGAAATTTGTAGCGCAGGGAGATGAAGAATTAGAAAGTGCACATTTTGCAGAGTTTGTGAAGAAACACAAGAAGATGCTGGAAGCCGATGCCCTCTTTGGCCCCGATGCTTGTCAAGACGAGAACGGAAAGGTGATAATGGGACTTGGTTGGAAAGGCGTCGAATACGTGGAACTTGAATGCAGCGGCAAATCTTGGGGTAAAGGACCTTTAGAATTCGACATTCACAGCAGTGACAAATCGTGGGTCGACAGTCCCGCGTGGCGTATGATTCATGCTTTGGCAACCATGACCTCAAAAGATGGAAACAAAATTCTCATTGATAATTGGTATGAAAATGTAAAACGGCCAAGCAAAGAAGACCTCGAACTCACCGATAAACTCGTGAAGGTATTTGATGAGGAAACAATAAAACGTGAATCAAAAGTAGACCGGTTCATAAATGACCTGCACGGGAAGGATCTGCTTCTGCAATACATGTATTCAACAACGTTAAACATAGACGGAATCTGGGGTGGATACATTGGCCCAGGATCAAAAACGGTACTTCCTCACAAAGTGACAGTGAAAATGGACGCAAGACTCGTTCCCAACCAGAGTTCAGAAGAAGTGATTCGGAAGATCCGCAAGCACCTGGATAAGCTTGGATATACTGACATAAAGATCAGGTCCTTAGACCCATACGAATGGGCCAAGACAAGCGTGAAGGAACCGATTGTCCAAGCCGTAGCGAAGGCGTACCGAAAGTTGGGACACGAACCTGAAATCTGGCCGATCACTGCTTCAAGCGTTCCATACTATCTGTTCAATCGCGGACCATTGTACTTACCATTTATCGACGGTGGACTCGGACACGGAGGAAGAGCCCACTCTCCAGACGAATACTTTGTCATTGATGGAAACGACAAAGTTGAAGGTTTGGCAGGCTGTGAGAAATCTTTTGCAGTAATCCTCGACACATACGCCAAGTATTCAGCTCGCCCGCCTTCCTGATCTCTCATACTGCCAAGAATCATTAAGCAATGTTTCAAGATGATTGGGAAGAGCATGAAAAAACTCCACAAATCCAAGCAACTCTTTGAAGAAGCGAGAAAACTGACACCCGGCGGCGTTCACAGCTCATTACGATTCTTCGATCCGTATCCTATCTTCATATCGAAAGCAAAGGGCGCCAAGATTTACGATGTAGACGGAAACGAATACATCGACTACCACTTAGCCTTCGGCCCAGTTGTCCTGGGCCACGCTCACCCCAGTGTTGTCACGGCGGTCAAAGATCAACTGAACAACGGAATAATTTTCGGTCTCTGCGGCGAGTTAGAAATTGAAGTTGCCAAAAAAATCAAAAAACATGTCCCCTCCGCCCAAATGGTTAGATTCTGCAACAGCGGAACAGAAGCAACTTATCATGCAGTCCGTGTTGCTCGAGCCTATACAAAAAGAGACAAAATTGTGAAGTTTGAAGGCGCGTATCATGGTTGGCACGACTACGTTGCTGTCAGCAC
>JBGOYH010000234.1:0-3006 GCA_041479575.1 Bathyarchaeia archaeon
AGCGTTCTGTATGAGGTTGTTGAAAGATTCATGACTTAGGGTGAATCTATAAATACGTTCATACGCTTCTCTATGTGATCTTAAAGGAGAATGTTAGGATGCCTGCAATCGAGGTTGGCAGAATCTGCGTCAAGGTTACAGGACGCGAAGCTGGGAAAAAATGCATAGTAGTAGATGTAATGGACAAGAGTTTTATTCTCATAACTGGCCCGAAAAAGGTGACGGGCGTAAGGAGACGAAGAGCAAACGTCAATCATGTTGAACCACTACAGGACCAAATCGAGATCAACCGAGCAGCGTCAGACGATGAAGTTGCAGAAGTCCTGAAGAGATCCGGTAAGTTGGAGACGATGTCGCTGGAAGTCAAACCCGCCCTGGCTTCAGCTTGAACAAACATCCATGCCACTTTTTTCATTGTATGCTCCAATAGTTTTCAGTCACGCTCGGTTGGCGAAGATAGGTTGAAGAGGCTCTTCCCAAACTATCGCACGACAGTCTCAACCATACTACTCCTGTTTCTCATGCTCACTGGAACTGCAAGACTATTTTGAAGGTGGAACGTCTAAGTTTTTGGGGTTTAGATTCTTATACTTCTAAGCATTTTTGTACTCTACAAGGAGTGATGTTGCCGCAATGCCGAGGACTGTTGCTCCATGGGAAGTCAAACATGAGTTGCTGGTGAAGGCTGAAGGCGAAACTGACCCACGCTTTGGATGTAAGCCAGAAGAACGGTCGGCTGAGAATCTGATGCGGTATGGCGTAGTCAACCTTGACAAGCAGGCTGGTCCAAGCAGCCACGAGGTTGCCGCGTGGGTTAAGCGTGTCCTGAAGCAGGAACATGTTGGGCACGGCGGGACTCTAGAGGCAACTGCATAGGCCAGAGAAATCCCAAAGTGACCGGCGTTCTGCCAGTTACCTTAGGTGACGCTACGAGGATCGTCGAAGCGCTTCTTCACAGCGGGAAAGAATATGTTTGCGTGATGAAGCTTCACGGCGATCCGAAAATAGAACAATTGAAAAAAGTTCTAGGTGAGTTTCAAGACGCTATTTATCAACGTCCTCCTCTGCGGGCTGCGGTCAAACGCCAACTACGAACGAGGCGCATATACTATCTGGATTTTCTAGAGGCAGATGGGCGCAAAGTGCTTTTCCGAGCAGGATGCGAAGGAGGCACCTACATCCGGAAACTGTGTTTTGACATTGGCGAAGTCTTGGGCTGTGGCGCACACATGCAAGAGTTGCGTAGAACAAGGGCGGGTCCGTTTGTTGAGGCAGAAAGCACCACTTTGCACGATGTTGCCTACTGGTTCATGGAGTGGCAGGAGAAGAAGGATGAGAAGATTCTCAGAAGGTTCATCCAGCCAATGGAACAGGCCCTAGGGCTCGTTCCAAAGATTCACGTTCGAGACTCGGCTGTAGACGCGTTGTGTCATGGTGCAGATCTGACTGCGCCAGGTGTCTTGTCGCTTGATAGCAATATCAAATCGGGGTCAATGGTTGCGGTTCTGACTTTGAAGAATGAAGGAGTTGCCTTAAGCAATGCTCTTGCAGGTGCTCAACAGATTTTGGACATGGAACATGGAGTTGTCGCCAAAACGGAGAGGGTGGTTATGCCGAGGAGTACGTATCCGAAGCTTTGGAAGGGTGGCAACAAACGGCATGAACAGAAAGGCTAGCGACGTCGAGCACTACTTTGCAGAATATCCCAAGTCGAGGGCAAGGTTTGGGTTAATCCGAACTTACCTGAGAGGAAGACCCTTCGAATTTCTAACCAGCTCAGGCGTGTTTTCAAAGAACAGAATCGACTTGGGCACTAGATTGCTGACAGAATGCATGGTGCTTCCGGAAAAAGGCTGTCTGCTCGACATCGGCTGCGGCTACGGAGCCGTTGGCATTTCAGCGGCCATCTTCAACCCAAACCTGCACGTTGTCATGGTTGATGTGAACCACCGTGCAGTTTGGTTGGCAAGACAAAACATTGTGAAGAACTACGCTGCTAATGTTGAGGCAAGACGAGGCAACCTGTACGAACCTGTTGAGGAAATGGTTTTTGATTGTGTGCTTTCAAATCCGCCAGTGAGTGCGGGGATGGAGACTGTCAAGGCGATAATATGTGGGGCTCCGGAATTCATGGTAAGGAAAGGTGTTTTTCAAATGGTTGTGAGATCCAAAGTTGGCGGGAAGAGGCTGCGTGCCTTTTTCGAGCAGGCTTTTGGAACCGTTGAGGTTTTGGCTCGAGAGAGCGGTTACCGTGTGCTGATTTCCCAGAAGCGCTAGAACGTTTGGATGAGGTTTTTGGAAAACATATAATAAACCACGCTTGAATATGATTTTCTGCGTTTGGGCCGGGGTCTCCTAGCCAGGTATGGAGCAAGCCTGGAGACGAGCAAAATCGCCTAACAGCTTGTGGCCCCTCGGGGCCACGTGGGTTCGAATCCCACTCCCGGCGCCAAGATTTTTGATCAGAAAAATACATTGATTCTGAACCCTTTCTGACAAAGGACTTATCAACGCAGTTACAATATTTTATCAAAACTGCGGCAAGTAGAATTCCGTTCTTAACCCCAAAAGCGGGCCGTATAGGTTTAGACTTACGTTTAAATTTTACAAATCGATGCATTTTCGCTTTTTAAAAATAGAACAGATGCAAGACTTCAAGAATCATGTGGTTGAGCCAATCATACGGAACACGATGGTTTGAGCCACGAAAAAGTTCGTTGGGTTATCCGAAAATCATATTTAGAACAGCACATTCCCTTATGCAGAACAGCACCGCATAATTGCGAATGTGCCAATTTCCAGAAATGTTCTGGGGGAGATGGCTGAATGAGGTTGCGCTTCGAATGATACCAGTTGAAATTTCTTCCGTCACAAAGTCCTACGGCGATTTAAAGGCAGTTAATGGAGTTTCATTCTCAGTTAGCGAGGGTGAAGTCTTCGCTCTTCTCGGCCCGAACGGTGCAGGCAAGACAACACTGATAGAGATTTTGGAGGGTTTGCGGAAAA
>JBGOYH010000235.1:0-2912 GCA_041479575.1 Bathyarchaeia archaeon
CTTAGCGCGTGCTGTGACTGGACTTTTTTGTACAGTCTGGCTGGGCAAATTTCTTATTCAGTTCACTGAGAATACTATTGCCAGAGGGAGCGCGCGATAAAATATGAAGATTCTTATCGAGTTTGAGGATAAGTGGGCTGTGGTTTTGATTTTGTTTCTGACGGTAGTCGGATGGATAGTCTCGTTCAGTTTAATCTATACTACGTATTATTTGTCTACTGGTCAAGACCCACTTAGTTGGACTGTGGGTTGGATGCCGCCTTGGCTTTATTACATCGTAACATACATAGGCAGAAATGGCGGTTATTTTTCGGTTATAGGCAGCACAATTGTCGGCACAATCATAGCCGTGATTATTTGGAGAGGTCATAAGGGAAAGCCAAAACAGTGAGGCTTTCGGGCGCAGTTTTAGGGGTAAAGTTTTACCCCAAACACACACAATAATCAACGGGTTGTCAGGACGCCCACTGTGACTCTTCAGGCAACGCGGTGGGCTTAAAACGGCACGTAGCAGGCATGGAAAAAGACTAACAACTTTAAATTCTTGCGAATGTTTATTTCAGATAGAGAAGGAAAGACGGAACACGGTTCAGAGCCTTGAAGCGGACAAGCCTCTTAATATCGGATATACATGAATCTGCGATTGTCCACCTAACCATATGAACTGTCTTACTGCAAAAGAGTGGATTAAAGACCAAGTAGCGATTTGGGAATCAAACTCTCGGCAATAGGAGAACGAATTGTCTCAGTCGATAGGGGAAAAGGTCTAGAGGTCACTTCGAGGATGACTTCATCGTAGCCTAGCCTTACTGAAACTCGGGAAGATCTTAAAAGAAGAGTGAGACGCATATTTTCTTGAGCGAGAAAGTTTGCATTCTGATTATGTCATTTCGGTTGACGGACTTGTCAGAACCTATGGTGAAAAAGTTGCAGTTGACGGCGTTTCCTTTGGGGTAAAAAAAGGTGAGATTTTTGGTTTCTTAGGTCCCAACGGTGCTGGGAAGACAACTACAATAAAAGTGCTCACAACCCTGATCTCGCCTACACACGGTAAAGTCACAGTGCTGGGCTATGATGTCACCGATGAGCCTTTGAAGGTCAGACGCAGAATTGGAGTTGTCCAGCAGCAACCAAGTTTAGAAATGTTCATGACAGTTGAGCAGAATCTGGATAGTTCTGGTTTCCTTTGGGATATTTCCAAAGAGGAGAGGAAGAAGAGAATTCGATTCTTCAGTGAGCTTTTCGGCTTAGAGGGCTGCCTGAAAAGCAAGGGTCCGGAGCTTTCAATCGGTCAAAGAAGGAGGGTTCAAGTTGCTCGTGAACTAATGCACGACATGGACATACTTTTCTTGGATGAACCGACTCTTGGTCTTGATCCTCAAATACGAAGAACACTCCTTGACTACGTTAAGAAATGTGCTTCAGAAGGCTTGACAGTCTTCTTCACGACTCATATCATGGAAGAGGCTGAATACCTATGCGACAGAGTGGCAGTGATAGACCACGGTAAGATCCTAGCATGTGATACGGTTGAAAAGCTTCGGTCCAAGTTTGGAACAGGAACTATTATCGAATTTACACTGGCTGAGAAGGAAGTAAGCCTGAAGAGTGCCTTGATGTCTGTTAAGGGAATCAATGCCTTTTCTGAACCACAAGAAGAAGATGGCTCTTTCAAGATATCGGCAGACGATCCATCGGGAGTTTTGCCTGAATTGCTTCATGCTCTCTTCACACGGGGTCTGCATGTGACGTCGGTCAACGTCAAAGAATCAAGTCTTGAAGAAGCTTTCCTGAAACTGACTTCTGAGAGGGAATCAAAGGCATGAACAGCATACTTAAGCTGCTTGTTCGGGATATTCGAGGAAGCTTCCTCATGTCACCTTTATTCTTAGCGTCGATGCTCGTTTCGCCTCTCATCTACATTTTTGTCTTGGGATTCGCCTTTGGCGGCGCGATTCCCAGTGTTGTTGCAGAAGGAATCAGCATGGGCTATATCTTATTTCTGGCTCCGGGCATAATTGTCAGCCAGTTTCTCACGGGAGGAGTCTATGCAGGAGCGTCGATATGGTTCGACAAAAGATTCGGGATGTTTGAACAGATTCTTGTTGGGCCATTTACGAAAACACAATACATAACAAGCAAGATTCTCTCGGTAGCTCTTCAGGGACTTGCAATGGCTTTCATAGTTCTTCTACTCACTTCTCCCCTTCTGTCCGGCTTATCGGTCAACTTTCTTGGAATCTTGTATATTATGGCAGCTTGGATGTTTGGATCTCTCTTTTTTGGTTCGTTGTCCATAATAGTATCAACGGCTGTTAAAACTGATGAAGTGTTGAACGTGGTTTTCAACATTATTATGCCTCCACTGTTGTTTTTGAGCTCAGTTTTCTACCCACTTGAAAATGTTCCTGCACTCATACGTGCATTGGCCTTAGCAAATCCACTCACCTATGCTGCCGACATGTTCAGAGCTGGACTATTAGGTCTGCAAACCAGTTATCTTAGTTATGAAGTCTTGCTGCTTGTCGTCGAAAGCGTAAGTATGTTTCTTTTGGCAGTCAAGAGGTTCAAAGGAATCAAGATTTGAATCTTAGCCAAAATGAGAAGACTCGAGCTTTAGAGCGAACTCTCGTCTGTGTAGTTAAAATGCGAGTAAAACCTAGCCATTTCAGCAACATTTTCGCTATTTTTTAATCACAAAACAAGAGAAATCAGGAAGTTTTGAACGAGAGTTTGAAGCTATCCCGGGCGGGCCCACCATACTTTGGGTTCGCGCGCGCTGTTATTTTCGATACGTATTATGGTTTCACAAGGATTATAGTGTTGGTTGCAGAGCTTGAGTCCAACTAGAGGACAATCTGTACGTGGAGTGTGCGAGATCATTGGAAGACCATGATAGAGAATGCAAATTC
>JBGOYH010000236.1:0-2882 GCA_041479575.1 Bathyarchaeia archaeon
ATGCAAGGCCGGCTCAGGCTTCATAATTCCCACGGCGCCTCCATCTGCCATGTATTCTTCGACCAAATGGGCTAACTCGTGGTCCATACGCTCTCGCTGCGATTCGTAGATCCCCACAATGAAAGGCGCCAGTCTATAGGACGACTTTCCTCCACTACCACTACGCCACAAAAGCCCGCGTTCAGCCATTTTCATCAACTTGACTTCCGCCTCTTCAGCAGAAAGCCCGATCCGCTTTGCAATCTCGACAACTGATTCCATGGATCCACATAGCTGGCTGGCCACTGATGCCTCATCGGGAGAGAATATCCTCTTTAGAAGGCGAATCTCAACGTTCGAGGGCGTTCTAGGAAATCCGTTTGGAAGCGTATCCAAAGCTTTCGCAAGCTGCTGATAAACGTCATTGACCAATGCTCATTCCTCTTCTACCTGAGTCAAATAGAACAGGTTCTCGTCTGGGTCAGAAAACAAAGCGGCATAGCCACCCCAGTACTGTTTCTTTGGCGGTTCCACGAAATTAACGCCTTTTGCTTTCAACTTTCCGTATTCCTCATCAACGTCTTTCACAGCTAGATAGATGTTTGGTGCTCCTTCTTTTCGTCCCTTCCTTCCACCAAGCATTATTGCCAAAGTTGCTGTTCCTGCCAAATCAAAAATAACATAGTTTGACCATTCATTCTTAATCTTCAAGCCGAGAACATCACGATAGAAACCGATTGCGCTCTTCATGTCAGTCACCTTTATCTCAAGCCAATTAACTCTCTCAATCAATCCGCCCACCTCTTCATCAGCTCAACTAAATGCAGACCAACCGTTAAAAGATTTGGCGAATACATCAAAGCCGGCAATCGTTGACGATGTTGTTCAGATCCAACCTCGGCAAATAAGTATCTCAGAGCCAGCTTCTCGCCAAAGAAACAACTTCTTAAACTCAATGTTACAACAATACTACGAGAGGCGAAGTAAACATGATAGACATCTACACAGAAAAAATCAGAGACACTTGGTTTGGAGTTGCCTTTGAAGAGCAAACCATCTACACAACAGCTTTCGGATCCACAGAGAAGAGTGTTCTAAAAGGTTTAAGCGAAGGCGTTCACTGTGACGTTTCCACACAGAATCAAAAGAAAACCGATTTCGCCAAACACGTCATCGGAACTCTGAAAGACGTCTATGACGGAAAAGAGGCATCTCAAAAATTCAAGTTGGCGTCGAAATATCTGTCAAAATATGCAATGAAAGTCATCGAAACTGTGTGTGAAGTACCAGCTGGATATGTGACCTCCTACGGTGAAGTTGCCAAGGCCATTGGAGGAGGACCGCGAGCTGTCGGACAAATCATGGCTAGAAACCCGTTTGCACCGATCTGTCCATGTCACCGGGTTGTGAGGTCTGACTTCACGCTAGGCGGATACGGAGGCGGTTTGGATGTCAAGCTGGCATTTCTAAAACGCGAAAGACACGGCTATTCTTCAAAGAAAGAACTTCCAGTAAACGGCAAAAAACTGCATGTGTTTCCAGTGGAATTTGCAATCAGGAAAACTGAAGAAGGATAAACGTTAATTCTCCTCAACAAAATATACCTTTTCAAGAGATGAGTGCTGAATGCCAAAACGCGGCCTGTACGTCGGAAGATTTCAACCTTTCCACCTAGGACATCTGAGCGCAATAAAAGAGGTTTTGAAAGAAGCCGATGAACTCGTAGTCGTAATTGGCAGCGCTCAGTACAGCCACAACTTCAACAACCCGTTCACAGCAGGCGAAAGACTCGTCATGGTTCGCAAGGCTCTAGAAGAATGCGGAGTGGACAGTGGAAAAGTTTGGATAGTTCCTGTGCCCGACGTCCACTTACACATGATGTGGGTTTCCTCAGTTGAGGGATACACGCCCCACTTCGACATTGTATATTCTAATGAACCGTTGACGCGCCGCCTGTTCACGGAAGCCGGATACCAGGTGAAGCCCATCCGCTTCTTCAACAGAAAAGACTACTCTTCAACTGAAATCAGAGAAAAAATGGTCAAAGACGAAAACTGGGAAAAACTGGTTCCAAAAAGCGTGAGAACTCTCATAAAAGAAATTGACGGCGTCAACAGACTCAAAGACCTGACTAAAACCGACAAAGCATAACTACGTACGATTTCCTTCCTTCTGAAGACCCATCAACTGCTTGAAAACCCACGGAGGCACATGCTTTCTGTCGGATTCACAAATGGTAACCCTTGTCTTGTGAAGATCAATGAAAAGAGCCCTTGTGCGCCACTTCTTCACTGCGTTTTTCGGGCTTCCAAACAGTTTCATCGCCTTCTCCTCGCCCAAGTCAAACTCAGAACCACTATCAGACCTAACATACACAGATACAGGGTCACCAACGTCTGAGTGGCTTGGCTGAATATCTCCTCAAACATCTCTGGTCAATAATACCTTCTTTCCTTAGCCTAAAAGCGCAGTTTCCATGCAGAGCATATGCAAGAAACCGACATATTTACCAGGCAATCGCCACATCAAGATCGATAAACGGTGACTTTGTCTCCACTTTTGGCTTTGAACACTCTTGAAGCGTTGCCTTGATTTATTGATATCTCCAGAAAATTGTGACTTCCAACCAGGGCCAACGGTTTTCCAGCTTCAACTCCTCCATACGCCCTGCAGAAGTTCATCGTCGCCTCAGCTTCTTTAAACCTCAGCTTCACTTGTTTGCCAACTCTCACCTTTCCAAGTTCTTTTTCTCGTATGTTTGTAACTATGTTCCCAAAATCGTCTACGTGGATCACTTCACCAATGAGCATGTCTTTGCGCTTGACAACGCCTGCAAATTCGGGAATAACAAGCTGGTCTACTTCTGGGCCAAAAGCCAATGGTGACGACCCATTCGCTAGGTG
>JBGOYH010000237.1:0-2869 GCA_041479575.1 Bathyarchaeia archaeon
GCTGGTTATCGTTGGGTTTCCCGTTTTTCTACAGTTACAGCATACTCAGAGGATTGGATGTTCTGACTCGGCTTGGTTATAGCAATGATGAACGGTTAGATGATGCAGTGGAGATTCTGCTTCGGAAAAGACAGAAGGACGGCAAATGGGTTCTTGAAAGCTCTCCTGTCGGCAGGATGCATGCCAATGTTGAGGCGAAAGGCAAGCCAAGCAAGTGGATTACTCTTATAGCATTAAGGGTCATAAAGCGTCTCGGCTCTAATTGAAGCCTTGTCTCCGCATGATTCCTGACTACTGGACGAAATCAATTACTTTTCACCTCTCTTACTGCTTCAACGGTTCGCTTCAATAGAAGCAGTGCTGCCTCTTGCGTTGGCCAACCGCCTAACCCACAATCAGGACCTGTGTAAGCCATGCGATCTCCATACTTCTCTCTCGCAGCTACGAACCTTCTTCGTATGGTCGCTTTGTCTTCAACCAACTGTTCAATCTGCGGTTTGGTTATCCCTCTGTCATGAAGCTCTGCCAGGATCGAGTCTATGTCCGTTCGAGCTATACCTACACGTATCTGCTTGTCTGCCTGTTCCAACATCTTCTTTGACACACTGTCAATGTTCTTCGGGGACGCCGCATACTCAAACGATAAGACGTCAATGTTCTTGACTGCAAGGACATCGGCTATTCGTGATGGAGAATGAAGGTGAATTTGTTTCACAGGCCCGTTGAAGTCGAAGGCCTTTTCAAGAACATCGATGGTGACATCTCTGCTTGCTGATATTTCCCGAAAACCAAAGCTCGGCTCGTCTAACGAGATTACTGCAGTTTTAACGTATTTGGAATCTAGGATTGAGTTCTTTGCGAAGCGCTTGACGTTTTCCGCAAACATCGACAGAACATCGCTGTAGGCCGTGATTCCAATTTCTCTCAGGTAAAATTCCATCGGTCCCAGTATGCAAACTCGAAGCTGTATTATTGTTCCCAGTTCTTCATAGAACCTTTTCGCTTCCTCTCTGATCACGTGAACTTCGGGCAAGAACGCTTGATTCTCGTCAACAAGGTATGTACCTTTTTCGACGGCTTCCTTGAGCGTGTCCGCCAACTGTCTTTGCATGTCATAATGTTGCGGATAGTTGACAACATCCAATCCAGTTTCAACTTTCTTCATGAAAGAATCAATTATGACTCTGTGGAAGCTGTTCAGCAGGAAATCGTCATTCGTTATGTCTTTTTTGTTTGCTATTGCTTTTCTTGCCAGAACATATGCCTCGTCGAAGGTCCTTCTGTCTACCTGAGGCGGCAGGGGAAAGCTTCCGACATCATCAACCAGTACGTTCATGCAATCATGTTTGAGGGATGCGCAATTTAAGTCTGAGCACAAAGTTTTGGGAACGTCAAAACCAAGTATTGCCAGTCGTGGTCATTGCGAAGGGGTTTTCCTTCACAAAACGAATCTATCTCCATAGAGCTTCATAACAATAATTGGAATGTTGGACGCAAGAAATATAAGTTGGCCCTATCTTTTCTGACAAAACGTCCGGTGTGCAATTATGGGTGCTTGGAAACTTCGAGTTTCAATGGCTGGAACCTTAGCTTTGATAATTGGATTGTCAACCTTGTTCTTTACAGTAATCCTCAGCCTCACAGGCTATTTTGACTTCTTAACATTAGGCATATTGGTCGGCGGCTTCAGCGTTGTCCAATGGCTGATATCACCATACATCGTTGACGCCCTGTATCACACAAAAGAGATCAAGCAAAGTGAAGATCCTAAACTTCACGAAATCGTTGACAACCTCAGCAAAAAAAGCAACATAAAAAAGCCACGCCTGATGCTTGCCCAAATACCAATACCAAACGCTTTTGCATATGGCTCACCAATCGCGGGAACACGTGTTGCAGTTACATCTGGATTGATGAAGACACTTGACGATGGCGAAGTTGAGGCTGTTCTGGGACACGAACTCGGGCATTTGAAGCACAGGGATATGCAAGTGATGATGTTTGTCTCCATCCTTCCTGCAATAGCTTACTACATAGGCTTCTCACTGATGATGTCATCTATGTACAGTGGCAGAAGAAATAATGGCAACAATGGCGCGGCGTTTGGAATAGTCTTCATGGCCTTCTCATGGATAATGAACTTGTTCATACTCTACCTCAGTCGCCTGCGAGAGTACT
The DNA here is from genome assembly GCA_041479575.1 of Bathyarchaeia archaeon. Lineage (GTDB taxonomy): Archaea > Thermoproteota > Bathyarchaeia > Bathyarchaeales > Bathycorpusculaceae > DASPPK01. The sequence goes on from JBGOYH010000237.1 coordinate 2,179, forward strand.
ACGCTGACCGCCACAGCGCAGCGACAGTTGAGAACGGCTCACAAAAGCTCTCAACAGGCTTGGCCAAAATAGTCAACGTAACAAAGAATATGCGAATGACGAAAAAGGATAAGCAGAATCTGCATGCTTTCAAAGCGCTGTTTATCACCGACCCTGATCGTGTACAAGTCGACTCAACGCAACTATCGGCAATGGCGGCAGGTGACAGTCAGAAACTGGTGGACGCAATACTCTCAAAGAAACTGACCGGCGCAGAACGGATGCTCGAGATCCTTTCGACACATCCAAACATAATCAAAAGGCTAAGGGCTCTGAAACAGCTAAGCTAACAACCAATCTTTTTCTCTTCTTGAACAGCAAAATCATTAAAGGCCTTGAGCGAAGATTACCTAATTTAATTAGGTGTGACTCTCATGCGGAATGAAGATCTTTTCAAGGAAATTGAAAGACTGCAGAATGAGATGACCAAGGCGTTAATGGACCTTGTGCGTGTTCCTGCCATAGCTCCTGAAAGTGGCGGAGAAGGAGAATCAAAGAAAGCAGAAAGACTTCTTCAAATATGCAAGTCAATAGGCTTTGACAGGGTTCAAAGTTACAATGCCGGAGACGAAAGGGTTCCATCCAAAACACGTCCCAACATAATCGCCTATCTCAACGGGGAAAGAGACAAAGAAACGCTCTGGATAATCAC
>JBGOYH010000238.1:0-2865 GCA_041479575.1 Bathyarchaeia archaeon
AACTTCGCCTGCTTCTTCAAGAAGGTCGGTAACCATTACAAACGGAGTCCAACTCTTGCCCCGTTCCGGATCAAGCCTGTCGTTGATCTTTCTAAAGTTCTTCCAACAAAGATGTTGAGCATCACGCAGAGTGACAGACAATGTGTTCCCCCTATCGATCTATCGACGATAAATCTAATAATGATTTTCCACACTTCGCGCGTGATGCGCTCAAACCCTGATGTTAACATCATGGTGGCAAACCACTGCAACTGAAACTACTCTAAGCGGTGCCATAGAAGATTTGTCCACAACTCATATTTGGACGTTCAACCCTTTGGAAATGTGGGAGAGAGGAGTTGAAGAGAAGAGTCACAGTTGCCGTGTTCTTGATTGTTTTGACTACTCTTTCCTGTTCTGTTAGATATGCACCCTATGAGGTTACTGGAACTTTTGGATTCACGGGAAAATCTTCACAAGAAAATATGCAAAATGGCAACATTACGCTTGCAGAAGTGATTCATCAAGGCATAAGTTCGATCAACTGGAGCCAAGACGACCAATGGCAAGATCGTGTTTGTTTGACCCATTTTGGACAGATCTTTGGCAAGTTGCCTCTTTCTGCCTATGATAGAGACATCCAGACTCGAGTAAATATTCAGAACTGGGTGGGAGCTCTGCTTGGAATAAGGATGGCTGAAATTGACGGATACACTTCTTCCACTGTAGACGGTTATACTAGGCAAGTCTTGGATAACCACCCGATGGCCGGGTATCTTCCAGCCAACTACAATGGACTGTATCTAGTCTTTTACCGAAACGAGCTTAACGGTTACAGGTACGCGCAGAGGTTAGGTTACGCGACGAGCAAGTGGGATGCACGACAAGCTTGCTCTCAGTTTGAAAATGCTTTTGCGCATGCTTCGGATTTTGTTTGGACTTGCAGTTCTTCAGGTCTCGCTGTGGGTGACAACAGATGGTACGACGGTGGAGCTCAAACTCTTGGCGTATTTCTGAAGTTCTACGAAGACGGAATCTCGGATGCCATGACCTACGCTGACAACGCTTGGAACAAGATTAACAGTTATTCGTGGCCAGGCTACTATCCTTATCATCTTGGTGACGGCATGGTCGAGTGCGAGATAGGCTTTGAAACGATAATAGGAGAGTATGCCGAAAAGAAAGGCGGTAGCATACCTTACCGAGACAGGTTGATCCAAGACATAGACTACAAGTTGCTGGCTGACGGGTGGAACAGTGCAATGTGGTCGCCAGGAGGATACACGATTTGCCACGCTAATAAGAACGCTGAAAGGAGAATGCCTAACACTTTGGATGCGTTTCATGTTCTTCACAGTTACTATCCTCAATTCAGTGACACTATGAAGAACAGTTACATCCAACTTCTGACTGGCTCCACTCCAGCGTGGCTAGGCCTGACTCAAACCGATTTGTGTGATCCAGCAAACAGTTACAGGTTCAGAATGGACTCGCTGAACAGTTGGGGCGACACAAGCCTTACCGACACAGGCACGGCAGTGGGCGATCTGCTTCTGTTTTTGGAAGGAATTGTGCCGAGTACTGGTTCGTTAGCAATCCCTAAGTTGGACGAGGTTTACGAAGACGTTTGCTCAGCGTTTTCAGTTCAACAGTTCGGGTTCAACTACGACACGAGAACCATAAGAATACCCGTTGACGCGGGAGAATTGAAGTTTCAATTCGGAACCACTCTGGTTCCGTACACTTTCCCGGCTACTGGAGTTTACCAAATCACATTTAGCAATGACTGGAACGGCATAGTAAGTGTGAACGGATGTGGTTCGGTGAGTGTGAGTGGGACTAAGAACGGGAGTCCTGTAGCGTTTGAAGTTTGGGTTGACAATGAAGCTCATGTGATTGCAGGGACAGCAGGTTACACTTTTCCATCTGTGACTGTAGGTCAGCATACAGTTTACGGCATATATAACGCGACTTTTTTGGTGCAAACCGTGAACGTGCAGGAATCGCAAGCAACTTCAGTCTTTTTCAACTTCGACCAGCGCGGCAACTTCACGTATTCGCCCATACCCGCCATAGAAAATCTGATCACAACCTTTGACGCCAGCGACCTAGCCGCAATGACTGAGAATATTACTGATTGCACGTGGGATTTTGGTGACGGCAATATTACAACAACACCCAACCCAATTATAACCCACGTTTATGCTTTGCATGGAATCTATAATGTTACGTTTACAGTCGAGAGTTCCGCAGATCTAGCCAACAGTACTTGGATGTTGGTTGATGTTCTACGGCACGATGTGGCGATTCTTGATGTTGCCCCGTATAGTAGCGGGGTCTATGAAGGCTACCCAGCAAACACAAACGTTACAGTCGTGAACTTGGGGAACTTCGCAGAAACTGCCACCGTGGACCTCTATTACAACTTGACAGCGGGACAGCTAATCGGCACGAAAATTGTTAGCCTCGACTCAAGCGAAAGCAGGACGTTGACATTCGTATGGAACACTACGAGTGTGCAGAATTACCACAATTATACGATAACGGCAGTAGCCGAAATAGGGTTTGACAGCAACCTGACTAACAATCTCTTAGAAAGTTCATTAAACGTAGAGGTGAAGATTCCTGTAGATGCTAACGGTGACCGCAAGGTTGACGTCTACGACGCCATAATCATGGCCAACGCATTCGGTTCTCATCCCGGTAGTGCGAGATGGAACGCTGTAGCCGATGCAAACGAAGACGGGATTGTCGATATCTACGATGCAATAATGTTGGTCAGCAATTTTGGAAAAACATACTCATAACAAATACATGCTTCGGACGCGTCTCATCCCCGCATTTTGTCAGTAGGCGTTTCGACAATGCCCAGGCAGACAGAAATAG
>JBGOYH010000239.1:0-2858 GCA_041479575.1 Bathyarchaeia archaeon
ATCGATGATGTTAACATAAATCGTTTATGAAGAACCAATAATGCTTGTTCTGAGTCTGAACGCGATAAATGCGTCTGTAAACGAGCCCATAGGCGATTCTGCAAAAACGAGCCCTAGAGAGGTTTCAGCGTTTTTCTTTTGTGAATGTGAACTTTGCCTTATCAACGTAAGTACACGAAATATCAGAAGACACAAGAACATCGCAGAGTTTCTGGAACGCGACATTAGCATAGGGCTCTTTTTCGCAAAACCGCCTTAGGGCTCGGTTCGGAATCCATGACAAATAACTTAACAGTACCCGCTTTGACAAGGTGAATCTTTTTCGGTTTTGCTCCGTGTGGAGATTATGTTTTCGTCGCAATAATGCATATATTTAGAGTGTGGCATTCTCAGTGTAGCCGTGGGGTCGTAGTCTAGGCAGGTATGACGACGGGCTCCAGAAAGTAGCTAACGGGTTTGCGGACCTCAAAAAGGGATGAAGAGGTTCTGGAGCTGTCAGGAGAAACCCGTAGGAGCAGCGCCTAAGCACTGTTTCCGGGGAAAGGTCGTCGGTTCAAATCCGGCCGGCCCCACCACAAACACCTAATATTATGAATGAATCTAGAGGCGTAGGCCTACTCAACATGGTTTTTGGTTGTTTTCAAGTCAAAAATGACCTACCCCCTCCCCCTGGGTTTTTGCTTCAGCGAGTACTGTGGTGAGTGTTTGGCTGGGTCTTTTTGTGGGGCTTGGTGTGCTGTTTTGTTGCCTTGCATGTTGAATTTTCAACAGTGCGCAGTTGGTTTTGGCAAGCGTGCGCGAACATTTTTTAGGGCAGTGTAAGAAGACATTGGCTTGTCGGATGAGGAGCTTGATAAGAGAAGAGAGCAAACGTGATGTGGCAGTGTTGTTTGACCTGGAGGACACTTTAGTTCAGACTCCATGGTCAAGTCATCAGCATGTGGTGGAATTTAGGCGCTGTACAAGGAAGAAGCTGATGGACCTCGGTGTTCCTGCTGTGGTGCTTGAAGGGATAGAACGGTCAACGATCTTGCGGAACAAGGCATTGGAGTACGTTGAGCGACATTTTGATGAAGCAGCTGCAAAGAGGTTCAGGCGAGAAATGGATAGGTTCCTCAGCCGGTACGAATTGGACTCGGTGAAGAGGTCTAGACTTTTCGATGAAACGATTTCGACATTGGAGACCCTGAAAAGACTTGGAGTCAAGATGGGGCTTGTCACGAACACCTCGAAGAAAGCGGTTGATGTTGTTTTTCAGATGCACGGTCTAAGGGAATACTTTGACGTTGTCGTGACGAGGGAAAGTGTGAGAAGATTGAAACCGGCTCCTGAAGGCATTTTGCTGGCTGTCAAGAAACTCGGCGTGACCTATTTCTTCATGGTGGGTGATTTGATGCTCGATTTGCTGGCTACTAGAGACGCAAAGGGTGTGGCTATAATTGTCGTAAGACAACCTGAGAAGGTGGATTTCCAAGACCTTTCGAAGGGTCTGCCTGCAGTGGTCTTGAAGGAGGACCAGAGAACCTTTGAAGAAAGAAGAGATTTGAAGGCGGACTATGTCATCCAATCTTTGACAGAAGTTCCAGAAATTGTAGAAGCGGAAAAAGGAAAAATCTGGTCTCATTCTTGAAAGGTCTCAACTCTCGCGGAGTGCTTAGCGCGCGCCTGTTATTTGACTTCTAAGGATCTCAAAGCTCTTACAAATAGAGTCAAATCCCTTATTCTCGATTTTGCGTGATAGACTTGCCAGGGGCAGAGTCTGAGCCCAAACCCCAAAAATCACTAACCAGTTTGTTATTCCGTCAATATCTCATAGGAAGATGTTATTTTAATTGCGTTCTTCAGCATTCCTCCTACCGAGCAGTATTTTTCTTCAGAAAGTCTTATTGCGCTTTGAACAGCCTCTTTACTAATGTTCTTTCCTTTAATGATGTACTTGAGATGGATGTTGGTAAACACTCTTGGCGGTTCATCTTTCCTGTCGGCTGTCATCTCCACCAAATAGTCTGAGAAATTTTGCCTTTTCTTTCTCAATATTGATACAACATGGTAACTGCTGCATGCAGCTAAACTTGCTAGAACATTCTCCATTGGCGATAGTGCAGTCTCTTCTCCACCATTTGGTATGGGAGCGTCGAAATTAACAGACAGCCCTTTTTCATTTTTCGCTATGAAACGATAGTTTCCTCGCCAAGCTAGAACCATCTTCTTTACCGAAGACATGAGCCTTCTTCTAGTATTGGATCACAAAAATCTTTCTGATGCTGGATTCTCAACTCTGAGTTTGGGAGCAAAACCTATACTAATAGCGCCCGCAGAAACGTCTTGCAGCAATTCTCCTAGACAATGCAGTAGTCAACGACTTTCTGCATGCTTTTCGGCGCCGCCTGCTTTGTAGCAAGCTGTTTCAGCATTCTTATCATCTGAGGCTGAAAGCGTGCAATGTCTGTCAGAGTGACTATGCCCACAAGCTTGTTTGCATCAACTACGGCCCCCAATCCAGCGGTCGCATTGTACACTAGTCACGGCTATACAAAAACCAACTCTATCCGTAATTGATCGGTCGATCTATTTTTCGGTATTAATGAGGGCTAAATAGGGTTCTGTGAAATCGATTGTTACAAGATATCAAGAATGAAAAAGGTTTTTGTTCAATTGTATTTTGATCGTGTCTGCTCATCTGTCAGTACATGCTTGATTCGTTCTTTCCATTCAGGCGATTTCCAAGTTCCGAGAGCTTCGTGTGTCAGGTAATATTTCTGTGGAATTGGATGTGTTCCGATAACCACGTCTATATCGTATTTCTGCTTTACAAAGTCGCGCAACTGGTCAATGTAGGGGCAGGGTGGATAACCCAC
>JBGOYH010000240.1:0-2818 GCA_041479575.1 Bathyarchaeia archaeon
CGCCTTTCGGCGTGGAGGGCTTTTGCCAGCAGTTCGGGTATGTCGCCAGGCTTTTCAGCCACTTCTGCACCGGCTTTCTTGAAAGCTTCAATTTTGCTTTCAGCCGTTCCTGCCTTGCCCATTACTATTGCGCCTGCATGACCCATGCGTTTTCCTAGTGGAGCTGAACGCCCAGCGACAAAAGCCACGACGGGTTTCGGATAACTTTCTTTCGCGACATAGTCCGCCACGAGTTCTTCAAGATTCCCGCCTATTTCCCCTATCACAACAACAGCTTTGGTCTGCGCGTCCTTTTCAAACATTTTCAGTGCATCTATGAAGTTCAGTCCAGTTATGGGGTCTCCTCCTAGGCCGAGACACGTTGATTGACCAAGCTGCTTTTTTGTCAAACCTGCTGCTATCTCATAAGTCAACGTTCCGCTTCTCGAAACCATTCCAATTCCGCCTGATTTGAAGATGTGTGAAGGCATGATACCAAGCTTGCATGCCCCAGGCGTTATTATGCCCGGGGTATTCGGACCGATTATCGATGCATTCTGTTGTTTCGCATACGCCATGACTTCGATTGCATCTTTTATTGGGATGTGCTCGGTTATTACCACAACCGTCTTTATTCCGTTTTCAAGAGCTTCAAAGGCTGCGTCAGCAGCGAAAGGTGCAGGCACGAAGATTATCGAAGCGTTTGCGGAGCATTTCTCTTGAGCTTCGGCAACGGTATCGTAAACTGGGACGCCTTGGATCTCGGTTCCCCCTTTTCCAGAGGTGGTTGTTCCTGCGACTATTTTTGTCCCGTAATCGAGCATCAGTCTGGTGTGGAAGCTTCCTTGAGAGCCTGTTATTCCTTGGACGATTGTTCGCGTGCCATTGTCGATCATTATTCCCAAATTCTATCTGCCTCCTTGTTTAGACAATTCAACGGCGCGTTTAGCCGCTTCTTCCATGCTTTCCAACACGTGAATCCCTGCTTCTGTAAGAATTCGTTTTCCTTCTTCCTCGTTCGTGCCCACAAGTCTGATCACCATTGGCGCGGTTACTCCGACCTTCTTCTTTGCTTCAAGTATGCCTTTCGCAACTTCATCGCAGCGCGTGATGCCGCCGAGGATGTTTATGAACAGAGTTTTGACTCTTGGGTCTGAGAGAACTATCTTGAGGGCTAGAGCCGTTTTTTCTGAGGGGGCGCCGCCTCCTACATCTAGAAAGTTTGCGGGTTTTCCACCGTATAACTGGATCGTGTCTAATGTGGCCATTACTAGGCCCGCTCCGTTTCCGATGACGCCTATGTCTCCGTCAAGTCTGACGTATGCTAAATCATTGTTCATAGCTTCGAGTTCTTGAGGGCTGAGGTCGCTTTCGCCTTCAAGAAGCTTTTTCTTGTAGTCTTGATGTCTGAACAGTGCATTATCATCCAAGATAATTCGGGCGTCTGCCGCTATAAATTTTCCGTCAATGGTTTCGACTAGAGGATTCATCTCAATCAGTTCAGCGTCGTTGTCCATCCCAGCAGCGTACAGTCTTTGAAGGACTCGTCCGAGCTCGGCAATCTGGTTGCCTCCGTACCCCATCTTTCTGGCGATCTCGCGAGTATGGAAAGAACGCAGACCAAGTTGAGGCTTTATCTCCGTTTTTATGACTTTTTCAGGGGTTTTCGAAGCAACTTCCTCAATGTCAACCCCGCCAACTGAAGAAGCAATTGCCACATAACAACGGTTAAACCTGTCAGTTGTTATGCCGAAGTATAGTTCTTTTTTCACTTGGATTTTCTCTTCGATCCACACGCTTTTGACAGGTAAACCCTTTATTTTCATGTTGAAAATTTTGTCCGCAACTTTTTCAGCCTCTTCAGCCGATTGGGCGAACAGAATGCCGCCTGCTTTTCCCCTTCCCGCCACCAATACTTGCGCCTTAACAGCAACAGGCAGTCTAAGTTTGGCGGCAATTTCGCGGGCCTGACCTGCACTTGTCGCCAATCCACCTTGAGGTATCGTAATCCCATATTTCGAAAGAATATCTTTTGCTTCATATTCATAGAGCTTCAAACCATAACTCCCTCATCTTATTGCTTCTATCGTTACGTAGGATTTTGTGTCTTGTATACCGTCGATGGAAGACAGCCTTTTTAAAACTTCATCTAGTTTTTCTCCTTCCACCATGGCAAGTACGTCGACGTCTCCCGCGATTCTGAAAGCTCTTTGAACTGTGAGTTCCTTGATCTTCTCGTATGCATGACTTCTTTTAAGCGGTGAAACCTTGATCAGTATGAAAGCAGGGGTCGAGGATATTCCAAGTGCACTTAGGCCCTGCTCTGTTACGTCTATGAAGCCTCTGCCTGTACGTATATAGTTGAGATCACGAAGTCTTCTCAGGTGAACGTTCAACGCCTGCCTGCTTATCCCAAGCTGTTTTGCCAGCTCGTCTTGCTTCGAATGCAGTGTGTAAGTGCTTGTAGACTCCCCGTGTTCATACAGCGTCCGAAGCAGTTGCGATGACCGTCTCGTAAGTGTTTCCAAACCGTATTCCTCAACATTGTAGTTTGTTAAGTCAGAGTTTTACAATAGTAGGGCTCTTTTAAGTTTTAGGCAAGACACAAGCAAATTAGATGAAAGGCTGTTAGATTCGATATTTTGTCAACTGCAAATCGTAACCGTAACGTATTTATTTGCCGAGAAAGATGGTTATCGAGCCTACAGAAAAAATGAAAACTAGGAGTAAGGCGGTACAAAATGTCTGAAAGCAATGCAGTGTTGATCGGAATCAAGCCAGTAATGAACTATGTACTGGCATGCATAACCCTCTTTCACGGCGGAGCGAAGGAAGTAAG
>JBGOYH010000241.1:0-2807 GCA_041479575.1 Bathyarchaeia archaeon
CTCTTTCTGTTCTGCGTACTCGATTTTCAGCCCAAGCGATTTTCCGTCGCCAAAGTACTGGCGAATTGCGTCTGCCATGTAATGCGTGATCACTAACGCTTCATCTATCCCCGAAGCTTTCAAGGCGTTCAGGCAATGTTCAAGTATTGGTTTTCCGCCGACTTTTATGAGGTGCTTCGGTCTGGTCAACGTGATTGGTTGAAGTCTTATTCCTTCTCCAGCGGCGAGGACTACAGCTTTCATTTTCCTGACTTCTTGACGAGTTTTCTGAGTAGTGCCACTCCCTTGCCGATTATGTTTTTTGCGGTTCTTAATGTTTCACCTTCGGCTGTCAGCCTTATGACAGGTTCTGTGCCGGATGCTCTGACCAGAATCCACCCGTTTCTGATTGTCAGACGAACGCCGTCAACTATCGAGAACTCCCTGTAAGAAGGAAAAACAGTTTTCAAGTCTTCTCCAGCTTCTTCCACAACCGCGTGCTTGATCTCATTGCTGCAGTGAATGTTTTCTCTAACCGTCGCATATTGAGGCGTTTCCGCGATAAACTCTGACAGCTTCTCACCTTCATCTTCCAAGGCCTTCAGCAGCAATATTGATGAAAGTATTCCGTCGGGGCAATAATGGAACTTGGGGTGTATCCAAGCGCCGCATGGCTCTCCGCCGAAGACGGCCCTATGCCGCTTCACGGCTTCCGAAATGTAGATGTCACCCACCTTGGTTCTAATTACTCTCCCGCCTTGGGCCTCAACCATCTTCTCAACGCACATGGATGCCTCAACGTTAGTCGCCACCGTTCCACCCCTGTTCTTCTTCACGACATGTGCGGCATATGCTGCCAGAGAACGGTCAAAATCCGCAAAGTTTCCTTTCTCATCTATGAACGCCACTCTGTCACCGTCGCCGTCGTAGGCTATTCCCATGTCCGCGCCGAGCTCTTTGACAATCTTCGCTAGCGGTTTCAGAGAATCCGGGTTCGGCTCCGAGCTTCTTGCAGGAAAGAAACCGTCAGGTTGTGCGTTCACCGCCAATAACCTGCATCCTAACTTCTTGAAAACAGCAGGTGCAAGACTGTATGTTGCGCCGCACCCTGGATCCACAACCAAGTGCCATTCTTTCTCCAGTTCCACACTCTTCGCCATCATTTCAAAGTAAAGGTTACTCTCAGCCGTGCATGTGGCTTGACCGATGTTGCGCCATTCTGCCAAGCTGAAGGACCCTCGGTCAATGATTCTCTCAATCTTGTTTTGGCTTTCCTCATCATAGGCTAAGCCATCGTTGTCGAAGATTTTTATTCCATTGTACTCAGGTGGGTTGTGTGAAGCTGTTATCATCACACCAACGCCAGCGTCAAGTTCTTTCGTTAGAAATGCCAGAACTGGAGTCGGCACCACATCTAGGCAAGTAACGTTCGCGCCTGCCGCCAGCAGACCAGAAACCAGCGCGTTCTCAAGCATTAAACCTGAAACTCTGGTATCCCGAGCCGCAAGCACCCTTTTCGCCTTAGAAAATGTTACAACAGCCAAACCTATTTTAGCAGCCAAAATCGGCGTCAAATCAACATTAACTAAGCCTCGCACGCCAGAACTGCCAAAGAGTTTTGACCTCAACCCCTTCTCACCAAACACCCGTCTCCATGGTTAAAGTGGAGAATGTATTTAAATAATTATGCAAAGCATAACTTGTAGGATTTGGTGCTGTCCTTGAAACTCGAAAAACTAAGGCCAGAAGAAAAAGTTAATTTATCAATAAATATGGTGGACGTGGTTACTCACATTTGTGCGGAAGGAATTAAAACACAAAATAAAAACATTAGCGAGAGAGATCTTCTGGAAAAACTCAGGGAAAGAATGCGCTACAGCAAGCATCTTAAGAGGGTTTAAAACTGAACAGTTTTGAGGACTTGATTAGACGGATTGTCACGGTTTTGAATGATGCCAAAATAGACTATATGTTTACTGGAGCTTTGGCAACAAGTTATTATGGCGTTCCTAGAACCACAGTAGACGTAGATATACTGGTCAAATTTACTCCAGAAGACACAAAGTCTTTAGTTACGCAATTGAAGAAGGCCGGGTTAAGTATTAACAAAAGAAAGATAGAGTCTGCGTTCAAATCGGGTTTTAGAATAATTACGCTGGAAGATGAAAAATCACCTTTCACAGTAGACATTATATTATCAGACAAAAAGCTTGAGAAAAGGAAAGGCGAAATTCTGGGTATGCCCACTTACTACCAAACTCCTGAGGCATTAATTCTTGCAAAGTTACGGATGATAAAGGCCACTATTCAGAGAGAAAGGGCTTTGAAAGATAAGGATGATGTAAAGGCAATTTTGAGGCACATTAAAGTTAACCTTAAGGCACTTAAGAAGAAAGCCAAAGAGGAGAAAACAATCTCTATACTTGAGGAGCTATTAAGTTCAGAAACGTAGCTAAAATAATGCTATAGAGCAGTTTTTCGCTTCAACTTCTCACAGAATTTTATTAGCTGTTTTCGTGTAGGATGAACTCCATTCGGATTAGAGATGTAATAGGCTGCAACTGCGTTGGCTAGTGTTAACCTACCACCATCTGAAAGTCCGTAGGCGTCTCCTAAAATGTTTCCCGCATTCCAAGCGTCTCCCGCTCCTGTTGCTCTCAAGACTGGAACGTTGAAGGCGGGAACAGCTGTTTCATTTTTCTTGCTGAAAGTTGCGGAGAAGGTTGTAGTATGCAAGTCAACCCTAGCAGGCAAATGTGATGCCAGAATCTTCGCAGACTCTTTTGCGAGCTCTTCGAGCGACAAGCTCCTTTCAAGTTTCTTCACTC
>JBGOYH010000242.1:0-2760 GCA_041479575.1 Bathyarchaeia archaeon
ATTTCGACCCCGATTCGAGGCGGAACTCTGAACATTGCTCCGCAATAATCACATTTCAACTGCAGAGCGTCGGATGGGATGAGCTTTTTGTAGGGTGCTCCACAGAATGGGCATCGGACGCCTTTGGTTTCTCGTGCTGCCAATTGTTATCAAGAAACCGTGTTAATGTCTCTTCTAATAGACTTTTCTAGGATCTGGGCCGTGCGCGTGTTCGTTTTTCTTTCCATGAATAAATGCAGTATGGGTCTCCTTTCGACATGGACTTGGTCAGAGTCATGTGCAGTTTGGGTGCGAAAACGATGCTTACGCCGTTGTCTCCTTCGGTTAGCAGGTCGCAAAGGTCAGGCACGCGATCAAGTATGCCAAGGGCTTTCCATGTTTTGACGTATGGACAGAAATTCACTTTTAGGTCAAAGTTCTTGTCATCAAGCCTTGCATGTTCAAGACGAAAGACGGCGTTGTCGCCAACCTTCGAGCCTTCAGTTGGATATCCGTATTTTGCGAGAACCATTGTGCCTTTTTCTGTTATGCCCAGTTCCTTCACGGTTTTCTCTGTCTGCCACTTGCCAACGTCGTAGGCAGCTTTCTTTATGATCTTTCTTCCTTCGTCGCCGTATTTCTCGACGACGCCTGCAACGATGCTGCCGACCATTGCGCCCCACATTTCCATGGTTGAGTTGAGGAGATTCTGCAGATATTCGGCTTGCTTGTTGCTTTTCACCAAATTCATTTACCTCGATGTATGAATGACAGACGAAGAGTTTGATATAAGAATTCTTTTTCCAGCAACTGCTTTTCTCGGTGCTGCAAAATCGCATGCGCTAACCATGGAATTGCAGATTGGTAACAGGCTGATTCAGTCCTTTAGCTTGACGATTGCATAGACTGCAAGAAATGGCACGGCACTCACGGAAATCAAGAAGGCGTAGGTAGGGGAAAAAGTGTAGAGATAACCTCCTAAATAGGGCGCTATGAGCGATGCAATGGCACTGAAGGTTTGAGGAATCGAAACCCACAGTCCCCTTTTTGCTCTTGGCGCAATGGTTCCGACGAAGGAGCTGACAAATGAACCCAGGATGGCGGAACCGCCTAAGATGAACGCCGTAATCATGAGCGTTGTGGTTTCGGTTACGAAAAAGAGAGGGACTATTGCAGCAACGTAGAGTAAGAGACACACGGCCATTGCGCCTGATTTCCTCCACCTGTCTCCAACGCGGCCCATGGCGATTCCTATGAAAGTTATTCCTGCATAGTAGATTGAGCCGAACAGTCCGACTTGAATTTCGCTCATCTTTATGCTTTCAGACAGGAATGTTTGGACGTATGGTCTTCCTATGCTTATGAAGAAAGATGCTAATGCGAGAAACAATGTCCAGAGGATTATTTTTCGCAGCAATTTCCCTTCTTCGGCTTTGGGTAATCGCTCATCGTGCGTTTCTCTTATTTTTCGAGGATGTTGGCTGTGAAGAAGGAAAAATATTGCCGTGGAGACAGCTGCGAGAACAGCTGCGACGCGCAGAACCCAACGCATTCCTATCACTGTTGCAAAGTAGCCGCCGACTGCTGGGGCGAATATGTAGCTGAGAGAGTATGTTGACCAGACTAGTGAAAGGACTGATGTCAGTTTTCTCTTGTCTTCTACGGATGTGATGACGTAGGCGGTGGCGGCTGGAAGTCCGATCATTGATATTCCCCAGCAAAATGTGCCTGGGATTAGTTGTATCCAGTTTTCTGCGAAAGAATAGATCAGGGGCGCGAATATCCATGGGGTCCAAGCTAGGATGAGGATTTTCTTGCGGTCGAATCGGTCGGCCAATAGACCACCGGCTATAGATACAAGGGCTGCAAAGCCCATGAGCGTGGAAAGCACCAATCCCAGTTGGATATAGTCTGCGTGTAGTGATCTGATGTATAGTGGGAAAACCCAGAAGTAGAGTCCCTCGCCGAAGGCTCCTATGATGTTTGAGAGGCAGATTAACAGAACGTCCCGTGTCAGAGCTTCGAAGGGAAAGGCAATGGACAAGATGCGCCTGTAGTCTGCCATTTGAACAATCGCCCATGCTGGTTGACGGGTTTCAGAATAGAGGGTGAAAAGTTGCCTTTATTCTTTGTCGGTGGCGACCGTTTCAATTGGCTGTGGTTTTGTGTTCTTTCAACGCTGTTTCCAGCACGTTGAGTGCCTCTTTTAGGATTGGGCTATCAGGGTTCATGCCGCCGATTCCCAGCCTTATCATGTTTGACTTGGCAAGCTTGTAATCGTTTTTGAACAGAAAGAATGTTCCTGGAACTGGAGCCAGATTGTACTTGGGTATGGTTTGTTCGTTTATCCACTTGTAGGTGTCTTTGACTGGCAGTTTGACCCAGTATGTCACGCTGAGCTTGTTCGGAAAATACTGCAGGTTCATCTCGGTTAACCATTTCTCAGTTTCCTTCCTCAGGCGATTCCACTTTTGCTTGTGTTTCTGAAGGTTTTCCTTCGCTTTTGTGAGAAGTTCTGCGGCGACAATTGACACGATGTTAGGGCTGTTGCCGACAGTGTTCAATACATCTGTGTAGAGCTCATTCACCAAGTCTCTTCCAGTCAATGCTATGCCGAGTTTCAATCCGCCAAGTCCATAGGCTTTCGTGAAGCTCGTTGTAACTATGCTCAGATGTGGATCAACAGAGAAGAGTGTTGGCGCAGTTTTCCTGTTGAATTCAGCGTAGATTTCATCACAAAGCACATAGAAACCATGTTCATTTGCAACATTCATTATTTCC
>JBGOYH010000243.1:0-2747 GCA_041479575.1 Bathyarchaeia archaeon
ACTGCTTCGTTCAATGCGGGGATTAGTATGCGGTTCACTATGAAGCCTGGGCTGTCCTTCTTGACGAGCACCGTTTCCTTTTCCATCTTGTGGGCAACAGACAAAATGACTTGGACGGTATCGTCTGATGTTCTGGCGCCTTTGATTATTTCGATCAACTTCATGAGTTGCGGTGGATTGAAAAAGTGCATACCGCAGACTTTTTCGGGGCGTTTGGTTGCTGAAGCCATTTCTGTGATGCTGACAGACGAAGTGTTGGAAGCAATTATGGCGTGCGCGGGTGCGTAGCTATCTACTTCCTTGAAGGTTGCTTTCTTGAGGTCTATGTTCTCGGGAACAGCTTCAATTATCAAATCTGCATTAGCAACAGCTTCTTTTAGATCGAGTGTAGGGTGAATTCTATTGAGTGCAGTGTTCATTTCAGCTTCAGGCAGCTGGCCTTTCTTGACAAAGCGTTGCAGGCTGTCTTTTATCATGGTCATGCCGTTGTCAACAAAGCGTTGTTCAACATCTCTGAGGTTCACTTCATACTTTCCAACTTGGGCCGCTACCTGAGCAATTCCGTGCCCCATCAAACCTGCTCCTAGAACTGCGATTCTCTTGATTTCACTCAAATTCTTCACCTTGTTTTGTGGAAGTAAAGTCAATGGTTTTGCTAAAAAGGTTTTCCAGAGAAATGCACAATATGGTTCTCATTGGTTTAATCCGTCAAAGAGATGCCGCAATTGTGTCTTCCTGGCGTCAGCAATTGTTCAGTAAGTCAGAAGATGAAGTCTTTACTTAACCAATCCGGATACCACTTGTATTTTACCAAGGGAGCAGCTTTGCGCAATCCATCGTAGGTTGCTTTCACAAGTGCAATTGTCTTCCGTGAGTCGCGGTGAAGCTTGGTCCAGCTTTTTGCTTCAAGGCCTTTGAGAATTTCGTCGAGTTTTTCGTCACTCGTCTCTTCGAGTCTCTCTTTTAGATCTTCTCGGGTCATGTACAAGCCTGGATTTACCATGTAATCTTCGGCTAGGGCTTTCAGGACGTTGTCTTCAGTGGGTTCAAGTTTGGTTAAAGGTTCAGCTGTCGATATTGGGACTTTGAGCTTTTCATGTATCCTTCTCTTCGGCATTTTGAGGTCTTTGGCCATTGCTTTCAGTCCGCCACGGAAAATGACTAGTTTCATGATTTGGTTAGTTCCAGCTCCTATCTGGTTCACTTTGGCGTCTCGGAGATAACTCTCTACAGGATAAAATCGCGTCCAACCGTCTCCTCCCATGACCTGAACGGCGTCGCTTATGAGCCTCTCGTACGTGTCTGAAGTGAACATTTTGGCTGTGGCAGCCTCAACCATTGCGTCTTTGTGTTGATCCAGCAGGTGGGCGGCGTAGTAGACAAGCAGTCGTGAGGTGTAGAGCTGTGATAACATCTCTGCAATCTTGGCTTGGTTCGAAGGCATGTCGATAGTGGGCTTGTCAAACTGCATTCGTCTCTGGGCATAGGCAACGGCATGGCGTATCGATTCTCTCATAGGGCCAAGCATGCCCGCTGAATAAACGACGCGTTCAAAGTTCAAACCTGCCATCATGACTTTCCAGCCTGCACCTTCTGGTCCGATGCAATCTTGGGCTGGAATCTTGACGTTGTCAAAGTCAAGGGAACCGTTAGGGAGGCCGATCCATCCTGAAAGTTCGTTGATTTTCTCAACCGAAAAGCCGGGCGTTTTTTTCTCTACAAGAAAGGCAGTGAGATGCTGATACTTTGCCTTGTCTTCAGGTTTTTCGCTGGTTTTTGCATAGACAACATAAATGTCGGCCAGTCCGGCGTTTGTTATGAAACGCTTTTTGCCGTTTAGAATGTAGTTGTTTCCTTCAGGCTTTGCAGTTGTCTCGATTCCAGCAGCGTCTGAACCAACAAAAGGTTCCGTAATGCAGACGGCACCCACTATTTCGCCTTTCGCTATTCTGGGAAGCCACTTGCGCTTTTGCTCTGGAGTTCCAAAAGTCAGGATCTGCTCGACTCCTCCGAACATGGAAACAGCGTATGCTTCGGATAAAGCTGAGCAGACTCGGCTGAGTTCTTCAGTGACTATTCCCGTGCCTGTTACGCCGGCATCTATTCCTCCATATTCCGTTGGGACGACTGTTCCAAACCATCCTTTTTTGGCCACTTCCTTTAAGAGGTCGCTTGGGAATTTTTTGGTCCAGAAAACTTCCTCGCCTTCTGGCAGGCTTCTGTCAGCAAAGGCTCTTGCATCTTCCATAAGCGTTTTCTGCTTTTCACTCCACCATGGAAAAGTTTCCATAATTCAAACACCACGAGTACTACTGGCTAGGTTGCTATTGAATTTTAAATTTTCGTCCCGATCCAATGTAAAGGGACATCTAGACGTCGCATCTTGAAAGAGAAAGAAGTGGTTTGAAGACTTTATCTGGCTATTGCGCCGCCAATCAGTCCGCCGATGGCGATATTATTCCGCCGACAATGCTTACTATTATTGCTATGATCCCTAAGACCACGCCCGTCAAGACGCCTAGGATTCCTCCGAAGAGACCGCCGAGTATTCCTCCAATCGTTCCCGTGGCAATTATTGCAATTACTGCAAGGATTATTCCCCCTAATATTCCGGCGAGAAATCCTGCTAGTGCTCCTCTTCCGATTCCTCCTCTAGCTATGACGCCTGCAACTAGTCCGCCGATCAGATGTCCAGCCAAGAGACCGAGTCCTGGAATGATCCAGCCAAGAAGAACAGTGACAAGAAA
>JBGOYH010000244.1:0-2718 GCA_041479575.1 Bathyarchaeia archaeon
ATTTGCTTCCATTCCTCGTCGTTCAAACGTGTAGTTCCTACAAGTCCGAATTCGTAATAGGTGAAGACTGGCCCTACTGCTGCTATTAATGTTCCATCGGTTTTGGGGAACAGGACGACTAGAGCGTTTACTTTTCCGACGCCGACATGCAGTATTCGAGGTGGATATTGTATGTCGCCCAGTGGAAAGGTCGCAACATCTGCTACCACTGGTGCCTCCAAGATTGAGATAGCGTTTGCCGTCTCAGCGACTGCGTGGATCGTGCCTACATACCAGCCTATTGGCCCGCCGGACCCGCACATCCATACTAACTGTTTTACGAAATCAATTTCCTGTTGAGTGAGCGGCTCGTTGTTCAGTTCCTTCGTGGAGATGGCTTCGAATTTCCGACTTGCGTCTTTCAATGTCTGCAGAGAGAAGTTCACGATGCTTGGCACAACGCTTGGCGAAAGCAAGTTGATCGCGTTAATAGTCTGCTCACTCAGTTTCTGCATTCTAGCGTAGAAGGTAGGATTGGGTTCAACAAAGGCTTCTGGATAACTACAGGAAGTCGCAGGTACGTAGGTCTGTTTCGCGTACAGGATTGTATCATGCTTTAATTGAGCCCAACTGCCAAGTGCGGTGTTAAGTTTCTCGTCTTGCCATGCAGATGTTCGCATGAACGCTGGGTAGCTGCTACCATATGTAATGTTGACTAAGCTCTCTAGAGCGTGAATCCATTCCATGTAAGACGAGCTGGCCCATTCCTCCTCACTGAGGGTGCCAAAATCTTGCTTCAGGGCTGCTAAATTGTCCGTGAAGTTCTCGTACCCGAAATCGGGCATCAATAGTTGATCGGCGCGCTCTGAACCCAATACCGCGAAAACATCGAGTCCCTTGGGCAAAATCCGTCGTTCCTTATTGGAGTTGAGCCCTACTTTATCCCAGCAAAGCATCTGGAACATGTAGGAGTCGGGGACTAATCGTTGGCCCATAAATTGGAAAACAATCGGATACCGAGGAAGGACTGCAAAAGGAGTTTCTGACACCAATGCTTGTGACAGAATTCTTTGCTCGTATTCAGGTTTGCTCAATTCTTGCTTCAAAGCCGAAAGCCCGCTTTCAGTAGCAACGTGGTCCAAGTACTTGTCAGAATTTCCGAAAACCTTGTGAAGCGCAACTTCGAGGTTCAGCAAGTTTATTGAGTCGCTTTCACCTATCAGGGCGCTTGTTACGTTGTACAATAGTTGCCAATCATTGTAATATCTTGAGCTTGACCTGATAATATCTCGTATGTGGACTATTGCAGCTTCATCTATGTGTACAACATGCCATGCATAATGCTCATCGTTGCGAGGAACATAGATCGGATACTGCCCATACCACATCAAAGCGCGGAAGTAACGCTCAAGCTGCGCGTCACTCACATAGTGACCACGAACCTTGAATTGAGTAAAATCGTACACAACGTCCACGTCATATGGAGACACTGGGAGAAACCATGTTCCAGCTTGAACAAACTGAAGATTGCTCGCATAAATATTGCCCAAATAGAAGGCAACATCACCTGAAAGCTCGGGTGGCAGAACCACGGTTTCATTGGTGAGCAGAGACAACGCCACGGCGAAGTATACAGTGGAATTTCGCACAGCCCAGTATTTCACAGAACCATCATGAGGAATGCCCGCATAATCATTTTTGGCCGTGTTGAAAGCAAACTGCGTAAGTCCCAGTATCATAGGATAGAACGTTTGATTCTCCAAGATCCTCATGGAACAGTCAAAAACAACATGGAAAAGATGAAGCATGCTGTCAGTCGTAACGAACACTGGAAGATCATTTCCGTAAACTTTTGAGTAATAGAAATCTTCAAAGCGCAAAGAGGGAGCATACCAATAATCCGACCCATTGGGAATCTCAACAGAAACGAAACCGTATTTTTGGAGCATCAGCTCCTGCTCTGAAGTTAACGAAAGAGCCTGCTTGACCTTATCATAGTAGGCCACTTTGGAAAGGTCGAAAGTTGCGTGAGCTGGCGCAATTCCCGCCAAACCTGAACAGAATAAGAGTAAAAGCACGAAAACTGCCTTGGCAATGGCACTCTTCATTTTCCCACCAATTACATTACTCACGTCCCTACCTATAATTCTAAGGTCTAGAACGATGAAACCAAGAATTGGTACGGTGCTAACCAGCATCCCTCCCGTAAACGTCAGGCAAGGTCAGACTCATATACAACCTCTGTCTATCGAGTAGACTTCACAAACAAGGCGATAATCAATGGCAGACACGCTGTCATCAAGCTATAAGAAACTGATGGAGAAGAACAAGGAACTTGCAGTTTTGCAGTCGGTCGAATCCATCATGGGCTGGGACATGGAAACAATGATGCCGCCGAAGGCAATCAACCTTCGAAGCCAACAGCTTTCTCTGCTCAGCGTAATTGACCACAAAATGAGCACCGACCCGGAAACAGGCACGTTACTTAACAAGATCATGCGTCATTCAGAATACGACAAGTTTACTGACGTGCAGAAAAGAAATGTCTACCTGATAAAAAAACGGTATGACGAACAAACAAAGCTGCCCGAAGCGCTAGTGGCCGAAATAGCAAAGCAGGAAGCGTTAACAATAGATATCTGGAAGAAAGCAAAGGCCGCCAAAGACTTCCTGATGTTCAGGCCCCAACTTGAGAAACTCGTTGAACTGAAAAAGAAATCTGCAGAAATCCTCATGAAA
>JBGOYH010000245.1:0-2712 GCA_041479575.1 Bathyarchaeia archaeon
CATTGGTGTCGAAGTGCATGAGCCACCTTGGCTAGACCCAGAGAACGAGGAGTTGCTTCAATCGAACATGGTTATGGCGATAGAGCCGAAACTCTGGAATTCAGGGGAATATTACTTCCGGGTGGAAGACATAGTGCTCGTGGGATCAAGGAGAACGGAGTTCCTGACGAAGTTCAACCGAGAACTTTTCCAGCTCTAGCTCTTGTGGTTCAACTCTGAATTAGGATGCTGTAAACTCTATTTGGTTTGTGATGCTGTAAACTTTCGTTTGGTGACGAGCCCTCATATGATTTCTCAAACAAGAACCCTATTTAGTTTTACGGATTTTTCTTTTGGTGATGTAAACTTGCCTTATCGAAGAAGGTACACGAAATATCAAAAAAGACAAGATAGTCTTAACATAGTGATTAACATACATTTGATTTGCTCTGTATTAGACCCTTTGATTTTGAAACTGATAGCAAGTATAGGAGGAGGGTTGTCTTGGGTTGCTATAGTAACGCAAGTTGGCATGATTCTAGGATTAATAAGACGGGTAAAAGTCAAAAAGCCTTGACTTGAAATCCATGACTCTAATCACCGACGGATTGCCAGCCTATCGTGACATTCAGTTCAGCAATAGAAAATGACCTCGGAGTTTGGCATTAAGCTCTTGGTGATGCTAACTCAGTCATTTCATCCTTCAAAGTTTGCATTTCTTTGAAGAGTTTTTCATTTCCAAAATAGAACTGGTCCTCATGCTCTAGGGCTTTGACATTCACTAATTCTTCAAAGATATATGGCAATCTGAAATAGACTTTCGATTTGTTACCATAGAACATCATAACGTGTTCTGCAAATGAATCGGCGTTCCAATAAATCAGGCGTTCAGCTTCAAGGGCTGGCCTATAATAGCAACTATCAACATGCACAAAAGTCTCAAGTTGAGATATGCCGAAAGTCTCTCTCAAGGCAGAATAGCGTTCCTTGATTATATGAGACAAAATGGCAGTGCTCAGCTTCTCGAAATCGTTCTTAGCTTTGACGCTTAGTTCAGTAAACATGTTCCCATAAGAATACCCATTATCCTTACGGTTAACGATGTCCAAACCCTCAAGTAATTGCAAGTATCGCCTCAATTTTCCTGCTTCTTTGATAGGAAGCGCATCTAGTTCGCTATCCAATATCACATTGTTCAGTTTTAGACGAGAAATGATCGTCCCAATTTTGCCTAAAACCCATCGTGCCTCATTTATGTTCGCCAGATTGTCTGATGATGCCTTTACGATTATTCTTTCAGCGCGTTCTTGCCACATATCAAGAAAACACGAAAGGTTGTTAACACAAGTCTCTCTTGAAGTTGCTTCTAATGGTTCAAGGTTTTCTCCAATCTTGATTGTTCCGAGTCGACGAAGAGAAAGAAACTTCAAAATTCGTTCATTAGGAGAACGGTCATCGTGAATAATACGAGGATAATCAGATCGTAATTCTGCGACCCATGTTTTGTCTCTAGTATCAAATTCTGGTTCGTCAACAGAAATAAGATTGCCATAATGCTGGATTACGTACTTGCGAACTGCAGATATGGCACTCATTTCCATCACTCTCGCTTTACTACTTGTTCTGTTACGGGTTTTTCTTCCTTAGGAAACTCCTCTAACATCCTTTGTGGCTTTTTGGCTATTTTAACCTTTATTAACACTCTGTCTTCATTTTCCCATCTAGTTAGAAAGGAAGAAAGGTCTTCGTCTTTCTCGCCAAACATTGGGTCATTGTAGTAAATCCGATCGTTCTCTCTGTCTAAATCGGTAATAAGGACTGCATGCGAACATTTATGACCTGTTGTATCTGACAGTCTAACCCACGCAATCGGGGGTTGCCTTTCACGTATCTCTTCCTCTATTTCATCCAATGTGTGTCTTTTTAATTCCACTTCAAACTCGATAGACGGCATGGCTGTAGCAACTTCCTTGACTTTGTTTAGGTTCAAAACCTTCTCTGGATAAGTTCCATCCCGTCTTGTTTCAATCACTTTTCCTATCTTATCTAGGTCAAAGTCGGGTACACGCCCTTCAAACGAGTTACTAATGTACATGAAGACCATCTTGACACACCTTGGTACGCAAGAATGCCCATCTTCTTGAAGAGGCAAGACTAATGGAACGGCTAATCGGGGCGTGATAACAGCTCCCCAGCCCTTCTTCTTGTCGAGTTTTCATATAAGCTTTAAGCATTTGTGACATTACCTTCAAATCCAGATTATGTCCCTTTAGTTAACAGTATCCTGAATTAGAAATACTTAAGTGCAGCAATGTACTTGATCACGAAATCTTCCGGTGAAAACTTTGCTCGAGATCAGACCGTTCCAGAAAGGGCAGGACGAAGAAATCTACGCCCGAGTTTTCAATGCGACGTTCTTGGATTATGACGACATAAGAACCCTGACTGTTCAAGAAGCCAGGACGATGGCAAACGCTCCTAGCTTCAATCTTGACGGGCTCTTGTTTGGAGAATGGAATGGTCAGATAGCGGGGATGGTGCAGGCGTACGTTGACAAAAACAGAGAAGAGAAGAAAGGATTCATTCACTATCTTGCAGTCTTGCCAGAGTTCAGGCACAACGGAATAGCGAAGAAACTTCTCGGACAAGCGATCAAAAGTCTGAAGGAGAAGGGGATGACGGTTGCTTCGGCTTGGGCGCAAACCGACAGGCTGGCCTGTGTGCATCTTTACG
>JBGOYH010000246.1:0-2691 GCA_041479575.1 Bathyarchaeia archaeon
AAGAGTTATTGAAATTCGATGAATTGTTAGGCAGACAACTTGTTTTTGACGTTTGTGGGCTGTGCCTCTACGACAAGAACATACTTGAAGAAAGATACATTGCCCGAGTCTTCCATTGTCACGGTCACATAATTTCTAAATGGCTACTTGGAAAGACGGTAGCGTGAACGGAAGGTAGCCCAAACGCACCAAGATTGCTTCATTTCAGCTATAACTTTTCCGCAAAATCAAAAACTGGCTTAAAAAGAATGGTGGAAGACTCCTCTAGTCTATGTGTCTTAGCGTCCTAGTGACCAGTACGAAAACTAGAACTATGGAATAGACAGCAAATTCCAGACTTCCAACTAGCCTTGAATACCACATGATACCGAAACCAAACCACCACCCAAAGAGATAACCAGTTCCCCAGTAAGGTGTATTATGAACAAAAATAGTGATGGCAAGGATATTGGTCAGTTCATAAACTACCAACCATGAGGCATTCAAAAGCCCTGCATCAACAAATCCTTTCAATAAATAGTATAGTATGATACCATCAAGTACTCCTACTGTGGCGGTGATGAAACCATTTCTTGCATCAGGCATAGTTTATACATTAGACTTTCAGGCATAAGTCTATTCTTCTTTTTCTATTCTCTTTGACGGCCCAGATGCCAGCACATTTTCTGCCGCAAGAACAAGACCATCGGGAGTTTTACCGAAATGGTCAAGGTCATCTAATTCACTTCTTATTTATGACTAATCTCTGGCTTCAGCTATAACTTTTCCGCATTTTGAAAACAAAATAGTCTACTACTTTTCTCAGTGCGCGTAAAGAAGTCCCAGTTTTCTCTTTCTGCCTGAAGAATAAAATGAAGTCATAGGAGATCCTCAGGCCATCAAATTAGCTTAGCTTTGTCTTCTCCTTGTCCTCGAAAGGATTGTGGTCTACAGTTTCTCCTAGCCATTTGCTGAATGAAAGCGTTGCCTTTGCTCGGTCATCTGAATTTGCTGACATCATGGCGTCCATCAACTGAGTCAAACCCTTAACGTATTCATCTATCACCGACAGGAATCGACGGTATTCTATGCTTGAAAACACTTCTGCAAAATCACTATAATTCTCAAAGTCCTGTTGCCAGAAATGATCTCTAAGATTCGTGAACCTCTTCTCAAGATACACCAAAGTCAAGTCGATTATCTGAGCAATTGCGCCCAAACTTCGAATGACTTCGTCGGCTGAGGAACCCTTTATACTCTTCTCCAACACCGTAAAGGAAATCGCATCACTCGTAAGACTACTGTAGAATTGAAGTGTTCTCTTAATCGAAACGTATAATGGAGTTCCGAATCTTTGTAGAGTGGGGAGCCATTTCAAGACACTCACAAAATTGTGATTGACCAAATCCATTATTAGAGGGCGTTTCGAAATTTCCCCCAGTCTAGCTTCGAGCAAATCAACGCTGATGTCTTTGAGTTGAAAGCATCTTCCCAGCCACATTCTGGTGTCAGCAAGGGCGAACACTGTATTTGTTCCGTATTCTGAAAGCCCTGCGAGAACTGGAAGGACACCTTCCTCGAAATATGTCTGCCGAACCAACTCCTGCAAACGTCTCCTTCTCTGATTCTTGTTCTGGTTTCTTATGTACAATCCAGCGACAGCAAGACTTCCCGAGATTGCTATAACTCCTCCGAGAATGGTGTTCAACAAGATATTGACATCAATCTCGGTCATCTTGACACCCCGCGTTACAAGGAATAGTTGCTCTTCGGGTTCTTAAGCATATCAGCATGACTAAAAGTTGGTTCCCATGCACCTTTTCCGTGCCACAGCATAATCGTAGCTTGTGTGTCCAGCTTCTTTCAGTCTACCTCATTTCTTTCAGAAGCCACTGTCTACCACGCATCCGTCGTCAGGCACACACACCAGATAAAACTTTACCCCAAACCAAACCTGACGACAATGTCCTGTTTGGGAAAAAGCACTCATTGCCAGGGCAGTATATTAGGTTCTGGACATAGTAGGAAGCAAGCGCGCACTTTGCCTTTTCTCTTCTTCTGCGAAATCAAGTCGTCCTCAAGAGAGAAGGTAGACCGGGAACCTGTTTGCGCTGGTTCTTGTCGGGTTGTCGCGCTGGAATCTTCATCTTCTTGCAATGCAAATCAGCTTGACAATGGGCTAGAGGCTTGCATATTTGGATCCAAATATCCACAATACATCGAAACCTAGGAGGGGTAGGCACACACAAGGGTAAAGTCTTATCCAGATTTCTCAGGTTCTTTTTGTCAATATTTTTGGTTCATTCCATTCTTCTGAGAAGGCTAAGTAGACAGCGGTCTCTCCATTCTCCTCGGGCGAAAACGGACTTGCGAATTGTCCCTTCTTTCTTAAACCATGATATTGAGGTTAGATTATTAGGATTTGTCGTGTGCACGGATTCACAACATATTAATTATAGTCTCAACTCTTGCTATTCACGATAGCGATGTCCACTCCAGCCAAACAAGACCGACGTGCACAAGTGCTCTTCCACGTGTTAGGCCTCAGTTGCCTAGGCGGAGCCATATTCCTGCAGATCCTAGTCTTCAGCGACATACTTACCAACGGATACTTCATGGCGGTGGAACACGACCTTACGATCTTGACATTCGAAGTGCTCTTGACGGCGTTTTCCTTGATATATTTCGTCTACATATACCAACGATTCATCC
>JBGOYH010000247.1:0-2675 GCA_041479575.1 Bathyarchaeia archaeon
GGCTTCACTCTCACACCCGGCCTATGGAGTTGAAACACTAGCGATACTTTACGGTTCGCAGCCTGATGCGGTCATAATGGTTCACGACCCATTCAGAAAGACACGGGATGGTTTTCCAAAAATGAAAGTGCCTAGTCCACTAGAAGAAATACATTTGATCGAAACAATATGCCCCAAGACCAAAGTTGTTGGAATTGCAATAAGCTATATTTACAATTACAGCGGTCTGAAGTCGGACGAAGAAGTCAGGGCCGCCATAAAGCAAGCTGAAAAGGAAACGAATTTACCTGCAACTGACGTCCAAAGATTCGGCGCAGAGAGCCTATTCGACGCCATAGCCGAGCATTGTAAGAAAATTAATAAACCATTGAGGAAAACCTGAAAGTGCAAAGACATTGAAGTCACTGCTTGTCAAGGGAAAATACGTCCTAACTATGAACGAAAAGCACAGAGTCATCTCTAACGGAGCTGTGGTCATAGAGAACAGCAAAATTCTGGACGTAGGATCTTCAAAAGAAATGGAATCATCATACGGCGCTGACGAAGTCGTTGACGTAAAAGATGGCGTGGTGATGCCTGGCTTAATCAACAGCCACAACCACATGTACGGCATTCTATCTCACGGTATACCGGTAACTAACGCCCCATCCGATTTCAAGGGTTTCTTGGAAGACTACTGGTGGCCTCGCGTGGAGAATGCTCTAAATAAAGAGGAGATATTCGCCGCGGCCATGATGTCATCTGTTGAGATGATAAAAAGTGGAACAACATGCTTTGCTGACATACTTGAGGCCCCAAATGCAATTCCTGGCGGATTGGACACTGAAGCCAAAGCGGTCAAACAATTGGGCATACGATCCGTACTAAGCTTTGAGGCTACAGAGAGGATAAGTCAAGAGAACAGCTGGAAAGGTGTCGATGAAAACCTCAACTTCATAAAAAAATGGAATGGCAGAAGCGACTCGCTGATTCGAGGCATGTTTTGCACTCATACAACCTTCACATGTAGAGCTGAATTCTTGAAAAAGGTAAGAGAGTTGACAAACAAACACCCTGCGGGAATACATATTCATCTCGAGGAAGGGGCATATGAAACAAGCTACTGCCTTAAGAATTATGGCAAACTCCCAGTTGAGTTCTATGAAGAAATAGGCTTCTTGGGACCTGATCTTCTGGCGTCTCAATGTGTTCACACGAAACCCAAAGAAACTGAAATATTGAGGAAACATGGCGTAAAGGTTGCACATATGCCGATCAGCAATTGCGAAGTGGGAGGTGGAATAGCCCCAGTACCGAGTTTTCTCAAGGAAGGTCTCACTGTAGGGCTCGGAACGGATGGGTACATCCAAGATATGTTCGAAGTTATGAGGGCGGCTTTTCTGATACATAAGGGTAACCTTCAAGATGCCAGTGTCATGCCTGCTGATACGGTTATTCGAATGGCCACAATTGACAGTGCTGAGGCGATTGGTTTAGAGAAGTCCATAGGATCTATAGCTCCTGGGAAAAAGGCTGATTTGATTACTGTAGATTTGAAGGCTCCAACGCCAGTTACTCCAGAAAACTTGGTCTCCCATCTCGTCGTTTTTGGAGACGGAAGTCTTGTAAAAGATGTTATCGTAGACGGAGAATTAGTAATGAACGATCGGAAAATCCTTGCAGCGGATGAGACTGATATCAGAAAGAGATGTGTTGATGCCGCGAAGGACCTGTGGAAGACATAAATGGAACGTTGTAGGTTTTTTCGGTAAGAGCAAAACCACCTTTGTGATGGTGTGATCATGGGCGGACGAGTACTTGCACCTACAAAAAAGCCCGAGGAAAGAATCAAAGGCTTTGACGAAGATGTTTCAGGCTATTCCATGCAACGTGCAGTTGCTGAAGCATCGAGATGCCTTCGATGTTATGATGCACCCTGCGTCAAGGGCTGCCCAGCTGAAGTGGACATTCCTACTTTCATCAAACGAATAGAAACCCAAGACCTTCGAGGAGCAATCAGCACAATCCGAAAATCAAATCCTTTGCCAGGTATATGCGCGCGAGTCTGTCCCACAGAAGAACTCTGTGAAAAAAGTTGCTGCAATGAAAAGTTGATTGAAGCGATTAACATAGGTTCGCTTCAACGTTTTGCCGCTGATTTTGAGAAAGAGAACAAAACAAAACCTAAGCGATCAACGATCACCTGGAAAAAAGTGGCGATAGTAGGATCTGGCCCGGCAGGTCTGGCTGCAGCCGCAAACCTGATAGAAATGGGTCATGAAGTAGTGGTTTTTGAAGGAGAACCTGTTCCTGGCGGTCTTTTGAATTATGGGATCCCGCCGTACCGGCTTCCTCAGGACACGGTGGCAGCGGAGATCGATTATCTTAAGGAGAGCGGATTGAAGGTTCTAGTTAACAAAAGAGTGGAAAATGTAGACGCTCTTTTCAAAGAAGGTTTTGATGCAGTCTTCTTGGGCACAGGTGCAACCGAATCAGTTTCTTTGGGTATACCTGGCGAAGAACTTGAAGGCGTCTATTTGGGTTTGGACCTTCTGAAAGAAGTTAAGAAAGGCAAGAAGCCTTTTCATATGGGCAAAACGGTGGCCGTTATTGGAGGAGGCAATGTGGCTACAGATGCGGCACGATGTTCCATCCGGTTGGGTGCTCAGAAAGTATACATAATTTACCGACGTTCA
>JBGOYH010000248.1:0-2670 GCA_041479575.1 Bathyarchaeia archaeon
AATAAAGAAGACCTACAAAGAAGAGTTTTCTCAACTCCTGAGCGGGCGTTGTGCCCTTCATTTGTTCCTCCAAGCCAATGTGATGCAAGCTGTAAAAGACCGAAGTGAGCAAAAGCGCGGGGATTATGCCAAAGGTCTGCTCAAAAAGCTGTCTCAAGAAGCTATAGAAGAACAAAGTCTCAAAAAGCACCCCTATCGTCAAATAGAAAATCGTTCCATATTTGCCAGAAAAAATAGGTCTCTGACCTTTTTTCTTCGCTTCAGAATAGAAAATCGTGGCCAATGAAAACGCCAATACCATGTTTGCAAATATAGCCCATAGCCAATTTTCTCCAGGCAACCCGAATTCATTGAAAGAGAGACGGCTCACCTCTACCCACGATACCGGCAATATAACACCTAGACCAACAATGGTTATCATATCACGGAAGACAAATCGAGCAATTCGTTTCTTTCTGAAGATTATGAGCAGATAGCTTAGAAGCACGCATAAGATACCTGCCGAAAAGCCGATTAATGTTCCCTCGCTTAAAGACAGACGGAATAATGAGTCGATCATTGTTTTCTCACCTGATTGTCAAATGGAACGCTCTTACTCAACCAGTATTTATTTCGAGTTGATTTAAATTTGACTCGGGGTACTAGGTGCATCGACCAATTATTATTCCAAAATTGATCCGCTCAAACAAAATACTAGCACGCGCAAAAATGCGTTAACGCAATGGCAACGCAATTTCAGGGAATAGTTCATGTTATTTCTTGAAAAGAAGCCCATTCCTTGGAGAACCGTTCCCAGTAACAGAAAGGTCACATAACATAGAAGAATGATGTTGCGTTTATTGTCTTTTTGAGAATTTCGGAAAAACTGGGTTTGTGACAGATTGTTACAGCAAAATTGTTACAAAAGACCATGCTTTTCCGCTGAATCTCGTAGTGCGCGCGTCCTTGCATGTAAACTTTAGGTTTAACTGCACATCGCCAGCCACCTGCGGACATTAACTGTCTACAGTATCTTTAGGTGTCATTTCTCTGATCTCGCCATGCCTGAAACAATGGACTAAGTGATCGTTAACCAAACCGACAGCCTGCATAAAAGCATAACACACGGTCGGCCCGACAAACTTGAATCCCCTCTTCTTAAGTTCTCTGCTCATCGCTCTTGACTCCTCAGATTCTGATGGAAGACCTGAGAAATCTTTCAAGGCATGATCGATGGTTCTTCCGTCAACGAACCGCCAGACAAAAGCGTCGAAGGAGCCATATTCTTTCTGGACCTCTTCATATCGACGGGCATTGTTGATAGCAGCCAAAATCTTCGCCCTGTTTCTAATCACGTCAGGATTGTTCATTAAACGTTTTACATCTTCATCAGTATATTGAGCTATTCTCTTTGCGTCGAAACCGTCGAAGGCCTTTCGTAATGCTTCTCGTCTTTTCAGAATGAGGGCCCAGGTCAAACCCGCCTGAAAACCTTCGAGCACCAGAAACTCGAACAATGTCCTATCATCATGAACCGGAAGGCCCCACTCCTCATCATGATACTTGATGTGAAGCGGATCAGCAGTGTTCCAACATCTCGATAACTTCTTTCCCATAGCATAGCATAATTGAATTAGAGATTTAAATCCTCACCACCACGCAAAGTGCTTATATTTGCAACTGAGCAACAAAGCATCAGGAGAATCGAAATGTCAGCAAACCAAGATTCGACCTACCGAGGACTGCGAAAATTCAACGCCGTTATGGGTTTCTTCCACCTGATACAGTTCATTCTGATGCTCGTGCTCAGCAATAATTTCATGTTGCCTCTTACTGCTTCATACCTGAAATACGATGCCGCAATTCAGAAACTTGTGGTCAACACAACAACCATCGCCAACATCAGACTCGGACCCCTTGTGGCAATTTTCTTGCTCATATCCGCCATAGCGCACTTTTCATTGGCTTCGCCTTGGGGCTACCCATGGTACGTCAAGAACCTCAAGAAACACATCAACTATGCCAGATGGTACGAGTATGCCTTCAGCTCTTCAATTATGATCGTAGTAATAGCCATGCTAGTAGGCATCTACGACCTAGGTACAATATTGCCACTTTTCGCTCTCAACGCCTGCATGAACCTGTTCGGCTTGATGATGGAACTGCACAACCAGACGACAGAGAAAACCAACTGGACATCATATTTCTACGGTGTTTTCGCAGGAATCATCCCATGGATTGTCATAGGAACATACTTGGGCGGTGCAGGTCTGGCTTCAGGAGGCGGCGTTCCAAACTTCGTCTACTACATATACGGTTCAATAGCATTCTTCTTCAACATTTTCGCGATAAACATGATCCTGCAGTACAAACAGGTTGGCAAATGGAAAGACTACCTCTACGGCGAAAAAGTGTACATCATATTGAGCTTGGTGGCAAAAACACTGCTTGCCTGGCAAGTGTTCATTGGCACTCTGAGACCCGTTTGATTCCGCACCTCATTTTTTTTTGTTTCCAGAAGCTGGAGACTGGACAAGCTCCTTCTAGGAGCTCCCTCTGGTCTTGGAATCGCCTGGATTAACCTTCATCGCTGAGTCTCTTTGCGAATTCAGATTCCAGCTTTGTCAGGTTATCTAACACTTTCTCTTTTTCGACCTGTTTGGGCATCGTTTGGAGCGCTATTAGAAGAAG
>JBGOYH010000249.1:0-2653 GCA_041479575.1 Bathyarchaeia archaeon
CGACTGCAACAGTTCTCCATGCTCTTTGTCCGCCAAAATTATGCCTCCTTGCGGGCCGAAGAACGATTTGTGGGTTGAGCCAAACAAGGCACAAGCGCCTTCCCTCAACGGGTCTTGGAACTGTCCGCCGGCAATGAGTCCCATGACGTGCGAACCGTCAAACCCCACAAATGCGCCATAATCACGAGCAAGTTTGGCCAACTCCTTGACAGGATGCGGAAAAGTGATTAAGCTTCCGCCGAAAATCACGATTCTTGGCTTAAGGCGTCTTATGGCCTCCTCTGCCCTCTGAACTGCTATGTTTCTGTCCTTTTTTGAGAACGGAAAAGCTACGGCTTTGAGTCAGAGAAGCCCTGCTAGGCCTTCCTTCCACATTCCAGGGTATCCGCCGTTCTCGGGGGAAAGGCACATGAGAGTGTCGCCTCGTTTCGCGGAGGTGGCTAAGACTATGAGGTCGGCGATGTGCCCAGAAAGTGGGCGCAGGTCTGCGGTCTCTGCTTTGAAGAGTTTCCTTGCAAGCTTCTCACCGTACTGTTCGATCTCGTCGGTAAAGCGTGTGCCCATGTAGAAATGATCTCTGGCAGTGTATCGGTTGCCAAATTCTGAAGAGAGAAGTCGCCGAACAGCGGGGCTCATGACATTTTCTGAAGGAATAAGGTTCAGACATTGCTTTCCACGCCACTTCTCATGGCTCTTAGCTATACCCAAGATTTCGTCAATCATGTTCAACCCTCAAAGATCAGGCAATACTATTGCGCTTTTGCATTTAAGTCGTTTTTCTGTAAAGGCGCTTGTCGTAGTTATGCACTCTATGCTCATATTTCAAAGTCTTCATCCGCCATTTTGCAGGCTCCGTCTAGCACGAGTACCTATATATGACTTGAATTAGAGTTGCTTTGCTTCTTAAGAGGTAAGGTTTACTACCTACCAAGATGGAAGTCTCCCTTAGAACTCTCTTTTTTCTCTTGTTCCAAGCATGAAGCAGAACTCTCGTTTAGTATTCGGTTCGGTGCGCGCTTTTTGGCACTTAATATTTATATGTTCTCGTGTTCAAGATTCTACCATGCGGCATAGGGCGAGGAAGTCTCATAGTCTCAGAAATGCATTGATCGCCATAGTTGTCTTGATGGTCGTCATTGGCGTGGTCGTGGTGGCGTATCAAATCAGTGGCGGCAGGCCAGGCAGTCCTTCGAGCGGGACTAAGGTTCTTTTGGTAACCAGTATGGGTAACATCACGCTTGAACTGTATGAGGACATGTCGATCACGACTGGAAACTTTAGGAACCTAACAGAGCAGGGAATCTATGATGAAACCATCTTCCATCGGGTTGCTAAGGGTTTTGTGATTCAAGGTGGAGACGCTACGTGGAAGGGAATAGCAGTGCCTCCGATTCAGGATGAACTCCCTAACAAGCACAGCAACGTGCGGGGCTCAGTGGCCATGGCGAAAAGCAGCCTTCCCAACTCTGCTACCAGCCAGTTCTTCATAAACTTGAACGATGCGAACGCTGCCACCTTGGATAGTAATTACTCGGTTTTCGGCAGGGTAATATCAGGCATGGACGTCGTGGACAATATTAGCCAAGTGCCCATAAATCCCACAGATCCCCAGAACCCGACTGATGGCAAACCATTGCAGGACGTGACGTTGATAAAAGCACAAATCATCGGGTAGCCAGCGCGCGTTAGTGCCAACCTCAAACGTTCTCTGTAACTGCAAAAAACTACGGGATACCTGCGTTTTGCGGCGTATTCGACCGCCCAAACAACACCTACCGCTGCCTTTTTTCACCGCTGAAAACTACCCATCCCACACGAATTAACCGCACGCGTACTGAAAAGCTTAACAACCCTGTCCATGGGCATGACTTCTTAGGCTGGCTGTATAGTCTTGACTATCGCTGCCGGCTTAGTCTGGACTATACCCTCCGAATTCCTTGGCCATCTTAAGCTTCTCAGCGCGAGCCCCAGAGCATTCTTGCTGAATGTGGTTATGGCAAAATGCTCATGAAACTTCTCTAAGAGCTCCCATGTAGACTGCCCCCGATATTACTCAATGCATCAGTCTTAAAGCGCACGCGCCACAAGAACACACAGAACACGGCATTCTACATCACTCTCAAAGACAGCCTATTCACTGCGAAAGACGACGAGTTCCACGTTGCCTTCGCCAAAACACTTGAAGAAGCATGCAAACTGCTAGAAGTAGGCTTCGAATACTTCACGGACATGGACACGGTTAAACTGTTCAGAAAGCGAAAATAAGAGATAAAGCTGTAGGATAAAAGGTAAAGCTTAAAATGTGCCCAGTGTTAGAAATGTTCACAACCTTGGGTACGAATGACGAGGGAAAACGTTTGGAGAAATCTCTGTTCAGGAAAAAG
Organism: Bathyarchaeia archaeon; assembly: GCA_041479575.1. GTDB lineage: Archaea > Thermoproteota > Bathyarchaeia > Bathyarchaeales > Bathycorpusculaceae > DASPPK01. The sequence continues at coordinate 2,385 of JBGOYH010000249.1, forward strand.
AAGGCATTCACGTTCATGTTTTTGATATTGTCTTCAATCATATTTGCTTTCTCTTTCTTGCCCAAGGTAGATGCTCAAACAAGGATAATCTCCTTGGATCCTTCTTCAGGACACGTTGGTGCAACCGTTCAATTGACAGCCAACATAAGCACTGTGAACGGGACGTTTCAGGTGATGTTCGATGAATTTAACATCACAAGCGGGACTGTAACAGGAAACAGTGTTAGCGCGTCGTTTGTTGTTCCAGATGCAGTGGCCGGTGCCCACAA
>JBGOYH010000250.1:0-2618 GCA_041479575.1 Bathyarchaeia archaeon
ACTACTGGCAGAGGTGGGTCCATTTCGTTTGCAACTTGTTCATTTGCCAAGTTGCTTTTCAAATTTCGGATTATGTTTTCTTCGGTTATGGTGCCGATGATCTGGTTCTTGTGCAAAACTGGCAGCTGGGAGACCGCGTTCTTGAGCATGACTTCGCTGGCTTCAAGAACGCTTTCGTTCGGTCTCGCGAAAATGACCACTTTCGTCATAACGTCTCTGCATCTTTTTTCCTCTCCAGCACGAAGCGCTTCCAAAATTCTGTTGACAGTTGAAAGTCTAGGGTCTACTTTCCCCTTCTCGATCTTGGCAATGTGAGCCTGTGAAACTCCAACAATCTGTGCCAGCTGCTTCTGCGTGAGCCCGGCTTCGAGTCTGAGATGCTTGATCAGATTTCGTGATATTGACAATCCGAATAGCCACCAGTTATTTCTATGTATATGCGTATACAGTAAATTATATATTCTTTGCTGCAAATACATGGTCAACCTCAAGAAAGAAGAAAAGAACCATGCGAAACATTATCGTGGCAAACCTGAAACAAACGCCGCTTGAAAAACAGCTGATCGAGATAGTCGAGAGGAAGGGTCTTGGACATCCTGACTACATATGCGACGCGGTCGCAGACCGCATCTCAACAGACCTGAGCAACACGTACCTTGAGAAAGCGGGAACGATTCTTCACCACAACGTCGATAAGTCCCTGCTTAGAGCCGGCGAAACTGAGCCGAAGTTCAATGGAGGAACAGTCAAGCAGCCGATGCTCTTCGTGATAGGCGACAGAGCCACAAACAAAATAGATGGCCAGAGAATAGACGTAGAAGGGATAGCCAAAAAATCAGCCAAGACATGGTTCAAGAAGAATATGCGGTTCGTCGACCCAGAAGAGCACGTAAAATACCAGACAGAACTGAAACCAGGGTCGGTCGGCCTCACAGACATTTTCAAGCGAAAAGGTAAAGTCCTGGGCGCCAACGACACTTCAGCAGCAGTGGGCTACGCGCCGATGACGAGAACTGAAAGAATAGTCTTGCAGACTGAGAATTACGTGAACTCGGAACGGTTTAAGAAGCGTTTCCCAGAGTCGGGTGAAGACGTAAAGATTATGGCGTTCAGGAACGGCAACGACCTGAAGCTCACGGTTGCGATGGCTTTCGTCGACCGTCATGTCAGCAGTGAAGAAGACTACTTCGAAAAGAAAAACAAGATAGTTGAGGAAATCAACCGGTACGTGGCAGTGAACACGAATTTCGACCCTGTGGACGTGCAGTTGAACACGCTGGATGTGAAAGGAAGAGGCATGGGAGGATTATACCTCACGGTACTAGGCACAAGCGCAGAGAGTGGAGACTCGGGGCAAGTGGGCAGAGGAAACCGTTTTAACGGATTAATATCGTTGAACAGGCCATTCTGCTCCGAAGCCGCAGCAGGCAAGAACCCTGTAAGCCACGTTGGAAAAATCTACAATTTCCTCACGTTCAGAATAGCCCAACGCGTGTGCAAGGAAGTCAAAGACTTGGAAGAGGTCTACATATGGCTGCTCAGCAAGATAGGAAGCCCAATAGACCGCCCCGCAATCGCAGCGGCACAGGTCTTAACTGAAGGCAACAACTGCATAGACAAAGTCAAACGCGAAATAAACGCAGTCTTGGAAGATGAGCTGGAGAACATACAGAAATTCTGCATGGAACTCGCTCAGGGAAAGTTAGCTCCCTGCTAAGAACCCCAGAGCTGTTTTGCCCCGTACTTGTTTTCTTACGGTCGTTTCTATTCCATTAGTCCCTTGATGTAGTTCCATTCTTTTCTGTGCACTTCATCGTAGATCGCGCCGTACTGGAGCCACTTCTCTTCGCCAAGATGCTTCAAGAACCATGCCCTTTCAACCTCGCTAGCTATCCCATGTCCTTCTTTGTGTTCGTGCAGTCCATATTTTTCGCAGACATGTCTTTCGCATGATTCGTGAAGACCTAACGGCTTGATTAGAAACTCTGGAAAATCATTGTTCAATTTCAATGTAGCCTTTGGTCCAACTCGCGCCCCAGAACTCATGCGGAACGATGTATACGGGATACACGATTTTTTCGCCGTCGTAATCCAGAGATATGACATGTTTCCTCAAGAAACGCGTGCCGTGAAGCCTTGCCAATTCCTTATCGCTGTCAGTCATCTTGGCTTTCTTTAACACTACATTCTGGGCTTCTTCCCTCATCAATCTTATCAAGGCGTCTCTAGCAAAGGAGATTTTTCTTTGAACTTTACCGGGATTCAGACTGCCTCACCCTACTCCACGCATACCATGCGCGTATCGTATATGTATAATTTTCGAGTCCACACATCCTTAGTGTGTACGCGCTCAGAGGGCGAGAACAGTTTCGCTGGAATGATACGTAAGATAATTATTGTTGATTTTCAATCCTGCATTGGTTGTCGTTTGAAAACCGCACGTTTGAGGTAGTACTGTGTGAGTCCCCCCTCTCTGAAAGCATTAGTTGCCATGGTTGTTCTGTTCTTTTTCACCAACAACCTGTCCGGAAGCTTCTTGCCGATATACTTCAGAGACCAGGGACTAAGCGTCACCGAAATAGTGACAATACTGCTCTTCACATTCATAGTTCTCGGCT
>JBGOYH010000251.1:0-2609 GCA_041479575.1 Bathyarchaeia archaeon
GGCCTTTTCGACTGTCCAAAGTGCAAGAAGCCTTTCCGAGAAGTACTAAGCAAGAAGATTATTTAGGCACACCGAATACGGCCTAAAAAGGCAAAAGAAGTTGCAAGTAAAGCCGATGTGGGTGGAGAAGGCACAAGGCATCAAGCTTACACCCCCTCATTCCCTCATTTTTAAATCTCCTCTAATCTTTTCAAAAGTTATTGTATTTTTGAGAATTCCAGAAAAACTGGAATTGTGACGCATTGTTACAGCAAAATTGTTACAAAAGTCCATGCTTTTCCGCTAATCCTCGTTTAGCGCGCGTCCGGATTTGTGATGTTGTCAACACTCGCGTCGCGTCAACATTAGCTCCGCGTTTTCTTGGCGTTTAAAGCCTTTGACATTCTTCCTCGATTGCTTTCAAAAACCCTTGTGCATTGTCACATATCCTGTGGCGAATCGACAGCTGACCGCACTTGTTCAATGACGGAGCCTTTGCAAGAATCTTTGCATTCAAGAGCACCCTCAATGTTTTTCAGCCGTCGACCACTCAACGAAGCAATTAACAAACGAGAAGAACGACAACTGCATCAAGACACGGTCTTCCTTTCATTTGTCAACTCGCACAAAATCACCAAAGCTTCGCCAAGAGATATTTTCAGCCTGACCGCCAATTCTTCAGGCCGAATCTCTGGCTTTTCAGGAAGGATCGAGTCTCTTGCGTAAGCTTTGTGATGGGGATACATGACTAGCTCGTGGACTGTTTCGACCAGTATTGGCCACAGCCTATTTTCTACGTAGTCTTTAAGGGTCATGGAGATCAACAGTGTATAATGGTGAAAGTTGAATATTCAGTTTACTTCTGTTCGGCGCCCAATTGGGCTTGAGAAGCTCGATGGGTGGCTTGAGGCTACCTTGATTCTTGTTCGAGTGCGGCGTACAAGTAGGAGTCACGCCATTTTTCTTTCGCCCACTTGTGCTCTCTGATGTGGCCTTCACGTTTCATACCGGCTTTTTCTAGGACGTGAGCAGACGCCGTGTTCGCTGGGTCACATGTCGCAAACACCCTGTGTAAACCCAGCTTTCCGAAGCCAAAGTCCACGAGTGCTCTTGCTGTTTCTGTGGCATACCCTTTTCGCCAGAGATTTCTGTTGAGGCAGTAGCCGATCCATCCTTCTCGGTTTTCGAGGTTTGAAACACATATCCCACAACCGCCAATCAGTCTATCCCCGGCCTGCAGTACTATTGCGAGTGTGTAATGGCAACGAGGTTGCTCTTTCTGCGCTTCAAGCGCTCTATGAATAAAGCCTTTGGTTTCTTCCTCTGTGTTGGGTCCCCAATCCATGTAACGGACGACTTCAGGGTCTGAAGCGTATTCATAAACAGCTTGCCAATCACTTTCCTTCAAGTCTCGCAACCGAAGCCGACTGGTCTTGATAGCTTCCATGGGTTCACCTTCAGGGCACACTTGTCTTAAGCGATTCGAGTCTGTCTTAAAAGATTTGCACTTGTCCCGAGTTGGGAGTTGTGGACAGGTGTTTTTACCGCAAAGTATATCTCTTCTCAAGCGTGAGTAGTGCCTTCAAAACCCATCACGTTAAGGTGGAAATCAATGCTTGTCAAAGCTGTGGTCTTCGATTTAGACGGCACTATTGCCAGCTTCAATTTGGACTACATGACTGTCAGAGCAGAGGTAAGAACCTATCTCATAAGAACTGGTCTGCCAGCCTCGATACTGGCAACGAACGAAAGCATTTTTGACATGCTAAACAAAGCCGAGATTTTCCTGAAAAACAACGGCAAATCTGCAAGAACTGTGGACAAAGTTCGAAACGAAGCCTCGGCCATAGCCGAACAATTCGAGTTAGAAGCCGCGAAGACTACTGGACTGCTATCAGGCGTCGTTGAGACATTGCAGGCTCTGAAGAAGATGGGTTTGAAAATCGGATTGTGCACAATAAACAGCGAAAAGTCCACAAGTTACATTCTGAAACGATTCAGCATATCGAAGTTCTTCGACGTAGTCACCCCTAGAAACAAGGTTAGGTATGTAAAGCCTAACACAGAGCACTTGGAAGCCACACTCAAAGCCTTACATGTCAGCCCCAAAGAAGCAATTCTGATTGGAGACGGAACCCGGGACATGCATTGCGCCAAGGAACTGAACGTCATCGCCGTAGGACTGCCGACCGGAATCAACTCCGAAAAAGAGTTAACCGATTCTGGAGCCAACTATTTCATCACCTCAATTTCCGACCTGCCAACGCTAGTGCAAACCATCAACAAACCGTCGCGAACCAGAACGAATGTTAGAAGGAAAAGATCTGTAAATTCAACTTAGAAGCTTGCGGCCCCTTTTCTCTTGCTGAAATCGTACCATTTCCATATTTCCTCAACTGACTTTTCAGAGTATCCGTACTGTTTCAACAGACATTTCAGCGATGAGGGAGTCTTCATTCGTGGATCGCCAATCACGCCTCTAGGAAAACTCAGCGTTTCCAGAGAAATTAAGCGTTCTGTATTCAGGGTTCTGTTTTGTAGACATGTACGACACGCATACACAAGTCTCACCGTGTGTCGCGCACCAAGTTTAAAATGACAAGACCATCGATATGTGTGATAAAGAGGGA
>JBGOYH010000252.1:0-2562 GCA_041479575.1 Bathyarchaeia archaeon
GCGGCGGTGGATGGATAAACTATGCAATTCAGACAGACGGCCACATAGTTCCGTGTCCAACCATGTGGGGAATGAAAGACTACTATCTCGGACACATCAAAACCGCAAACCCATTGAAACTCGGCAGCGTGTTCGTGAAAGAACCATGCACCAGATGCAATGACCTTAATCTGTGCGGAGGACGCTGCTTATACGCGAACGTGATGAAGCGGTGGAGTCCAGAAGCATACAATCACGTCTGCAAAACAGTGCACAATCTAGCGGAAGCGGTTTCGGAGCAACTGCCCAAAATGCAAGAGTTTATTGACAAAGAGAGAATAAATCTGAAAGATTTTGACTATCTCAAATACAATGGCTGCGAAATCATTCCATAGTTTTTCAATGCGTCCATTGTTTTTCAGCTATTTTTCACCTCTTGAAATAGGCCAAATCGTCTTTCGTCATGATATACTCAAATCCAGTCTCTAGTAATGCAGCGATCTCTTCAGGTTTGGTTGCCAAGCAGAAAGAAGGTCGTTTGACATAACATAATGACTACGAGAAGCCGTTTTCAGTCTCTTCGTAAACGAGTTACTTATGGTTGCTATTTCTTCTTCGCTTGAGTCCTAAGCCCAACAGTATCAACGCGATTCCCAAAACGACAGCCACGATCACGGGCAAAATGGGTACCTGAGGTTTTGTGGCACTATTTGCCCCTGGGGTTGCTTCTTTTGCATTCGCAAGTGCCAACCCGTAGCTATTTTGGTTGAAATCTTCTTTCGCTTGTTGGAGGGCTTGCTTCGCTGCGTCTAAACCATCTGTTCTTCCTTCACTCTGAGCCTTCATTATAGTTGTTTCAGCATCGCAGATAGCTTGCTCAGAAGCGGTTCTGAAACTGACCGCCCAGATGGCAGCTGCTGTCCCAATATATCCTCTAAAATAGTCCCCGTCGGTCTGCTGACCTGTCGAATTGTAAGTGTAACGCGTTCCAATATGAACGTAGAAGCCGAAACTGGAATTGAGAGGTTCAGCAAACTTGAAAGCTGCGCCGATCACATCGATTCCGGTCGACCAAATTTGCAGGAACGTGTCTTCATTGAAATCAGAAGCGTGCAATGGATTTCCACGCTGGGCATATTTCGCTTCACCGAACGACCACGCGGAAAGCTGACTCTGTATCCCCCCAGAGCGGCCTTGCACGTCGTTTTCACTTCCAGGATAAGTAGGCCAACAAGTCACGTTGTCCTTTCCAACGTAACTCATGAATTGCTTAAACCCGTCCTCGCCCCACATGCTTTCTCCTGAAACCTGATCATAGGAATAGTAAAAAGGATAGAGTGCCGTGTGAACCCATGTCACGTTTCTGTGTGCCAAAGCTTCAGCGATCTTGTTGACCCAGTCTACTCTGGAATAGTCCGTGGGTATTGGTAATGTTTCTCCATGGGCGTTTACGATTATGAAATTGGAGTCTGATTCGACAAGTGTCTTGTATGTTGTCCAATCATGAATTACTGTGGCATTGATGTTCAGATTCAAGTCGCCAAGAGTGAGAGGAGATCTGTCTGTTACAAATGTTGTCTGGTTGACTTTGGCAGCATCAAGCACGCCTTGAACCGTATGGTTCACGTTATCGACCCCTTGGCTGGTCACATATGGCAGATCAAGAACGTAGAGCGTCATGCCGGCATCACCATAAGACACAATGTCACTCTGACCGCTCACATGGAATGTCAAAGATAGAATCATGATAACGATAAACACTACTGTCAAAAACGGCAAGTTACGTTTTCTCATCCAACCACAACTTCCGAAAGCTCTAACAAGACAAGAGTGACCATGTGTTTAAGTAGATTACGCTTCCATCTCTATTGCATCAGATGCAAAGATATTGTCCAATGATGGACTTGATCACAAAAGACATTGATCCTCCGCACGCACAGTTCACCAAGTCCATTTCGCCCGCACGATATTCATTTCTCCTTCTATCTCCTCACCTGAGAAAGCGCGCGCTCTCCCTGCACAAAGCCAACCTTTCAAGGGGAGTCACCAGTTTTGTTGGATGCGAGATAGTGCTCCAGGAAACAGCGTTTGGAAAACCGTTATAAAGGTATTTTCACAAACCGCGAAGGGTGGTTCATATGTCCGTGACTTTGCGCGATGCTCAGCATCTGTGTTGGAAGAATTTTAGGAAAATAAATGATAAGCTTGATCCTGAACGGGGCAAGAGTTGGACTCCTTTCGTCATGACTACTGATTTGCTTGAGGAAGCCGGAGAAGTCGCGTCCGCGGTGAAGGGGTTAGAAGGGTTCAAGCCGCCCGAAAAGCCGAAGACAAAAGAGATGCTCGCTACTGAGCTCTCTGATCTCTTGTACATAATCTTTGTTCTGGCAGAGCACTACAGCATAGAGCTGGAAGATTCGTTTCTTCAGACCGTGAACGACTACATGCTGAAATTCATCCGGTGACCTGTGCGCTTCAGTCAGTAACTCGCACCAGAGTCACTCCTCGAAAACGTCAAGCTCCTTTGTCGACTTTTGCATGTGCAGACCGAGAAAATAGAAATGAAGAGTGGAAAAAAGGGAA
>JBGOYH010000253.1:0-2522 GCA_041479575.1 Bathyarchaeia archaeon
CACCAAGAATGATTGTGAATTATATAATTGTTTTGAGGCATTTTCTTATTTTCTATAGTATGGTCTTCGGACAAAAGCGTAGGCTTCAGTCGCGGCCGTTATGCCTTGTCCAACAGCTGTTCCCACCTGTTTAACAGGGTGGTTTGCAACGTCGCCTGCCGCGTAGACGCCTTCAATGTTCGTATGCTGGAGTCCATCAACAATTATGTAGTTGTCTTCGTCCACAGTGACACCGGCTTCCTTGGCCACTTGGCTGTTTGGGTCTTCGCCAACTTGGATGAAAACACCGTCAACGGGCAACTCTTTGGTTTCACTCGTACGTTTGTCGAGCATAATTACTTTCTTGACCATTTTTTCGCCAACGATTTCCTTAATCTCAGTGTTCCAGAACACCTCAACGTTTTTCATGCTCTTCAAATCCCGAACCAAGGCGTCTTCTGCTCTAAAGACATCCCTGCGATGAGCGACCTTAACATTAGATCCGAGATGGGAAAGATAGAGAGCTGTTATTATGGCTGAGTTGCCTCCTCCTACGACCATTACTCGTTTATTCTTGAAGAACGGTCCATCGCACAATCCGCAGTAACTTACACCTCTTCCACGCAACTCTTTCTCACCAGGAACTCCTAGTTGACGGTAAGCGCTTCCAGAAGCGACTATGACACTCTTGGTTTCGTAGCTTCCCTTGTCAGTCTCAATAGTCTTCCCCTCGCTTGCGAGATTCATTTTGACAACTCTTTCAAACTCGTTGATCTTCACACCCGCAGTCTTGGCGTGAACCACCATTTTCTCTGCAAGTTCAATTCCGTTAATACTCTGAAACCCAAGGTAGTTTTCCACCCACGGCGCCTCTGCCGTCGTGCCACCAGCCATTTTCTCCTCTAAAACTAAGGTTTTGAGTCCACTTCTCACGCCATAGACGCTTGCCGCCAAACCCGCTGCTCCAGCGCCGATGATTATCAAATCGTAGCTTTCCATTTTTCCACATCCCCAGTTCAGAATGATTTCGTTGGCAGTTGTTTATGAAGCATTCGCAATGGCAGCTCGGAGGCTATGCTTGTCTTGTTTGTTCGCTTTAACCGTTGATCTATGGGCAGGAGTGAGTCTTTATTAGCTATAACGTTTCAACTATTCGAAAAGAGATGAACGAAAATGAAAACGTTTGATCCCAATTCAGCATACCATTTCATGGAGAGTCTCGTCCGCGATATTGGAAACCGAGAATCAGGAACAGCTGCAGAGGCTCGGGCAGCACAGAAAATAAAGAGTTGGTTTGAAGAGTTCGGACTTGCCAATGTGCGAATTGAAGAGTTCGAAGTCCAGACAAGTCGCGTTCTAAAAGAAGAAGCTTCCCTGCCAGACGGCACAAAGGTCGCTTGTGCAGCTGTGGGAAATTCCCTGTCAACTCCACCTGAAGGCGTTGAAGGCGAAGTAGTCATGTTGGAATCAACGTCGCTGGAAGCTCTGAGAAAGATCGAAAACAAGATAGCTGCACTAGGAATTGCGCCCAACCAGAAAGAATTCCATAAAATCTTGAAAGCCAAACCTTTGGCCTTGATCTATCCTTCCCGAACACCGTTGGCACCGGCAATTTATCGTTCCATACGGGCGGAGTACGTTGAAAAGGAAAATGTCCCCGCCATTTCAATGGCCCACGACGATCTGCTAAACTTGATGAAAGGTCCTAGAAAGCTCAGAATGGTGACAGAAGTGGAGAAAGTAACTGCAAAAAGTCAAAACGTAATTGGAGAAGTGCGCGGGATCCTTGAAGACGAAGACATACTTGTGGGCGGCCACTGTGACACGGTCAGAAGCGTAATGGGAGCACATGACAACGCGGCTGGAACCGCTGTTGTCCTCGAATTGGCAAGGATTTTCGCGCATGAAAAACCAAATCGAACGTTGAGATTCATGGCATTCGGCTCAGAAGAACTTGGACTGCGTGGTTCCTATTATCATGCCAAGAACCCAGAAAACACCAAGAACCTCAAGCTTTGTCTTGACTATGATGTTCATGGAATACTGCTGGGAAACTTGGGCGCGGTTGTTTTGGGACCAGGAGAATTGAAGTCATTGCTCTGCTTCACCGCCAAAGAGCTTGGGATATCTCTTCAAGCCACAAGCGAAATGGGAATGGGCGGTTCAGACCATATGCCACTTGCCTTCTACGGCGTTCCCTCGGTCATGCTTTCACGAGGAGGAGGCGCAGCTCAAATAATGCATACAGACCTCGAAGACCTACGCTGGTGCGGCCCAGAAGCTTTCGTTTCCATCGGCGCATTGAGTCAAACACTGTTGGAGCGTCTGCTCAGGGCTGAAGAACTGCCTTTCGAAAAGAAGATCCCTGACGACATTGCCAAAGCGCTTGAAAAGAGATTCGAAGATTTGGGTGTCAAGAAAGAAAAGACCTAGCAAGTGAACGCAACACGTGCTGTACATTGAGTGATGCTTTCCAGAGAATGCCACACAAAAAGGAGCATGACAGATTAAAGCAAAAAAAGAACGCTGGAAACCTGTCTTCG
>JBGOYH010000254.1:0-2518 GCA_041479575.1 Bathyarchaeia archaeon
CAAAGCCCATCAGTATGGCCTCCTTGCCTGGCATGGAAGACAGGACAATAACGGTGAATGGTTTCTCGAAAGCATATGCTATGACTGGGTGGAGAATAGGTTATGTTGCGGCTGAGAAAGGATTGTCGGCTACGCTTCGAACTCTTCATTATTATGCAACGCTCTGTCCAAACATTATTTCGCAAGAGGCAGCGCTTGCAGCGATAACCGGTTCGCAAAAATGTGTTCAGGAGATGCTTGCAGAATACGCTAGGAGAAGAGAACTAGTGATCAATGAACTCAGAAATTTGAAGTCTTTGTCCTTCACGCTGCCTATGGGAGCGTTCTACGTTTTTCCAGACTTTTCGAAACTGGAAGAATCAGACGAAATGCTGGCAATCGAGGTGTTGCAGAAAGCGAAGGTTGTGACCGTGCCGGGCTCAGGTTTTGGGAACGCTGGAGAGGGACATCTGAGAATTTCTTTTTCGCCTGATTATGAGCAAGTCAAGGAAGGAATGAGGCGGATAAAGTCTTTTGTGGAGTCTAGAACATAGATTCGGCAGGTCGAACACATTAAGACAACTACTGTAAGTGCTTCTTGAAAACCGTGAAAATATCATCAGGATTTTCCAGCATCGATACGCCGTCCATGTTTGATAGTTTTCTGGTGTTTTCGGCGTCTTCCTTTCTTACTCTCAATTTGAGGTTTCTGCCGTTGGGAAGTTGTGTAGTCACTGTTCCTTCTTTGTAGTCGGTGGGCATGACGTAGACTGGGACGAAGGATTTCAGCGCCATGGTTGCTGAGTTGCAGAGCAACGTGTCACTTATTCCTGCAGCAATCTTTGCCACAGTGTTCGACGTTGCAGGGGCGATCAGCAGAAATTCAAACTTGCCGAGTTGTAAGTCGCCAGCGAGAAACGGCGAGTTGGGGCCAAGTTCGACCCAGACCTTGGGAAAACTCTGCTTCAACTGATCGTATAGTTTGTACCATTTGATGACTTGTTCTCCTGCTTTTGAAAGGTAGATTCTTATGTCAACTTCGTTTTCGTAGTCTTCTTTTATTGTCTCCATTACACTTAGGGTTTCCTTTAGTCTGTCGCCGCTGCCTGTGATTCCCCATGCGGCTTTTCTTTTTTTCTCAGTCCTTTCTGGCCGAGCAGTCATGTTAACACGCTTCAGACCTTGTTCTTAGCCTCGTTCTGCTTTAGAATTTCAGCAAAGTTCTTCACGGTTTTTCTCAAGCTTCTGAATCCTTCCTCATCAAGCCTGACATCCTTCAAGGTGTCTTTTGACCAGAAAGTTGCGCCTAAATTGGCTCCGAAGGTGCCGCCGCTGACAGGAATAGTGCCGTTTAGAACGTAGAAGGTTATGATTTGCTGGATGGCTAGTTCCTGTCCGCCAATTCTGTCTCCGCCGACTGCGATGGCCATGCCGACTTTGTGCTTGAAGACGTTTTTGTCTGCTGTGAGCAAGGCTCTACACCTGTCCATTATTGTCTTTGTTTGAGCGCTTACGCCTCCGTTGTAGACTGGTGTTGCAAAAATTAGTCCTTCTGCTTTTCTAAGTTTGGGATAGATGATGTACATGTCGTCTTTGAGTTTGCATTTTTTGTTTCTTAGGCAGTAATCGCAGTGTTGGCAGAAACCAATGTTTTTGCCTCTGACCGTAAAGAGGTCTGTTTCATAGTTCATTTTCTGCAAAATGGTTAAGGCTTCTGATAGAACGTGTTCTGTCGCCTGTTTTCTCGGGCTTCCGCAGATTCCAAGTATCATTGTGATCAATGAAAACGGTATGTCTTCTAGAATCAATAAAGATTGCTGAAGATTATCTGTGCCTAGGCTTCTCAAAATGTGAAAGGGAGCGCGTGATTTCGTTTACATAGAAGGTAGTCCTATGGTATGGACTGTTCAACATGGTTTTTGGTTGTTTTCAAGCCAAAAAAGACCTACCCCCTCCCCCCTAGGTTTTTGCTTCGGCGGGTACTGTCGTTGAGTGTTTATGAGGTTCTTTTGGCGGGGTTTGGTGCGCCGTTTTGCTGATGTGCATGTTGAATTCTGTGCGTTCGTGCCGGGTTTGGGGTTCTTAGGATCGACCACGGATGAAGCGTTTATCTGTGGAAATAGATGCATTCATGTTTGGGGTTCACGTGTGACTGAATCCTGGGGGATGTGTCTTTGCTTTCATCAAGTCTGACCATTCGGTTTCACCGCATCCTTCCTCTTCGTCGTTTCACATGAGGGAAGGCGCGCGTTTATTCAGCATGCTGGTGTATTCTCGGTTGCTTTGGGCTTGAATATCATGTTGTAAACACTGGGCATGTGTGAATTCGGTGTGGGCCGATTTTGTGTGAAAACTGCGAAGTATTCTTTGGTGAGTTGTCTGACTTTTTCTTCATCGTTTGCGTACTTCAGATGCAGCAGTTCATGTATCAACGCGGCCCTCGCCCGAATCCCTACGTACGACGTAAACCTGTCTCTCCCAGACTGCTCCATGAATTTTCTACAAAACTTCAGTGTCCGTGGATAGATTTGGATTTTTC